>CAZUHQ010000046.1:0-27372 GCA_964620605.1 uncultured Thalassotalea sp.
CTGTAATACCGTTGGCACATTAATACTGCCATCAGCCTGCTGATAATTTTCCAGCACCGCAACTAAGGTTCTGCCAACCGCTAAACCTGAACCATTTAAGGTATGGAGTAACTCAGGCTTGTTGGTTTCACTGTTTCTAAAACGAGCCTGCATGCGGCGTGCCTGAAAATCGCCCATATTTGAACAAGAAGATATCTCACGATATGTGTTTTGCGCTGGTAACCAAACTTCGATATCAAAGGTCTTGGTAGCACTAAAACCTATATCACCAGTACATAAAACAACAGTACGGTACGGTAATTCCAGTTTTTCCAAGATCACCTCCGCATGACGAGTTAGTTCGTCTAACGCATTAAATGACTCTTCAGGCTTCACCAGTTGTACCATTTCTACTTTATCAAACTGATGCTGGCGAATTAAACCGCGAATATCACGACCTGATGATCCAGCTTCACTGCGAAAACATGGCGTGTGAGCACACATTTTAATTGGCAATTCATCTTGATCAACAATTTCATCACGCACCAGATTAGTTAACGGCACTTCCGCGGTAGGGATCAATGAAAACTGACGATTCGCCAGATCGGTATGGAACAGGTCTTCACCAAACTTAGGTAACTGACCTGTGCCGTATAATGAATCGTGATTCACCAAGTAAGGTACGTACATTTCCTGATAGCCATGCTCTTCACCATGGACATCGAGCATAAATTGCGCCAAGGCACGGTGCAGTTTGGCAATTTTGCCACGCATCACAGCAAAGCGCGTGCCGGCAAGTTTTGCACCGCTTTCAAAATCCAGCCCCTTGTCTAATGCTGTTGCCAGATCGACATGATCTTTTACTTCAAAATCAAACGTATTTGGTGTGCCCCAACGTTTGATTTCGACATTATCATCTTCACTTTCGCCAACCGGCACAGATTCATCCACCAGGTTAGGCACGGCAGAGACTATGGCATCAATTTTTGCCAATACCTGATTCTGCTCTTCTTTTGCTGCTTCTAATTCATCACCCAGTTGACTAACTTCTGCCAATAACGGGGCTATGTCTTCACCACGTGCTTTTGCTTGACCTATGGATTTGGAACGGGTATTGCGCTGACTTTGTAATTCCTGAGTCTTAACCTGAATGGTTTTACGTTGTTCTTCCAGGGTAATCAGCTCTTGTGTATTTAAGCTAAAACCGCGTTTTGCCAAGGCGGCGGCTGTGGTTTCAATATCTGTTCTAAATAATTTTGGATCTAGCATTTTTTATCACGTCTGTTTATCGGGTTATTTTGTAAAAAAACTGACCAGGTAGATGCCCGCACCCGCTGCAAATATACATAAGCTAACGTTTAACAGTACATTGACCATGGCTTTAAATAATTCACCTTGTTGCATTAATAACAAAGTATCGAGCGAAAAAGTTGAAAATGTGGTAAAAGCGCCTAAAAACCCTATCCCTATCAGGGTACGGTAGACACTTACTTCGATAACACCTTGCTCAATTAAGCCGTATAAGGTTCCCATTATTAATGAGCCGGAAATATTAACCGCCAGCGTCGCAAAAGGGAAACCTTTTCCGAGAGAATTTAAAATTAATTGTGAAATATAAAAACGTAAACTGGCACCGCATGCTCCGCCAAGGGCGACGAAGGCATAAAGGGCATAATTACTGATGCTGCTAGTCATAACGTTTATTAGTTGCCTGTTGATTTAATTGTTGTAAGAACGTCTGCTTTTCCTTTAGCTGCTTTTCAAGCCCTCTATCAGTTGGATGGTAAAAGCGGGTATTAGCCAAAACTTGCGGAAAATATTGTTCGCCAGCAGCAAAAGCATTTGCTTCATCATGAGCATAGCGATATTCAGCGCCATGTCCGAGTTCTTTTGTGAGCTTACTGGTGGCATTTTTTAAATGCAAAGGCACATCCAAGTCAGAAGTGTCTTTTGCTAACTGTAATGCCTGTTTAAATGCCGTGTAAACTGCATTACTTTTTGGCGCTAGAGCCATATACACCGCCGCCTGTGCTATTGCACGTTCGCCCTCACTGGGGCCGACTCTATGAAAAGTATCCCAGGCATTGACCGCCAGTTGCATCGCTCTTGGATCAGCATTACCGATATCTTCACTGGCTATCGCTAACAAACGTCTGGCAACATACAGCGCATCGCCGCCAGCATTTATTATTCTTGCATACCAATACAAAGCTGCATCGGGATCTGAGCCTCGTACCGATTTATGAAACGCACTGATCAGATCATAAAAGGCATCGCCGCCTTTATCATAAATTGCAATTTTATCACCAGCGACCTGTTTAATATGCTCTGCACTGATCACTGCCTGATTCTGATCGACTAAATCTAGGCAATTTTCCAATAAATTTAACAAGCGTCTGGCATCACCATCGGCCAGTGCAATGAGCGACGCCTGTGCATCTTCGGCAAAGCTCACATTTTGTTGTTTTTCTTTTGCAAGATAGCGCACAGCATTGCTTAATACCCGTTGTAGTTCTTCTGGCGGTAATTTTTTTAAGGTATAAACCCGAGCTCGGGATAACACTGCCTGATTAAGCTCAAATGCCGGATTTTCAGTAGTCGCGCCGATAAAGATAATGGTACCGTCTTCAATATGTGGTAAAAATGCATCTTGCTGACTTTTGTTAAAGCGATGAACTTCATCAACAAACAGCACGGTTCTGCGCTCTTGATGTATCGCCCTTTCTTTAGCATTGGCAATTGCCTGACGAATTTCCTTAATGCCACAAGTGACCGCTGAAACTCGTTCAATTTCAGCATTGGCATGAGTGGCTATCATTTCTGCTAACGTCGTTTTTCCGGTACCTGGTGGCCCCCAAAAAATGACTGAATGACACTTACCCTGCTCTATTGCTTTGCGCAGCGGCATTCCCTGCCCAAGAATATGCTGCTGACCAACATAGTCATCCAGGGTTTTTGGCCTAAGCAGTGCCGCTAACGGTAAGAATGCCTGATTGTCGCCAAAGCTTAATGCCAACTCCTGATTAGCGCTGGTCATCTAAATAACTACCTTCAGGCAATATAAAGTCGAAAATTTTATCATCAATAGCCGTACTACTATCCAGCTCAGTTAAGCGAATAACGCTGGTTTGACCGGTGGAATCTAAAATTGTAAAACTTGCCAATTGCGGCGAATCATCAACAAATTCCAGCGTTAAACGTGTGACCCGGCTATTAACATCTTTGCTGTCGATGATATAGCGATTGCTGTCCTGTTGGCTGATGTTATATTGCTGCCACAGCACAGGATCGGTTGAGGTTAATAGCAAAATTGGCGTATTGGCAATCGAAGCATCAACGGTATACACCGTCGCCTGTTCAATAAATGGATCATAAAACCACAAATTATCGCCATCAGAAACGATTAATGACGCATCCGGCTGAGTAGTTTGCCAGTATACCAAGGTTGGCTTTTTAACCACCAGTTTGCCCTGGCTTTGCTGCAAGGCATTTTGCTGTTCATCAAACACCTGCTGGCTAAAATTGGCTGAGAAAAATGCGGTTTTTGCCAGCCTTGACATTAATGTCACTTGCGCATTGTTTTGCTTACTATTGGCAACCGCCTGCTGCTCAGAGTCAACCTGCGTTCCATAACTTGGTGTTGCAAGTAAAGCAAAACTTAAAAACCCTAAATAAATAAATTGAAAACCCATGATTAATCCTTTACTGGCGGCGGCGCTAATACTTCACGCGCCCCATTATGACCCGGCGCACTGACCACCCCTTGAGATTCCATATCTTCAACGATACGTGCTGCTCGGTTATAACCTATTCTAAATTTACGCTGAACACTGGAAATAGACACCCGTCGGGTTTCAGTGACAAAAGCCAGGGCTTCATCGTATAAAGCATCTAATTCTGCATCGCCTGCTGCTCCTTCTGCCAGTTCACTTGGCAATAAAATTTCTTGCTCAGTATCACCGGTTAATATATCTTCGACATAGGCGGGCTCACCGCGCGATTTCCAATCATTCACTACCGCATGTACTTCGTCATCGTTAACAAAGGCGCCATGCACGCGAATAGCAACCGCTTCTCCTGGCGGCAGGTAAAACATATCCCCCATGCCAAGTAGTTGTTCTGCGCCCTGCTGATCAAGGATTATACGAGACTCCATTCTTGATTGTACTCTTAGCGCCATGCGTGTAGGAATATTCGCCTTGATTAGGCCAGTAATAACATCTGCCGAAGGCCTTTGTGTCGCCAAAATTAAATGCATGCCCGCCGCCCGCGCTTTTTGCGCAATTCGGGCGATCAGCTCTTCTACTTTCTTACCGGCAACCATCATCATGTCGGCAAATTCGTCCACTAAAATAACGATTGCAGGCAGTTTTTCTAATAAGGGTGGGGTTTGACTAAAGGCATCAGTCGGTTGCCATAGCGGATCGATTAACGGCTCCCCGGCTTCAATGGCTTTGCTGACTTTATCATTAAAACCTCTGAGGTTTCTCACACCAAGTGCAGACATTAACTTATAGCGACGCTCCATTTCACCGACACACCAGCGCAGCGCATTCGCCGCTTCTTTCATGTCGGTAACCACTTCAGATAACAAATGCGGAATGCCATTATACACTGATAGTTCCACTTGCTTAGGGTCTATCATGATCATCCGGACATCTTCCGGTGTCGATTTATATAAAATACTGACGATCATGGTATTAACCGCTACTGACTTACCAGCACCTGTAGTACCAGCTACCAGTAAGTGCGGCATTTTCGCCAAATCGGCTATTACCGGCTTACCCGAGATATCACTGCCGATTGCCATTGCCAGATGCGAAGAAGAATCGGCAAACTTTTTATCTGATATTACATCGGTAAAATACACGGTTTCGCGGAATTTATTTGGCAATTCGATACCGATCACCGACTTGCCTTCAATCACTTCTACCACGCGAACACTTTTCGCAGACAGTGAACGGGCAATGTCTTGCGATAAACCGCTGACTTTACTGGCCTTAACACCTGGTGCCAGATCCAGCTCAAAACGGGTAATAACTGGCCCTGGGAAAACATCTACTACCTCGGCTTTTACGCCAAATTCTGCCAATTTTTCTTCAACTAAACGGCTCACCTGTTCCAATTCTTTTTTGTCAATCGGATTTTCAGTACGATTAGGACGCTCTAATAGTTCGAGCGATGGTAAGCCCTGATATGAATCCTGATCTTTATTATCGGAATTAACCGCTGCTGTGCTCTGGCCTTCTTCGACAAGAATAGGCTCTACTCGTTCAAAAGCAGCGGCAATTTCATCGGCACTGACATGCTCTTGAACATTAATCGCTAACGGCTCGCCCATTAATTCATCAATATCAACAAAAGGCTCAATCGGTTCATTACTTTCAAATGAGATATCGTCTTTGCTTTTAGCAAAGGCACCATTTTGTGCATCTGATGTGATCTCATTTAAATCGGTATGAAATTCATCTTGCTGAGCCTCAGCTAACAAAGGTTGTTCCTGCGGTGTAATTAACTGCTGATCTTCTTGCCCGCTAGTTTGTTTATTTTTATGATCGGTCAGCTTTTTATCAACCGGCGAGGCAGCAAATTTTTCATTGATTATCGATGGTAGCTTAATCGTCAACATAGCGCCCGCGATAGTATAAGCACCTATGCCATCGACAATTTTCAGCAAAGAAATACCTGTTAATAACACAAAGCCGGTACCAATAAACATTAAAAACAATAAGGTGCTACCAACAAAAGAAAAGTAAGGTAGGACACTATTACTTAAGATATCCCCTAAAATACCGCCAGCAGAAAAATAAAAAACATCGTCAAAATTCATACTAGCGACCGAAGTAACGCCTATATAGAGCATGATAAAACCGATAAATTTAAGCCCCAGGGTGAGGTAATCCAACTGGATCAGTCTGTGATATTTTTGAAACAGCAACCAACCGGTAATAGCGATAACAAAAGGTAAGCTATAAGCGATAACACCAAATAAATTTAATAGCAGATCGGAAAGATAGGCACCAACCGCCCCACCTAAATTACGAATTGGCGTTTGATAACCTGTTTGTGACCAACCGGGGTCTGCAGGATCAAAACTAAATAATGCCATCATCATAAACATGGCAAACACACAAGACACTAATAGTCCTGCTTCTAATAAGCGCTGTACACCATTTAATTTTATTGATTCTTTAGACAATATGAAAACCATTATGACTATTGTTGTTATATACAGTAAAATAACAAACTATTGCGCTGAATTAAATGCTTTAATGCCAGTCAAGTGAATCGATAGTGGAATTAGCGTTTGATCGGTAAAATATTAGACGATTTCACTTCTTCCATCACCACATAAGTACGACTTTCACTGACCGCAGGCAAGCGCAGCAAGATATCTCCTAGCAATTCCCGATAAGCCGCCATATCGGAAACCCGAGTTTTTAATAGAAAGTCAAAATTTCCCGACACCAAATGGCATTCCTGAATAACGTCGAGTTCATGTACCGCTTTGGCAAAGTCATCAAAAACATCCGGGCTGGTTTTCGTTAAGGTTATTTCGACTATCACTAATAACGCAGCATCTAACTTATGCGGATTTAAAATTGCCTGATAACCAGTAATATATTTGTCTTTTTCCAGACGTTTGACTCGTTCCAGACAGGGAGTTGGACTTAATCCAACCCGTTTTGATAACTCAACATTGGATAATCGTCCATCTTTTTGTAATTGAGCTAAAATATTTCTATCGATGCGATCTATCGGTTTTTTCGGTGGATTTTTCATTTATAAAATACTAGAAAAATTAACATATCTAGAATATTACACTAAGAACAAAAAATCTTCGAGAGGTTATTCTGATTCTTTCGCATTATACTAGTCGTTAATATTACAACACTCATTTAATAGAGATAAAAATATGATTATTGGTGTACCTAAAGAAATAAAGAATCATGAATACCGTATCGGCTTAACACCTGCCGGTGTAAAAGAATTAATAGTAAACGGTCATGATGTCATAGTCGAAAATAACGGCGGTGCGGCGATTGGTTTTGATAATGAGCAATATATCGCTGCTGGTGCAAAAATTATTGACAGCGCCGCAGAAATTTTTGCTACTGCCGAAATGATCATCAAGGTAAAAGAACCTCAACCTGTTGAATGTAAAATGCTACGTCCAGGACAAGTGCTATTTACTTACCTGCATTTAGCACCAGATCCAACGCAAACTGAATTGTTAATTGCTTCAGGCGCTACTTGTATCGCTTATGAAACAGTAACGGCAGTAACTGGCGGCCTACCTTTATTGGCACCTATGTCAGAAGTTGCTGGTCGTATGTCTATTCAGGCTGGTGCCCACGCACTGGAAAAAGCCCAAGGTGGTTTAGGCGCATTATTAGGTGGTGTTCCTGGTGTTGCTCCAGCGAAAGTATTAATTATTGGTGGTGGTGTTGTCGGTACGCAAGCAGCTCGCATGGCAGTTGGTATGGGCGCAGACGTAACCATATTGGATCGCTCTTTACCGCGTCTTCGTCAGCTTGATACTGAATTTGATGGTCGTTTAAAAACCGTTTACTCAACAGCTGATGCCATGGATCATTTAATTATTGATGCCGATCTGGTAATTGGTGCGGTATTAATTCCTGGTGCAGCAGCGCCTAAATTAGTAACAAAAGAACATATCAAATCAATGAAAAAAGGCGCTGTTGTCGTTGATGTCGCTATCGACCAAGGTGGTTGTTTTGAAACCTCTAAAGCAACTACTCACCAAGAGCCAACTTATGTTGTTGATGATGTTGTGCATTATTGTGTCGCTAACATGCCAGGTGGTGTTGCCCGTACCTCGACTATGGCATTAACCAATGCAACTTTACCATTTGCCGTTACTTTAGCTAACAAAGGTGCTAAACAAGCGATGTTAGATGACGAGCACTTAATGAATGGTTTAAATGTCTTAGGTGGTAAAATCACTTATCAGCCGGTTGCAGATGTATTAGGTTACGACTACGTACCGGCAAAAGACGCTATTGCGACTTTATAAGTCAATAATTAACTAGTTTTAAAGGCTGCGCCTTGGTAACAGGCGCGGCTTTTTTATTGACAATTTCTCACTGGTTATTTTTGCATCACCGTACAATTAATATTGCAGTTTAGACATTTCACTTATATTTTTTATTGAAAAGTAATTTTACCCCCTTGAGATCTTTACTTAAAATCCCAATCAATTAAAGATAATAAAGCACACTATCAATTTGGAGTAATTCATGAGCGAAGCAAGACATTGCCCGTTACTCATTCTCGGCTCAGGCCCTGCCGGATACACAGCTGCCGTTTATGCCGCCCGCGCTAACTTAAAACCGGTAATGATCACCGGTATGCAACAAGGTGGCCAATTAACAACCACGACTGAAGTCGAAAACTGGCCAGGTGATGCCGATGACTTAACCGGCCCGGTATTAATGGAACGCATGCAAAAGCACGCCGAAAAATTTGATACCGAAATCATTTTCGACCATATTGAGTCAGTCGATTTGTCTACTCGCCCGTTCAAACTAAATGGCAGTAGCGAATATACTTGTGATGCATTAATTATCTGTACCGGCGCTTCAGCGCAATATTTAGGCTTACCATCAGAGCAGGCTTTTATGGGTAAAGGCATTTCAGCTTGTGCAACTTGTGACGGCTTTTTCTATCGCAATCAAAAAGTTGCCGTTGTCGGTGGTGGTAATACCGCGGTTGAGGAGGCTTTATACTTGGCCAATATCGCCTCAGAGGTGCACCTGGTGCATCGCAGAGATACCTTCCGCTCAGAGAAAATTTTAACCGACCGTTTAATGGAAAAAGTAAAGAACGGTAATATCATCTTGCACTTAGATCGCACCTTGGATGAAGTATTGGGTGACGATATGGGGGTAACCGGTATTCGTTTAAAAGACACTAAATCTGACGCCACCGAAAATATCGATGTTGCAGGCTGCTTTATCGCTATCGGTCACAAGCCAAACACCGACATTTTCAAAGGTCAACTGGAAATGAAAGATGGTTATCTGACCATTGAAAGCGGGACTAACGGCAATGCGACTCAAACCAGCGTCGAAGGCGTGTTTGCCGCCGGTGATGTTGCCGATCACATTTATCGCCAAGCCATTACTTCTGCCGGTGCCGGTTGTATGGCGGCATTAGATGCAGAGCGTTATTTAGACGCGAAAGCTGATAAGTAATTTATGGCCAAAGAGACTCTCCACTGGTTAACCCCGGAAAGTCTTGAATTTCCTCCACCGGATAGTGCATTATCTGATCCAAACGGATTACTGGCTGTCGGTGGAGATTTATCCGTCAAACGGTTAATTACCGCCTATTCTCAAGGCATTTTTCCCTGGTTTAATGAAGAAGAACCAATTCTTTGGTGGAGCCCTACACCTCGAGCGGTTATTGCCATTGACCAGTTAAAAATCAACCGTTCACTTAAAAAGGTATTGAATAGAAAAAGCTTTACCGTTACCGTTAATCAGGCATTTGATCGAGTGATTGAGCACTGTGCGAATGCGCCGTTTCGCACAGAAGGCACCTGGATCAACAGTGCTATGCTGGCAGCTTATCAGCAGTTACATCAGCTAGGTTATGCCCACTCGATAGAGGTTTGGCAAAACAATACTTTAGTCGGTGGTTTATACGGCGTCGCGGTTAACGGATTTTTCTCGGGCGAGTCGATGTTTTACCTACAAAACAATGCGTCGAAAATTGCCTTGGTTGGATTGTCCGACCTACTCAAGCAACAAGGCGTGGAAATCATTGATTGTCAGATCACTAACCCATTTTTAGTGTCCATGGGCTGTATTGAAATATCCAGAGCAGAGTTTGATCGGCAAAGACAACAGGCATTAACTCACCACTTACCGGCAAGCACCTGGCAGCCCAGAAGCATGTTCTAATGCTATACTCTAGCGTTCTAATGCTATACTCTAGCTATGAATAAAAGTTACCAGCTGGCAATTAGCCAAACATTTCCATGTAATTATCTACCTGAGCAACAAGAAAGGTTACTCATAGCCATTGATCAACAATTACAAAGCGCCAAACCTTACGCCTGGTTGATGTCACAGGGATTTCGTCGCAGCGGCGATCAAATTTACCGTCCCCACTGTATCAACTGTCATGCCTGTCAGTCTTTGCGGGTATTAGTTCAGGACTTTGTGCCGTCAAAAAGCCAAAAGCGCCTACTGAAAAAAAATCAGGCTTTTAACCTGGCAATTAACTCTCAGCTACAAGATGATTACTATCCGCTGTATGAAAACTACATCAGTAAAGTACACGCCGATGGCTCGATGTTTCCACCCAACTATGAGCAATATAAGAGCTTTCTCGAATGCCATTTAACTAAGCAGCTATTTATTGAAACCTGGCATAACGACGCTTTGGTAAGCGTTGCAGTAACCGATGTTTTAGAAGACGCATTATCGGCAGTTTATACTTTTTATCACCCTGACTACCGCTCACAAGGGATTGGCGTTTATTCAATTGTTAAACAAATTGAAACAGCCAAAGCTATGGGTAAAGAGTTTCTCTACCTGGGTTATCAAATTGATCAATGCCAAAAAATGAATTACAAAAATAAGTACTATCCCCATCAAATTTTGAAAAAAAATACCTGGTTAACAGTAAATAAATAACAGTATAGCTTTACTTTATCCGCTCATTTGGGCATTATTCGCCCAGCTTTTTATTCATGCACAAATTAGAGGTTTAACGCCCAATGGCGAAAGAAGAAAATATTGAAATGCAAGGTACGGTATTAGAAACCTTACCAAATACTATGTTCCGTGTTGAATTAGAAAATGGACACGTTGTTACCGCCCACATTTCAGGAAAAATGCGTAAAAACTACATTCGTATTTTAACTGGCGATAAAGTAACGGTAGAACTAACGCCTTATGACTTATCAAAAGGCCGCATTATTTTCCGTGCAAGATAAATAATATAAATTCTAATAAAAAGCCCTCATATTTGAGGGCTTTTTTGCATTAGTTCAGTCAAACAGCCCCTAATGCTCAACAAGTTCCTTTTTCGCTTCATAGCTTAAAATAAGCTTATCATCATCAACCGTTACTTTAGCAACGCCACCTTGCGTTAAATCACCAAATAACAACTCATTAGCCAATGGTTTTTTCAGATGTTCCTGAATAACCCGTGCCATAGGTCTTGCGCCCATCGCCTTATCATAACCGTGATCTGCTAACCATGTTTTAGCATCTTCAGATAATTCAAGTGATACACCTTTTTCATCTAACTGAGCCTGTAGCTCAACAATAAACTTATCAACTACTTGCTGGATCACTTCATCAGATAGGTGATTGAACCAGACGATGTTATCCAAACGGTTTCTAAATTCAGGAGAAAAGACTTTGTTGATTTCATCCATCGCATTAAGGCTATGATCTTGCTGCTTAAAACCGATGGATTGTCTGGTGGTTTCCTGTACCCCGGCATTAGTGGTCAACACTAAAGTAACATTCCTAAAATCTGCCTTACGACCATTATTATCGGTTAATGTGCCATGATCCATCACCTGCAATAAAATATTAAAGACATCAGGATGTGCTTTTTCTATTTCATCCAGTAACACTACCGCGTGTGGATGTTTCAACACGGCATCGGTTAGCAAACCGCCTTGCTCGTAACCAACATAACCCGGAGGTGCACCAATTAACCGACTAACAGCATGTTTTTCCATGTACTCTGACATATCGTAGCGTAACAGCTCAACACCAAGAATTTTGGCAAGTTGCTGCGTTACTTCGGTTTTACCTACCCCGGTAGGACCGGCAAATAAGAACGAACCGACGGGTTTTTCTTCATTTCCCAGGCCAGCACGAGATAATCGAATTACCGAACTTAACTCTTCAATCGCTCGATCTTGACCAAACACCACCAATTTCAAGTTGCGATCGAGTGTTTGCAAGCAGTCTTTTTCAGATGAAGACACCGACTTTTCCGGAATACGGGCAATTCTGGCAACGATAGATTCGATATCATTATCATTAATCACTTTTTTGCGTTTAGACGCTGTCATCAATTTCTGTTTAGCACCTGCCTCGTCAATGACGTCAATGGCTTTATCCGGTAAAAAGCGCTCATTGATGTATTTCGCCGATAACTTAGCGGCAGCTTTTAACGCTTTATTGGTATAGCGAATACCGTGATGAGCCTCATATTTATCTTTTAACCCCAGTAAAATTTTGGTGGTATCATCAACACTAGGTTCAGCAATATCTATTTTTTGGAAACGACGCGCTAGCGCTCTATCCTTTTCAAAAATACTTTGATATTCCTGATAAGTGGTTGAGCCTAAGCATTTAAGCTTACCGGAAGATAACAAAGGTTTGATCAAATTTGACGCATCCATCATGCCACCAGATGCAGCACCAGCACCGATAATAGTATGAATTTCATCAACAAAAAGTATCGCGTTACCTTCCTGTTCCAACTCTTTTAGCAATGCCTTAAAGCGTTTCTCAAAATCACCGCGATATTTAGTGCCTGCTAATAATGCCCCCATATCCAAGGAATAAATACTAGTATCGGCTAAGAACTCCGGCACTTCATTTGATACGATTAAGTTTGCCAAACCTTCAGCAATTGCCGTTTTACCCACCCCGGCTTCACCAACAAACAGAGGGTTATTTTTCCTACGTCTTCCCAGCACCTGCAAGGTACGTTCTAATTCATCATTACGACCAATAAGCGGATCAATATTGCCGTTTCTCGCCTCATCATTGAGATTAGTGGCAAAATTTTCAATAGTCCTTGGCTCTTCCTCAACCTGAGTAACTGCTTCATCCTGGCTACGTTGATCACTATGCTCAACTTTGGCAATACCATGAGAGATATAGTTAACAATATCCAGGCGGCTAATATCTGATTTTTTCAAAAAATACGCCGCTTGAGATTCCTGTTCACTAAAGATGGCAACCAAGACATTAGAGCCATTAACTTCGCTCTTGCCAGATGATTGCACGTGAAATACCGCACGTTGCAATACCCGTTGAAAGCCAAGTGTCGGTTGGGTTTCCCGTTCTTCCTCACCTGCTGGAATAACGGGTGTTGTTTCACCAATGAAATCCATCAACTCTTTGCGGAGCTTTTGCATATCGGCACCGCATGCCGTTAATGCATCCACCGAAGACGGATTATCCAGTAAAGCTAATAAAAGATGCTCCACAGTCATAAATTCATGACGGGATTCTTTTGCCTGACGGAAGGCCATATTGAGGGAAACTTCTAAATCTTTGTTTAACATAGGCTACTCCAATTAAAAACCTAGTAACATTACGCTTTTTCCATTGTGCACTTTAATGGGTGTTGGTTTTCCAACGCGTAACTACCTACTTGACTAACTTTGGTCTCTGCAACTTCTGCAGTATATGTGCCACACCGTCCTTTGCCCTTATAATGAATGTCCAGCATGATATCGGTTGCCTTCTCTTCATTCATATTAAAAAACTTACGCAATACCTCAACGACAAAATCCATTGGCGTATAATCATCATTGAGTAAAATCACATTATACATAGGTGGCTTTTGATATTGCTCACGTTTTTCTTCTTCGAGTACCTCTTGTTGCTCGAACATTTCTTTCCACTTACTCATAATTCTATATTAGTCTGTCATAACAAATTTTGCCGCATCATTTTAACTAAATTAAGTTAAAATTACTGTTAAATAGTTGTGAATTCCTCTTGACTATTTCAATTTATTATCTACGATTTAGACAGTGACTATTTTTTAGTCACTAGTTCAGTTGATATTGCTTTTGGGGAAGCATAACTAATTACCGATGATTTTAGAAGGAAGTTGAAGTATGGCTCACGGTACAGTTAAATGGTTTAACAACGCTAAAGGGTTTGGTTTTATTCGTCCTGATGATGGTGGTGAAGATATCTTCGCACACTATTCTACTATTCAAATGGAAGGTTACCGCACATTAAAAGCGGGTCAGGATGTAAATTACGAGCTTAATTCGGGTCCTAAAGGACATCATGCGGCAAGCATTACACCAAATGATGTAGAAGACTCAAAGGATTAACACCTTCTCTTAGGTGAAAAAGCACAGCAAATGCTGTGCTTTTTTATTGTATAAATATCATCAAAGTTAATGCATATGCTCGATAATACAATCGCCGAACTGTGAACAGGTCACCAAAGTGGCACCGTCCATTAAACGGGCAAAGTCATAAGTGACAGTTTTTGCGTTAATGGCTCCAGAAACCCCATGTAACAACAAATCGGCTGCCTCTATCCAACCTATGTGTCGCAGCATCATTTCAGCAGATAAAATCACTGAGCTTGGATTGACCTTATTTAAACCGGCATATTTCGGCGCTGTACCATGGGTTGCTTCAAAAATGGCAATGTCTTCTCCTATATTAGCTCCTGGTGCTATTCCTATTCCGCCAACCTGAGCCGATACCGCATCTGATAAGTAATCACCATTAAGGTTTAATGTAGCTATGACACTGTATTCCGCTGGACGCAATAAAGTTTGCTGCAACATGGAATCAGCAATCACGTCTTTAATGACAAGCTCTTTGCCAGTTTTCGGATTAGTTAACTGGCACCAAAGTCCACCATTCATGGTTTGCGCGCCAAACTCTTTTTTAGCTAATTCATATGCCCAATTTTTAAATGCTCCTTCAGTATATTTCATAATATTACCTTTATGCACTAAGGTTACCGACGATCTATCATTATCAATCGCATATTGAATCGCCTTACGCACCAAGCGCTGAGTACCTTCTTTTGATACCGGCTTAATGCCTAAACCACAATCTTGAGTAAAACGAATATTATTGACTTGCAATTCATCCTGCAAAAAGGCCAATAACTTATTCGCGGCTTCGGTTCCTGCTTCAAACTCAATACCGGCATAAACATCTTCTGAATTTTCCCTGAAGATCACCATATTAACCTCACCAGGCTTTTTCATTGGACTAGGCACTCCGGTAAACCATTGAACCGGACGTTGGCAAACATATAAATCCAGTAATTGACGCAAGGCAACATTAAGTGAACGCATGCCACCGCCAACCGGTGTAGTTAACGGCCCCTTAATGCCTACTTTATACTGTTTAAAAGCCGCTAAAGTTTCCTCCGGCAACCAGGTTTCGCTGTCATACACTTGTGTCGACTTTTCTCCAGCAAACACTTCCATCCAGGCAATATGTCGATCACCTCCATAGGCCTTTTGTACCGCAGCATTAACCACCTTCAACATGGCTGGAGTCACATCGACACCGATACCATCTCCTTCAATAAACGGAATGATCGGATTATTAGGAACTATTAAATGGCCATTTTCATAACAGATTGCTTCGCCATTTTCTGGAATTTTGATGTGGTCAAACATTACTTATACCCTCATGTCAGATGCGTTAGCTTAAGGCAGCAAGCGCCTATTGCTTAAGCTAAATGATTATCTAACATTTCACTAATACAGTTAGCATGATACCGAATATAAACATGGTGAATATTTAACCAAAAAGACGACTATTTGCTTTAGATACAAAACTGAAACAAAAGAGATGGACTACCTAAGAATGTATTTAAATATCAACAACTTAATCTGTTTACCATTAAAGAACCTATCATTATTTCCCTATTTACTAATCGACTAAGTTATCGAAAATAGGTACTATAACGATAGCGTGATCATCAAGGTGAGTTTATAGCGTTTGAGCTCACAATATGAGGCTAGCGATACTGGCGAGTATAAGTAACAACATAAAATAACGCCAGAATCATTTTTTGGCCCGTTCACGCTTTAATGGACAAAAAACACAAGAATAACAATGAGATGTAATATAAAGTGAACCGGATGCGCAATACGACTCTATCGATAGTCTTTATATTCCTCAGTTTGTTTAATAAAGCTTACTGTGAACAACTAACGATAGTTTATCCGGAAGTAAAAGCCCCGTATGACGCCATTTTTGCGCAAATCATTCAAGGAATAGAGAATGAGTTTAGCGATGACACTATTCACTTAAAGCTTCCCAGCAAGTTCGATGCAACTCAGATAGCACAACAAATCACCACGCAGAAAGTTATCGCCTTAGGCAAACGAGGTCTGCGCATTGCGAAACAGATCTACCGGGAAAAACAAGTGGTCGTCGGCGCCCTACCATTAAGGCCAAATGATATTTCCGGCGTCAGTTTAATGACAGCACCCGATGTGTTATTTGACGCATTAAAAGAGCTGGCACCGCAAATTACAACGATTAATGTGCTATACACTGCCGCATCAACCTGGATCATAGAAATTGCCGAGCAGGAAGCAAAAGCACGAGGATTAACTATTAATGCCAAAAAAGTCGACAATTTACGCACCGCCGTCACCGCCTATAACAGCCTGTTTGAAGTGAGCGATTTAAAAAATACCGCGATCTGGCTACCGATAGATCCGGTAACAGCAAATGAGAAAGTAATAGTACCTGTGATATTAGAAAAAGCGTGGGAGCATAAAATGCCGGTTTTTTCCGCGAAACCTTCTCACGCTAAGCGAGGCGCACTGTTTTCAGCTATTCCGAATAATGAATATCTTGGCGGGCAGCTTGTTCGTTTACTCAACAGCTTAGATAAGAACTCAAAGCAGGCAACCGTTAGCCCGTTAAAAGGCGTTAGACTTGCTGTTAATCTTAGAACCGCGGCTCACTTAGGCTATAACTACAGTGCCAATAAGCGAGCCGACTTTGCCATCACATTTCCCAAATAGTGAGCTGAGCAATTTATGAAACATCATCGCATATTTAGATCGAACAAAAGTATCCGTCGCCAGGCAATTATTTTTTTAATAACCAGTATCTCGGTGATGACCTTAATAATTAGTGTCCTGACCGTAGCCGGTGTAAACCAGCAATCTAGAGAACTGATGTTAAAAAATGCCTTTCAAATTACCGAAGGCTTAGCAAAACAGGCGGTATTTGCCCTGCTCTCAGGCGCCAATCAAAACGCTAAAGAGGCTATTCAACAGGTACAGGGCTTTCAATCAGTACTTGCCACGCGATTAAGATATGAAAATCAAGAAGTTTTTATTTCAGAGGGTAAATACCCCAGTGAGCTTGACAGCTTTACCAGCCTGGTATCCGATTCACAAATTTTAAAAGAAACTGCAGACTATTGGCTGATCAAAACCCCGGTTAAACTCATTAATGAAACACCAGATAGCGATGAAGGTGAATTTGAATTTGATTTAGCCGAACCTAAAGAGCAAGTGATAGGTTATGCTGAAGTCATTTATAGCAAAGCCAGTTTACTGCAATCACAACAAAGAGTTGCCATCATCATCACCAGTATTGCCGTTATTTCGGTACTGGTGTTAGCGGCAATATTAAATATTGCCCTGGCTAAACTATTTGCACCGCTAGAACAGCTTGCGCAAACCATGAGACAGGCCAAAGCCACTAAAGAACATCTTTACGCCGAAGTAACCGGCGCCAAAGAAATTAGAAAGATGGCAGGTTACTATAACAGCATGATGGAAGTATTAGAGCAGCAGGAAAACGAACTGATATCACATCGCGACCAACTAGAGCACGAAGTTAAAATTCGTACTAAAGAACTGGTGGAAGCTCGCGATACGGCGTTGATTGCCAGCCAACATAAATCGGAATTTATGGCCAATATGAGTCATGAGCTACGGACACCGATCCAGTCAATCATAGGCTATGGCGAACTAGTCACCGAAGAACTTGAATTAAATGGTGACTTTGAGCTAATTGAAGACATGGATAAAATCGCGAAAAACTCACAACGCCTGCTGTTTATGATCAACACCCTACTCGATTTAGCGAAAATAGAAGCGGGCAAAATTGAACTGTTTCCAAGCGAAGTGTCACTTAAAGAGCTTCAATTAACCATCACAGAAACCATACAGCCGCTGGCACAGAAAAATAATAATCAATTTGAGATCACCAACGGTTGCCAGCACAGTAAGATATTGATTGATAAAGAAAAACTTGAGCAAGTGTTATTAAATCTACTGAGTAATGCCTGCAAATTTACCGAGCAAGGTAAAGTAGCACTTAATATCCACAGTGATGATCAGAAGATCTACTTTGCCGTCACAGACAGCGGCATTGGCCTGTCAGATGAGCAACAGGCGTATATTTTCGATGAATTTAGACAAGTCGACACTGGTCAGGCGAGAAAATTTAGTGGCACAGGGTTAGGACTTTCAATTTCCAAACGCTTTGTCGAACTGATGCAAGGTCAACTAAGCGTCAGTAGTACATTAGGGCAAGGGGCAACATTTACCATCACCTTGCCACGATAAGTTATTCCGGTAATTCACGAACACCAACACCGATATAATCGATATCCTGACATTTCATCGGCAAAAACGAATTCGCCGGGCTGTGTTCTAAATCGCGATAACAGGCAACTGCTCCACCGATCACCGCAAATGCCTTGATCTTATAACCTTCTTGTGGCGTAAAGCCCTGATCCAGTAAAAATGCTGCCGCATAACCGCCACTGTTAATCGATAAACCAAAATGCTGAAATAAATAATCACTAAGTTCAAAGGCAAATTTAAGGTATCGACCAATTTCCAGGCCAAGTCTCAATTGAGACTCTTTATAAGGTTTGAGCCTTTCGTCGTCTTTATCGATTGGCCGGGCAAAGCCTATGATCATAGGTTTACCATTAATCACTCGCGCTTTGTTCAGCACTTGCTCAAACGACGCGCCATTAACAAACGCTTGATAGGCATCTTGCAAAAATGCCATGCTCGACTGAGTGGTTTGGCCACCACCATAAGCTCTTGAATCAGCACCTAAAATCGCAGCGCTGGCAGCTGCTACCACACTAGTTTTGCTATCAGCAGCATAAGCGGCAATTTGGTTGCACCAGATGCGACTATCAGGGTAACTTAACCCCATAAAGTTAGTTTCTAGCCAATCAGCGACATTTTTGGGCACGAGTTTTCCGGTAGCATTTAAAATATTAAGTTGCATCAGTGATGTGTTAACCATCAAGTCATTCATTAGCGAATGCCCTTCAATAGTAACGTCTTCGCCACCTTGCCAGTGCCCAACCGAACTTAATATCGTCGTATTACGCTCATCCCAATATTGGGTATTTGCTTTATTTGTCATTGGCGTTATCACCCGTTAACACTTGGCTTCGCTGATAAAGGTGCTGTTCATCCGACAACATCGGCATCGCGGTGATCGGTTTATGAGTTTGTTCAACGCCATGGGCAAAAATGCCTGGTGCACACAGCAGTTGAAACAGTCCAGCCGCTTCACGGGCAGCAACTCCTAAATGGCAAAACACTAGCGCTGCCAGGCCAGTTTTTAACAAACCTACATTAGCAGTTTCAAGCTGCTCGGCAAATGCCAGCCCCCACTCGATAATACGGCTATCTTGTTCGTTATCAGCCAGCATTGGTGATAACACAGCATTAGCATGAGTTTTGGTTAATTCATCAATGCCGCCATAATAATTACCAAACCCCGGAGCAAGATGAAGTTCACCTGATTGACTATTTATCTCGCCATGCTGTTGCAGCAAGCTAAGCGCGAGTTCAGTTGGAGATTGCTCAATATTTGCTTGCAAAAAATCAACGGCTAGCGCGACTTCCTGAGCGCCATTTTCCTTGCCACCAAGCACGGAAAGGCCGATTGGCAGTATATGTTCAGCATTGCTTTTACTGACACCGGCAACCATACTCGCTTTCACTGCCGGATGACGGGGGCCGATATCAATTAACGCGATCATCAAACGTTCTAATAGTTGTGCATTAGCTGCTGTTGGCAATTCCCCGGTAAACAATAATAAAAACGTTTCGACAAAACTTTTCTTACTGATTAATTGTTCAATATTATAGCCATGCAAATAACTTTTTTGGCTGATATAGGGATTTACGTCACTAGGCTGCTCTAACAAGATTTTCGTTTGAGTTTTACCGGCGTAAATAAAATCTGCTCTCTGCTGAGACGTATTATTGGTGCTGGCCATTAAAATTTATACCTTAGCTCGCCATACAATGTACGGCCTGCAAGCGGCAGATCATTCGGAATATTAGCCACACCACCATTATTTAACGAAGGCTCTCTGGCATCTGCATCAAAAAGGTTTTTAACTAAAATTGAAACCTCTATTGGTAATTCCTGTGGTAACCAACGCAGTTTTAAATCACTAACGACGTAATCATCAATAGGTGCTCGTACATCATTGACTGAGCGACTACGAGCATAAATAAAATGGTTCTTAATATTGAGCTTAACTTGAGGGTTAATTTCCCAATCTAACTGCAGGTATAATTGCCTTTTCGGCACATATGCCACATCAGCATCGGTTTGATCATTAGTTGCCTTCGACCAGGCAAAGTTTCCCGAAAACTTTAAGGTGTCACTAATGCGCCAATTAACTTCTAATTCACTACCATAGCCAGTTTGCTCACCAGAGTTTTGCGCAGTGTTACTCGATTGCCCTTGATCTGGTACATATTGAATAATGTCTGTCCAGGTATAATCATAAAAACTCAATACCGCACCAAAACCTGATTGCGG
Source organism: uncultured Thalassotalea sp. (assembly GCA_964620605.1). Taxonomy (GTDB): domain Bacteria; phylum Pseudomonadota; class Gammaproteobacteria; order Enterobacterales; family Alteromonadaceae; genus Thalassotalea_E. The sequence continues at coordinate 20,547 of CAZUHQ010000046.1, forward strand.
GTGATAATCAAAGGCAACTTCAAAGGTTTCCATTTTTTCTGGATTCAGATCCGGATTTCCTAAGGCAACCGGGTTATTGATATTACCAGTATCGGCAAAAGATGGCGCCCTAAATGCCTTACCATATAAGAACTTGGTTGATAAATTTAGTGATGTTGACCAGACAAGTGCAAGTCTTGGGTTTGTCGTGCTCCCAAAATCAGAATAATCGTCATGACGAAGCCCTGCGGTTAATTCCCAATCATTCGCTACCGTCCAAATATCCTGTATAAACAGATAACGGTTGATGCGATCGGTTTCTCGTAAAAAAATGTAAGGCGTATCTGAAACATCGACTACAGATCCAGCAGGATCAATAGGTAAACCATCAGGACCAATACCAAAGTTTTTAGTCTCTTTGGTTTTATACATATCGCCTTTATGAAAACCGGTTCCTAACCTGACGACATGGTTATCCCAACCAGTATATAAACCAGTCATATTAAACCGCGTATGGCGCTCCCAGACTTCCGGATTACCGATAAAACCATTTGGATATGCCCCGCCAAACGCCCCTGCTGGATAAATAGTGTATTGATCAATATCCTGGCTGGTATCAAAATAAGTCACTTGCGCTTCTAGTTGCCATGTGTCACTAATTTGTGATTGATAGTTAATATCGAAATTTCTACGTCGACTGGCTTTATCCGCTTCAGGATCCAAAGCTGCGGATAAACCCGCGCCTAACCCCAAATTATTTCTGTCCTGCAAACCAATACGAAATGTCCAGTCCAGATAATTGATCTCGCCTCGAAAATCGATATTTTCAGTTCCTAGGCTTAATTTACCAGGCGCTAACGAAGCCGAAGTACCGAAAATATTATCGTATCGAGTTTGGGCGTCTGCCTCGATAGTTTTGTCAAAGCCATCGGTAACATGATATTCAAGCACTGCCGAGTATTTTACATCACCGTCACTATTAGCCAATGAAAGCCAAGCATCACGAGTGGAGAAACTCCCTGTCCGCATCCCAAACTCATTTTGTTGAATATCATCAGCATTTTTGGTAATGATGTTAATCACCCCAGAGAATGCATCAGCACCAAACACCGCAGAACCAGGGCCACGTATCACCTCAATCCGTGCTATCGCTTCAACTGGCATCCCTCCCCAGTTCTGGTTTCGATTACCAAGAAATGAATTTGTAATAGGAATACTATTGATCAGCATTAATACTTGCGGCGTATATTTACTGTGTACGCCACGAAATGCATAAATCGGCGTATAAGTATTAGAAAGTCTAGAAATATGAAGCCCGGGAACCGTTTCCAAAACATCATCTATATCTGTCGCTCCCATATTCTTAATTTGTTCGGCAGTAAAGACACTGGCAATTGCCGGCGCTTTATAGATTTGCGTTTTTATCCCGGTAGCGATTTCAACCATTTCTTCACTACCGTAGAAATCATCAAAATAATCGTCTTTTTCTTCACCACCAAACTGATAATCTTCGGCCACAACTGAAGCTGAAATAGCGAAAGTAATAGCTAACGCAAGTGCGGAGTTTTTTATTTTCATTCTTATCTATCCATCTTCTACAATAAACAATATGACAACTGATTTAGACATTAATACTATCTCTTATTGACGGTAACCATTAGGCTGTTCATGACCATCATCTGCCAGGTTTTTTACCCGAGACATCATCGGAGGCACTTCTTCTGCGTCAATTCTGACATCAAGTAAAGTAGGCACATTACTTGAAAAAATATCATCAAAATCTAATTGATGTAACTCTTCAGGGCTCTCGATGACAATTCCATTAGCTCCCTGAGCCTTGGCAAGCGCGGCAAAGTCAACAGCATTAAGCTGCCAGCCTATTGATTCAGCGCGGCTTAATTGCTGCCCAAATCGTATCATACCATAGGAAAAATCGTTAAGAACGACAAATAACACAGGGAGTTGATGTTGTACTGCCACACCTATTTCATGAGAACTCATTAGCCAGGCACCATCGCCAGACATACAAACATGCGGCGCTTTTGGCGCACCAAATGCAGAGCCTATCACTGCACCTATTCCCCAGGCCATACTGCCAAAATCCATAGATAACCGATAAAGACCTTGATTAGACGAATGACTAAGATAATGCGTTGCCCAAGCCCAGATATTGCCTGTGTCGATGAATACTCGGGTATCCAAAGGCAATTTACGTGATAAATACGCCATCAACTTTTGAGGCTTAATGGGTGTTTCATTGGAATAACATTTTTCTTGCTCTAATAAATCAATAAAGCCGCCCACCGCATTTGAATGACATTCAAACTCTAGCCCCTGCCAGGTTCTTTTCCAACTATAGGCATTCACTTTATTAAGCAATCGATTAAAAATAGCATCAAGATGACCAAAAACATGGAGTTTAGCCATCGGAGAACGACTGAAATTTTCAACCGTTTCATCAATATGAATCATCTTATCTAAAATATCATTAGCAAGGCTTCCTAACCCCATCTCTGTGATTGACGTGCCGATTGCCAATACCAATTCAATATCTTCATTTTTAAACAGATCTCTCGCAGATTGATGGCCGGCATAACCATAAACCCCCCGATAAAGCGGGTGCCGTTCATTAACCCAGCTCTTCCCCATAGGCCCTGAAACAAACGGCGCATTAAGTGCCTCGGCAAGTTTTTCAATTTGTTCATAAGCCCGCCCACAGCCATAACCGAGGAAAAACACTATCTTATCTGAAGTCACAATTTCGTGCGTTAGTTGATCGACTGCGGGTTTATCAGCTAGCGAGGGACGTTGCGTTAAATAATTCACATGGACATGCGGATGTTGATGAGGATAGCGAGCTCTTAAAATATCGGACGGAATACTAAGGTGAACAGGCCCTTTTGGCGATTGCCCAGCTTCCATTAGTGCCGTTATCAATTTTGCTTCTAATTGTGCAGGATGCGAGATAAGAGAATTAAACTTACAGCAACTTCTAAGGATAGCGACTGTATCTATAGCTGTTTCACTGGAGTCTTGCAGTGGCTTTTTGCCAAATTTTGGCAAGGCGGTTTGCGCTGTGATGACCAACATAGGGCTTTTATCAACAAAAGCAGAAGCAACCCCGGTAACTAAATTAGTGGCTCCAGGTCCAGTAGTTGTACAAACAACACCAAGTTTACCGGTTTCGCGAAAATAACCATCAGCCATAAAAGCAGCAGCGCTTTCATGACGAGCAATAATGGCCTTAGGTCCACCACGACGCTGAGAGCGAGCGAGCGCATTGTATAAAGGTTCAATGGCACCGCCCGGCACACCAAAGACATACTCCACTCCTAACTGATCTAGATACTCTAAAATAAGATCTGCATAATCAACTACGCGCGTTTTACTCGCAATTAACTCTTCATTTGGTATGTTCATTGGTGCCCTATTGTTGTTATTTTTAATGTAAAGTAAACTCACTATTCAAACATGAAAAGTAATGTGCATATACATTACAATAACCTACAAAGCCACACCTTAATCCTTTTTACGTATTACGTTATCCATTACATTACAAGCAATTAAGCCCGCTTAGTATGGTACTCATATCTAGTTAAATAGAAAATTTACTCGTTTAATGCCACTCGATAACACAAGCAGCAATTTATTAATAACTAACTTTGTTTTACACACTTTAGTGATGCATCGTACTGCTGACAAATAGTTTGAATATCCATCGGCTTTCCTATGTAATAGCCTTGTGCATAATCCACACCCATTTCAGCGAGTTTTTCCAGGGTGTCACTATCTTCAACAAACTCAGCAACAGTTGTTTTATCTAACGCGTGTGCCGTTTCATTAATCGCCTTAACTAACACCAAATCAATTGGATCTTTAAGCATATCTTTAACAAAGGAACCGTCAATTTTTACACTACCAGCGGGTATTTGCTTTAAATAGGCAAAAGTACTAAATCCAGTGCCAAAATCATCAATTGAAAAGTGACAGCCCAATTCACTTAAGCGGTTTATCATTCGTTGGGTACCAGTAATGTTAGACAAACTGGCACTTTCAGTGATTTCAAATACCACCATCGAAGGATCAATACGATACTGGGTAAATTTCTCCTTGATATAGTCATATAAGCGATCATCAGTAAAAGCTTGCGCCGATAAGTTAATCGCCAATCGTTTTAACACTGGATGCTGATGCATTAAATACAAAGCTTTACCTATAACGTGACGATCCAATAAATGCATATCCTCAACTTTTTCTAAGGCAGGGATAAAATCATCAGGAAATACAATGCGATCATCAACAAGCATACGAACTAAAGCTTCATAGCCAACAATTTCTCTGGTGGATAAACTTAAAATAGGCTGAAAATGCAGCACAATACTATCTTCAACCAAGACTTTTTGCAGCCTTTGTGCCCATTCAAAGCTATGTTTTAACTCATCGGTAACCTTGTCGTATTCCCTGAAAATATGGGCTCCATTACGACCTTTTTCCTTCGCAGCAAACATTGCTATATCCGCTTGTTGCAAGTAACGCTCACTACTGGTGGAGTGACCATCAATTGCCGTAATACCAATACTACAACTGACTTTGTAAACTTTATCATCAAAACAAAAACTCGAACTGGCAATGGTATGGCAAATACCGGATGCCACCACTTCAGCCTGCTGAACATCGGTATCCATCAACAACACAGCAAATTCATCACCGCCGATACGACACAAAATATCGGTTTGCCGGGTTCGTTTAGATAAAATTCGGGCAATTTCCTTTAATACCAAGTCCCCTTGATGATGCCCCTGAGAGTCATTAATCACTTTAAAGTGATCTAAATCGATATAGAGTAAGCTATGAATAGAGCCCGAGCGCGCGACATCATTAACCGTATCTCTTAACTTAGTATCAAAAAAATGACGATTATGAATGCCAGTCAAGGTATCGTGCAACGCAACATGCTTAAGCCTCTCCTCGGCCTTTTTACGCATAGTGATATCGTCTAAGGTGCCTGATATACCGATCAGTTCATCCTGATCATTAAAATAAGGTGAGATGGTGATTTCACACCAAAAGCTTTCGCCATTGACTTTCGCTAACTTAACTTCCATCTTTTCTAGCGTCGACTTGCCGCTAAGCAAATGCTCAATAGCCTCGCTAACAAACTGCTTGGTTTTAGCGCTGCTACCATGAACATAATCGACAAACAGCTTACCGATACTTTCTGACACCATAAAACCTGTCATTTGGTACCAGGCATTGTTTAAAAATAATACTCGTCCTTTGGCATTAAGTTCAATTACGACACTGGTTAAACTGTCGAGGATGCGATAATGTGCTTTCGACAAAGACTGGAATTTTTGCTGTTCGTCTCTTAGTGCTAAACTTTTTGAGGCAAACTGCTCATTAGACACTAAAAAATCTTCGCGTTTTGCCGCAATATCGCAAACTTTACGCAGTTGCTCGGCCTTAAATGGCTTTTGAATATAGTCAGACGCACCTTTCACCAACATTAACTCGGCTAAATCTATGGTGCCGTGAGCCGTCATGGCAATCACTACCTGATTGGGATTAAGCTCAATAATCACATCGAGTACTTCATCCCCCGACATGCCTGGCATCATGATATCGAGTAACACAATATCATAACTGTTTTCCCTAAATGCCTTGATCCCGGTAATACCATCTTCGGCAATGGTAATATTAAACTTATGCTTAAGCATACGTTGTACAAGGTTAGCAGTATCTTCAGTATCTTCAATCACCAACAGCTCTGGCAAGCGATTGAGTTTATCTTGCTCAGCAATAACCTGAGCTACCACTTCAGATACCATCTCCAGTTCCTGATAGGAAATCACCTGGTTGATATCGAACATTCGCGCTGTCGTTTCGGCGATTCGTTCACAGTAATTTTCAGTAACCAGTAAAATCGGCAATAAGTCGCTGGACGCTAAGATGCCGGTTCGGATCAAACGAGATAAACGCCAGCCATCTATTTTGCCTATTTCAACTTCAGTTATCACAAGATCAACGGTTTTACTACGCAAAACACTGATGGCATCCAGGCTGTTGGCTGTTTGGATGACATCATGTCCAGCAATTTCTAAAGAGGTGCAAACATTTTTTCGGACATGGTCATCGTGTAAAATTAATAATATAGTCAACGTGTTACTCACTACAAACCCACTGAGAGATTATTTTTTATCGTTTTATTTTTGTCGACATTTTGCATCGCTAATTTTCTAACCCTTTCACACAATACAATAAATGTAAACAAATATGCAGCCATTAAAAGCAAATTTCACTTATGCTAACTTTATATTAACATTATCGCCTAATTTAAAACCTAAACTTGTGAGAACTTTAGCTGTTACATCCCACAAATTTCCTGCTCAGTAATACCAAACTTAATTTTCTTCAATAAAACTGCAGAGCTGTTGTATCACCCAAGTCGCGTCATCTAATGGCATCATGCTCGGATAAAATAATGGTTATACCTTAATCAGTTTAGGTCAAAATTCACGAGATAAACACGTGTCTTAAGAGTTTAATGTACTCTTTCAAATAACGTCTTTATTTTGACACCTAACCGTCACTAACTGAGCACAATTCTAACGCGAGTTGATAATGTTTCAGTTACCTAAAATGAATCCCCTGCCGCAAGCAACGAGGAATTAAACCCGAAGGGATTAAAGAAAACATGCATTAGCAGCTAACCTAATACAGCTTTAATAACAAAGCATCAATAAGAAATTTAAGTGAACTAAAAAAGCAAAGACATTTAAATAGAAAACTAGAAAATGGTACCCGGGGCCGGACTTGAACCGGCACGCTGTTACCAGCGAGGGATTTT
>CAZUHQ010000047.1:0-25935 GCA_964620605.1 uncultured Thalassotalea sp.
ATGTGGCTGCCAATCGTTGTTGAGTAATTTATGCTCAAAGATCAACAGGCTCTAGACAATAAAAACTAAAAAGCACCACCAAACTGGCAGTGCTTTACGAGATATAATACCGAGTAATACTTAGTGATTTTCTAAATAGGCGAACACAGTTTGAAACGCCGTTTCTTGAAACTTCTTCAGTCCAGTATCGCGAAAATCAATCGCTACCTGAGTTTTCGCTAACGCGCTTTTGACATAGCTGGCAGACACTATCTCAACCGCTACCTCGTCGATTAACTGGATTGCCGCTTCCAGTTTAAAGCCCACCGGACCACCGGCAAATTTACCTTTTAATGCCCGGCCTTTGATCACGACAGTATCAATTTGATAATCCGTTAATAACTTGGTAAAGGTAAACCGAAATCTTCGTATTTGCTCAGCATCACTGGCATCAGCAATATTAATTTTCGGTACACGAACATGAGGAATATCATACAGGCCGTTAGCCTTTGACATCACACAGATAACCGCATCATTGCCTTTTAATTCTACACCGCAAACTTTCATAACAGCCCTCTTTTAAAATCAGGCGTATTATAAAGCAGAAAAAGCCCAATTGCTGTGTTTTATTCTCGTAACCTTACAAAATTATTGGCTATATCCCTTATAATTATGGTTATTAATATAGTTCATTGATAAAGAAAGATGTTGCTACGGTGATAACAGCAAGCATCACCAGCATGGATGCTGGTGATGAGCTTCCATGGAAGGGCTTGCAGTGTTTTGCTTGTTTACCTAGCAACAGCTACCGGAAAAAGCGCCAAATTACTTTTCTTTTTTCAATTTAATGATCAAATCGATATGCGGGATCAGCTCTTCAATTTCACGGATGTGATCTCTTAACGATTCCCACTGCTGAAGTTCCAGTTTACCCGAATCAAGAATTGCTCGTTTAAGCTCAGCCACTAATGAGCTGTCATCTTGCTGCTTAATAAATTCATTAATTCTTAATAAGTCATCCAGGTCTTTTTGTGAGAGGATCTCTATTTCTTTTTCTGTCGCCATAAAAGCTCCAAGGACAAGCGTCAATAAACCAAGTATAGGCGAAATTTGACCATTGAGTGCGTTATTAACCGGTAAACTCCAAGCGATAGCCAACCCCATAGACAGAATGAATAACTTCCTGCTCAGGGCATAACAATGTTAGCTTTTTGCGTAGTTTTTTAATATGGCTATCAATCGTGCGATCACTAACAATACGATTATCTTCATACATATGCTGCATCAACTGTTCCCGGGTAAATATCCGGCCTTTCTCGTTGAACATGGTATTTAATAGATGAAATTCTACCGCTGTTAATTCTAGGCTCTTGCCCTGTATGGTAATCTGCAAGCGATTTGGCTCCAACAATAATAGCGAGCTGGTTTGAAAGCTCCCCTGACATCGCCTTAATACTGCTTTTACTCGAGCCACTACTTCTTTTGGGCTAAACGGCTTACAGATATAATCATCGGCGCCAAGTTCCAGACCCAATAAACGATCAATTTCTTCTACTTTAGCGGTTACCATTAAAATCGGTACCTTGGTAAATTGGCGCAGTTCCTGACACAGCTGCATACCGTCTTTATTTGGCAACATAATATCAAGCAAAATCACCGCAGGTTGATGTGCTTTGACCCAATCCACTACCTCAGCACCATCGTGCAAGCAATGGGAAGTAAATTTTTCCAAGGTAAAATAATCTTTCAGTAGATTCGCCAGTTTTACTTCATCTTCTACGATTAATATCAATTCGTTCATCAATTTTTCCTAACGGTTATTTCGCCTAGCCATTTCAAAGCTATCTCAAACTAAAGGCAAGCTGATATGAATGGCTAAGCCGCCGAGTTTTGAGCGTTCGGCGCTGATCTCCCCCTGATGTGCTTTTACTATATGGGTGCATATCGATAAGCCCAAGCCACTTCCCCCCAGTTGGCGATTACGTGAATCTTCCACCCGATATAAATGCTCAAATAAATGCGGCAAATGCTGGTTATCAACGCCAACACCATTATCTTCCAGCACCAGGCTTAGCCGCTGATGTTCAAGCGTTGCTGTTAACCGCACTTGATCACCCACTTGTGCATACTTAACACTATTATGTGCCAGGTTTTCAAACAACTGAGCGAAACGAGTGGCATCGGCATAAATGCTCACCTTAGTCTCACTGATGCCATTAACAAACTGATAATCAAAGCCTTGTGTTGCCAAGTAGCCCTGTAATTTCTTCGACTCCCGATCAAGAAACGGCAAAACTTCCAGTGTTTTTTTCTTATAACTCATGCCGCCGATATCGGCGCTGGTCAGTGCGTGTAAATCTTCAATCAAGCGTTGCAGGTGACTGACTTCCTGATGAGCAGATTGAATTTGTTCAATCGATAATTCCCGCACACCATCGAGTAGCGCTTCGAGCTCGCCTTTTAAAATCGCTACCGGCGTACGCAGCTCATGGGAGATATTTGCTAGCCAGCGTTTACGTGCCGAGTCATTTGCTAATAAGGTTTTGGCCAGCTCATTAAAGTCTCGTGTTAGTTCGGCAAACTCGTCCCGTCGGTTGGTTGATAACTTGCTTTGATATTGCCCTTGAGTGAGTATATGCATACCTTTAGTTAACTGCTTAATCGGCGTAATTAAATGCCGAGCAAAAGGTAAAATGATCACCAGCACCATTAACAGTACGCCAATGGCAATCAACCAAAGATAATCTTTTTGTTGCTCGACAAAATCAAATTCGTAGCCTTTGGTTAAGCGATCGCGCTTGGAAATCGCAAAATAACCAACAATTTTTTCATTCACCAATAATGGCGTATAGCTGTAACTGCGCTCGGGTGGATAATGACCGACGATATAGCTTTTATCTTGATCGAGTAAGGCGTAACTGACCGGATGATTGCGCTGACGTGGCGGATCTGGTCGCCGTTCTTTTCTCAGCTCCTGTCGTGGCTCTTGTTGCCGTTCAAAGTTTTCTAATCGCGCGTTATCAAATCTGGCTCTTTTTCCGCTATCTCTTGGCTGAAAACGCTCTCGCGGTGGTGGCGGTGGTGGGCGACGTTCAGCGTGTGGCTGATTAATCGAAAAATCCGTGCCCTGTAAACTTTGTCTTAATTGTTTATCAAACAGACGATGTGCCGATCGATAACGCTGCCAATTGCCCTGATAACGATAATGCTGTTCGAGCTGTTTGATAAATGGCAGCAAACTGTCGATCTCTTTTTGATTGACATAATTCACCATGCCCTTGCCGATACTCCATTGCATCAAGGCAACTAAAGAAGTCACCAGCAGAGCGCCAAAAATAACAAAAACGGCAAATAGCTTATTTTGAATACTCATTCTGAACACGAGTACTTTATACCTTTAATTAACTCTAAGTTTAACCTTACTATTTCGCTGTTTAATAAGGAAGTTTTCCTCTGCATTTCCACGATGTTTGCCATTTATTTACACATTGTTTGCACATTTAGTCGCTAGAGTGACATTTAACTATCTATGTTTAAGGAAGCTCTGCCATGATCAAATCTCCTTTGCTTATCACAACACTAATCAGCTTAATACTAAACAGCTGGGCAATAAATGCCCAGAAAACGCCACGAAGACCGAGACCGGATCTCCCCAATCCACCGCCAGGCCAACCTCCTACTCAACCTCCTGGGCAACCCCCTACACAACCAGCACCAACGCCGAATGATATTGAACAACGACTACAGCAGATCATCAACCAGAGGAATATCACGCCAATCAATGCAGCAGCTTTAGCATTACCCGAGGTTACCAGTGATAATGTGCAACTGGGTAAAAAACTGTTTTTCAGCAAAAACCTCGGCGGCGAACAAAGCGTTGCCTGTGTCAGTTGCCATCATCCGCTGTTAGGCGGCGGCGATAACTTGTCTTTACCCGTGGGTGTTGCCGCAGTCGATGAACTGAATAACCCGGCCGAGAATTTACTGGGTATTGGGCGATTTAATGGCGATAACGACCATCCGGTTATCGCCCGTAATGCGCCGAGTATTTTCAATATTGGGCTTTTTAACCGAGGACTATTTTGGGATAGCCGGGTAGAACGTTTGCGAAACGGCGCGATCGCGACCCCAGATTCAGCCCTCAATGCCGATGGTCGACGCCTGCCAGATACTAATTTGCCGGCAAATGCTACATTAACTGACGCTCAGGCGAGGTTTCCTGTCACGTCTTCAGTAGAAATGCGTGGTGATTTTCAAACGGGCAACGATAACCAAACGGTGCGTCTGGCACTGGTCAGTCGCCTTAATGATGATATTGCAGCCATTAGCAGCAATTGGCCTGCGGAATTTTTTGAAGTTTTTAATGAACAACAAGTGAGCTCAGACCGGATGTTTCAGGCGATCAGCGACTACCAACGCTCTATGCTGTTTATTGATAATCCCTGGCAAGATTATTTAGCGGGTAATAGCAACGCCCTGACCAATGAACAAAAGCAAGGGGCAGTGTTATTTTTCACGTCAACCCAACAAGGTGGAGGGGGCTGTGTTGCCTGTCACAACGGTGATAACTTTTCCGATCAGCGTCATCATTTAGTGGCATTCCCGCAAATTGGTGTCGGTACTGGTAATTCCAGTAACACGGCAAGCTCACAGGATTTTGGCCGCGAAAACGTCACCGGCAATACGAATGACAGGTTCCACTTTAGAACGCCAAGTCTGCTCAACGTAGAAGTCACCGCTCCTTATGGCCACAGCGGCGGCTATCAAACATTAGAACAAGTGATCACCCATTACCGCAACCCGAAACAGGCAATTCAGCGACTTTACGCGGCACAAGGTCAACAAGCGTTTGCCGGTGGCAATGCCCCTTATTGCCAGTTGCCTCAGGTACAGGCGCTAATGAGTAAGCACAATATCAATTGTGAGCAGGTATTTGCCGATTCTTTTGCCAATTCAATTGAAGTTGCAGATCATCTCGAACAGGCAAGAAATGATGAAGTACCAGCCACGGCGCCACTAAGAGCAAGAGCGAACTTATCAGGCCAACAAGTACAGCAAGTTAAAGCGTTTCTAACCGCGCTCACCGACCCTTGTGTTAAAGACAAAGCCTGTCTTGCTCCCTGGTTATTATCAGACAGTGACCTAGCCACTTACCCGGACGATAAGCCATTGGAGGCAACAGATAACTTAGGGAATAAGCTGTAACTGTTAAAATTAAGGAGTACATTGCGCTCCTTAATTTCTATTTAGACTAAACTAGTTAGCAAAATCAACCAAAGTTTGCCCTGACATCCGGTAGCCTAACCATTCGCTTTGTGGCTCGGCACCTAAAGATTCATAAAACTCACGCGATGGCGTATTCCAGTCCAAACAGCTCCATTCAAAACGGCCGCAACCTTTTTCCAGTGCGATTTTTGCCAACTGTTTTAACAAAGCAACACCTGCACCTTGGCCGCGATAATCTGGTGACACATATAAATCTTCCAAATAAAGGCCAGGTTTAGCAAGCCAGGTAGAGTAATTATAAAAATAGACGGAAAATCCGATCGGCTTGTTATCAATTTCCGCAATCAGACCATAAACCCCGCTGTTTTCACCAAACATGCTGGATTTAATGGTGTCAACTGTCGCTAAGACTTCATGTTCGGCTTTTTCATAAATCGCCAGCTCACGGATAAAATAAAGAATAGTTTCTGCATCATTGACCGTTGCAGGACGAATATTAACAATGGACATTAGAACTCCTTAAAAAGCACTCGTTTGAATCAAAGATATTTAGCCGTTTATCGCAAAATTCAAGCAAACCAACTTAATTTTAACTGAGCTGCAAAGCGATTTTACATAGAACATTATATTTAACTCTTTATATTTATTAGTAATATTTGCTTACACCTATAAACTGTATAGGCTACTTTTATTAAATACTGTAGCTGTTTTAAGATTCAACCTTTCGCTATAGTAGCTGTCTATTAAGCCTGTTCCCCCATGTTCATAAGGAAAAATCGTGTTGTTCAAGACTAACCCTAAACAATTATTTGTCGGTTCACTCATTAGCCTGGCAATGACTTCTTCCGCGGTTGCCCAAAAAGTCAGTACTATTGCTGACAGCACAGCGCAATATGCCGTCAGCACCTATCAACAGGCGATGATCGACAGCTTAGCCGAGTTGATTAAACATAATACCGTTGCCAAGCCAGGTGTTGCAGCACCAGAGAATCCCGCTCATATTGCTTTTAAAAAAGAATTAAAAAAACAGGCAGATGCACTTGGCCTAGACTTTAAAGACGATGGCTATGTGGTGATTATCGGTTTAGGTGACAGTAAGGAAAGAGTCGGCATTATCACTCATGGCGATGTCCAGCCGGTAGATCCGGAAAAATGGACAAAATCTCCGTTTGAGCTAGACAGCACATCAGAGCCAGGTAAATTACTTGGCCGCGGCACAGAAGACGATAAAGGCCCGATCTCAACGGCTTTATATGCAATGAGGGCAATTAAAGATAAAGGTATTAAGCTCAGTAAACGCCTAGAACTTTATGTCTACATGGCAGAAGAGTCAGACTGGGGACCATTACAAGAATACGTAAAAACTCATGAACTGCCGCAAACTAACATTACTATTGATGCCGACTATCCGGTGGTCACCGCAGAAAAAGGCTATGGCACCTTAAAAATTGCCTTTAACAAATCCGAGCATCAATCCCTAATGACGCCTTATATCGCGCATTTCGAAGGCGGTTATTTTGGTTCACAAATCCCTGAAGATGCTAAAGCAGTGATAAATAATGCCGATGTTGCGCTGCTGGAAAAGCTCATGGCGAAAGCACAAACATATCAGGGCATCAGCTTTGATTTTAACTTGGCAGGCAATCAGTTAACTGTCACTGCGTTAGGAAAATCAGCTCATTCTTCTACCCCGCAAAATGGTGTCAATGCCATTCCTTATTTGGCTGACTTATTAGCCGTTACCGGTACACCTTGGCCGAATAATGGCCCAGGTACCTTAGTTAACTTTGTTAATGACAATATTGGTTTAGGCTTGGAAGGCAAAAAGTTTGGCAATATCGCCTACAAAGATGACTTCATGGGACCGATGACAGTATCCCCTACTGTGATTAAGCAATTTGATGACAACCTCGAACTTAATATCAATATTCGTCGACCAAAAGGCAAATCGGCTCAGCAACTGCGTCAGGAAATTAACAGCGCCGTTGCCAGCTGGAAACTGAAAAACATGGCGAACATTACCGAGTTAGATCACTATATTGGTGACCCGTTTGTTCAAGAAAACGCACCACAAACCAGCACTTTGTTAACGGTATTTTCTCACTTTACCGGTATTAAAGATGCCAAGCCGGTGTCTGTTGGCGGCGGTACTAACTCAAGGTTATTCCCAACGGCCGTTTCCTTTGGCCCTTCAATGCCAGGCGCTGAATATACAGGTCACTCTGAGCATGAATTTATCACGATCGAGCAGTTTGTCCTTAACTTAAAAATGTACACCGCGGCTATGATTGAGTTGGCGAAGTAAGCGCTAATTTTCACTCACTATATTCAGTGTTCTGACATCGCCGTTCCTGTACACCAAAGGAGAATAGCAACCGCATTCTCCTCCTTTATTGGCTATGAGTTTTTAATTGTTGTTATTAATCTAGTCCATTGATAAATATAGATGTTGCTATGGTAATAAGAGCAAGCATCGCCAGCATGGATGCTGGCGTTGAGCTTCCAGGGAAGGACTTGTCGCGTCTTGCTCGTTTACCTAGCAACAGCTGTTTAGCACTTAGATTTTTAATCAATGTCCCCTTATTAAGTAATACTAATAAGGCCCCATCACTTGGCTTAAATCAGACCACCGACTGTGCCAAACCTGGGCGCCATGAATATAATAGATATCATCCAAATGGAAAATCGATCTGTCTTGCCAGCCAGATGAAGTATTATCGGTTGGCTCATCAAAACTTGCCTTGATACGACCAACTTCCTTGAGCTGGGCATCCGTCTGCAAGCTGGTAACTTCCATCACCGCAAGCTCATTTTCATTATACCAGACATCGTATTTTTGCTGCTCGCTATCAACCCGAGTTTCGGTCAGCCAACGCTCGATTGGTAATGCAATCCGCGTCGATCCACTTTCAGTTTGCAATGCAGTTAATGCATGATAATCAAACTCCACCGGAGTATAAGCATCTTGGTAAACAATAGACTGGATTTCTTTTGGCGCAGAAATTTCGCTGACATCAAATAACGACACTTTCGCTCCTTCAACAATCGGCGCAAAATCATCACTAGCCACAGTGTCATCGGCACCATCTAAGGTTTGAATTTGTCCGCTGGCAACATTTTGACCAACGCCTAACAACAAACTGTCAGAAATAGGATGTAAATAAGCGGAATAGCCAGGTATTTCCAATTCACCAGCGATCACAGGATTAAGGTTGTCAGCTAAATTAATGACATATAAAGGATCAGTGCGTAAAAAGGTGACAACATAAGCCTGCTTATTAAAAAAGCGCACCGCCTGAATGTCTTCATAAACCTTGCCGTCGTCGCTGACTTTACCTAATAGTTGTGGATTCAAATCATTTGGCAACTGCGACACTAAACTGAGCTTATCACCATCTTCTGCCAGCACATTTAACCTGTGAGTCAAGCCGATTGATCTGTCGCCGGTAGTAGTTACCACCCGCAAATAATCACCACTTTCACTAAAGCGCAAGTTAGACAAATTCCAGTTAAAACGACCATCTAAGGTGCCGCTGGCACGGTATTCGATTGTATTGCCATTTAAATTAAACTTATGCACTACCGAGGTTTCACTGGATTTTCCTTCCAGATACTGATACTCAGTGCCATACAAATAAAGCGCCTGCTGACTGGCATATAATCCCTGTACTTGTGCATTAACACAGATTGACGACATCTCGTTCGGGTTAGTTAAGTTAATCGCCGTTAAGGTCACCACGCCGTCAAAACCATCGAGCTCAGTGGCGGTTTTTGGCAAATAACAATCCTCTGCATCAACCAAATTAACGCGATTGCCCTCGGCATCGCTATAATATGGCAGCAAGTCATTGATATCCGTTTGCATGATCTTATTGTAATTGTCCAACCTACCTTGTTCAGTATCGGCATAAACTACATCTTCCAACCAGGGACGATAACTACTGATCACATAGAGGATATTATCGATGCGCCGACTATCAATAATCGAACCATCGACAGTCAGTGATAATTGAACATCCGGCGCCTGTTTTGAGCTAACATCGACCAGTGACAAATTAAACTCCTGATTCACCGGAAAAAATGATTCGCTAAAGCTAGTCGCCGCAATATTGTACTGGTAAATATCAGATAACACTGCCAGGGTATTCTCTTTCAAATACAAGCCATTAATATAAGAAGCCTCCTGATTAACAACCACAGTATTAAGCTCAAGCAGCTCGCCTTGCGCCTGACGTTGCATAATACGGACAGAAGTTAATGCCTGCTGATCTTTATCATCGCCATCACCTTCCCCTTGTTCTAAAATACCGACATCACCGGCCTGATGATTAGCGATAAACAGGTACTCTCCGTCATACTTAATACGATCTGCTTCATCAACGCCTTGCTCCTGAACATTGGTACTTGAAAATTCCGCAGCTGCACTAGTATCCGTCTCTGCCGAGCCATCAAGGGTGACCCTAAATTGCGCTTGATTGCGCAAGTAAATACCATTTTTTAAATGACGCTCGAAATCATTGCCCTGGGCTGGCGATAAAGCCGACAATGGCACCGCCATAGGATTAAGTTCCGGCACTGATTCAACATGACCAACAACTGACCCGCCGTTATCGCCTCCGCCACAAGCAAATAGTGACGTGCTGAGTATCACCACCAGCGACTTCTTGATATACATTTTTTACTCTCCTTGACTAATATTGAACAACATTTAGCCTACGCCACTAAAAAAAATTTACTGTTGTAAAATGCTATCAAATGTAATTTTATGTTATTTACGCTACATTCTGGCTCAATCAATGATAAATTAACCATTAATTAAAGTTTCGGTTATTCTCGATTTTGAAAATTTTCTCCAAAGTACTGACTATTTGCTGTTATCTCGCTGCACAGGTGTTTACCGGTGCAGCCTATGGGCAATGCCAGTCAGAAAACGACAACTGCGTCAGTGTCAATCAATGGCAATTTTCTCTCGCCATCGGTGTTGGCCAGTTAACCAACCCGCTTGAGGGCGGCGACGACATCCCCTTAGTGCTGCTCCCCGACATTCACTATTACAGCGAGCAATTTTTTATTGAAAATAATGTCGTCGGTTATAGCTTTTATCAATCGGAAAATTTCGTGCTCAGTGCTGTCGGTCAACTCAATCGGGAAAAGGCATTTTTTACCGACTGGCAGCCCAGTCACTTATTCGTGCCAAACTTTTCCGACAGCATGCTGACCGAAGCAGAGCAGAGATCGATAGATAAAGATGATGTCAGTAAACGCAAATGGGCAGTCGATGGCGGCATTCAGCTTAACTGGTTTATCGGCCAGAACACCGAACTAAAAGCTCAATTACTTCATGATATTAACAATGTGTATCAAGGCGTTAATGGCCAGTTAGCACTATATCATTACCTGAATATTTCAGATGACACAAAACTTAACCTAGGGATCGGAGCTAACTGGCACAGTAAACAATTAAACAACTATTATTACGGGCTGGATAAAAAAGACCAGGTTGGTTTGGCTAATTTTTACCAGGCAGATGCCGGAATAAATCCCTTTATATCCTTTGGTTTAAATTATCGGCTAAATGATCGCTGGCAAGCACAAATACGCGTTAAGCAGCAAAAATTAAGCAAGGCGATCAGCGATAGCCCGCTAGTAAAAGAGCAACAAATAACTTCAGCATTTATCGGAGTTGTTTATGCGTTTTAGCCACTTATTACCGATATTAGGGATGATGTTATTAACAGGCTCTCCTGTGCTGGCAAAAACGAAAACAAGAGATAACAACACAGTGGTGCTTAGCATTAAACCCTTAGCCTGTGTCGTTAAAAGTGCAGGTGAAAGCTGCCAGATGACGATCACCGCTCACTGGCAAAGTCCGGAGCCAATCAATGTCTGTTTGTTCCAACAAAGCCAATCCTTAAGCTGCTGGCAACAACAGCATCAGGCAACCAAACAACTGAATGTTTCACTGCAAAACGACATGCTGTTCACCCTTCAACAGCCATCCGGTAAGATACTTGCCAGCCAGCGAGTGCAAATAAATATTAGTCAACCGGTCAAATACCGGAGAAGACTAAGAGCCCAATGGAGCCTGTTTTAATGACACGTATCACATTAGTCGAAGATGATATTCGCCTTGCCAAGCTGATCCAGCAATTTCTCGAACAAAATAACTTTCAGGTAACGGTACTTAACAGTGGTGAAAATGCCCCAGAGTTGATTCTAGCAAGCGAGCCAGACTTAGTGATCTTAGACATTATGTTGCCGAAAATGGATGGTTTTAGCATCTGTAAAACTTTAAGAAAATCTTTCGATAAAGCGATTATTTTTTTAACCGCCAAAGACAGTGACTTTGACCATGTACTGGGTTTGGAAATCGGCGCCGATGACTACATTATCAAACCTGTAGTGCCTCATGTATTACTGGCGCATATCAACGTAGTATTACGCCGCGCCAAGCAGGAGAAAAGCGAGAATACTCAAGACATAGTTATCGGCGAGTTGAGTATTTTTA
Organism: uncultured Thalassotalea sp.; assembly: GCA_964620605.1. Lineage (GTDB taxonomy): Bacteria > Pseudomonadota > Gammaproteobacteria > Enterobacterales > Alteromonadaceae > Thalassotalea_E. The sequence continues at coordinate 11,714 of CAZUHQ010000047.1, forward strand.
GAAAATCCCGCCAGGTCACCTATCAAGGACAAAATATTGAACTGACCACCCATGAGTTTGAGTTATTGTGGCTATTGGCAAAAAATGCCGGTGAACCACAAAGTCGAGATTATATTCATAAGCAAATGATAGGCCGCGAATATGACGGTCTGGATCGCAGTGTCGATGTCAGGATCTCCAGATTACGCAAGAAATTACAGGACGATCCGGAGAACCCTTATAAAATCATCACCGTTTGGGGCAAAGGTTATTTGTTTAATCTCAATGCCTGGCACAGCGAAGCTTCGGCTAAGGAAAGCGCTGAGTGCTAAGGTTATTCATCAGCCTGTATCTGGTAGTAGTTACCGGTATTTTCTCCATTAACTGGCTTTCGGAATTACTCTGGCAACAATTAAACCACCAGGAAAATAGCGAACTGGCCACCACCACGGCATTAGTAAAAGATCTGGCACAGCTAATAAGCAATCAACAGCAGTTAACTCGACTGTCATCGAAAAAACTCAACTATCAACTACTGGCTATTAACGATATTGCCTGGCTAGCCGAACAGCAGCAGCAATTAGATAACGGTGAGGTGCTAACACTCTTTAATTTGCAGCAACAACTCTACCTCTACGCGAAAATCGCAAACGGCGAACAATTATTGCAAGTTGGTCCTATAAGCCACATCAATAGCAACTCGGCGACTAAACTGATGTTACAAGTCGCCTCCTATATCGTATTGGCGCTGGTACTGGTATTTTGGACTCGCCCGGTGTGGCGCGATCTGACCCGATTAACCCAGCTGGCCAGCAATATCGATTCGTTAAAAGATATTCAGGTAAAACAGCTTCACAGCCGTTCACCAATCGCCAACGTAGTGAACACCATGGGAAAGATGGCGGCTAGAATCAAACACTTGATCAACGAACAAAAGCAACTGGTCAATGCGGTTTCCCATGAGCTGAGAACTCCGCTTTCTCGGCTGCGATTTTCACTCGCTATGGTGACGAATATCGACGACAAGCAACGCAGTGAAATCGAACAGGACTTAGAGGAAATCGAAACTCTGGTCGATGAAATGCTCAGTTATTCACGCATTGAGCATCTGGCACTCGAACAAAAGAAAGCAGCAGCTAATGTCAGTGAATTATTAAACAATCAATTGGAAAAACACCGCCGGGCCAACAGTAAAAAGATAGTTGCAGATATCCCAGAAAATTTAACCATTATTTGTAATGGCGAACTGCTAGAGCGCGCCTGTCAGAACCTGATCACTAACGCCTTGCGCTACGCTAAACAGCAAATAAAAGTATCTGCGGCTATCAAAAAGCAACTACTTATCATTAGTGTTGAAGATGACGGCAAAGGCATAGCAGAAAGCGACTGGTCAGCCTTGTTTGAGCCATTTTCCCGGGTCGAACAAAGCCGTAATAAAACACAAGGCGGCTATGGCCTTGGTCTGGCAATCGTCAAAAAAGCCTGTGACTGGCATCAGGGCAAATGCAGCGTCAGCCATTCTGAGCTTGGCGGCGCCTGTTTTACTATTCAGTTACCGGTTAGCTGAGCACACTGGTTGTTTTAGCTCGACTCGGGTAAGATAACAAAAAACAGTTTTCCCTAACCTTATGAAAAAAACAGCAATTATCACCGGCGGCAGTTCAGGTATAGGTTTAAGTATTGTTAAGCTCTTGCTCGCCAATAATTACCGGGTGCATAACCTGGATTTAGTGAATGGCGGCGCAGGTGAATTTCACCAGTGCGATGTCACGGATCACACCCAAGTGCAAGGCATTATCAATACGATTACTAAAAAGTCACCTGTCGATGTCTTAGTGTCAAATGCCGGCATTCACTTTTCTGCCAATATTGAAAACACCAGCGAAGCGGAGTTGCTAAAAGTGTTTAACATTAATGTTAAAGGTGCCTATTCAGCCATTCAGGCGGTACTGCCCAGCATGAAACAGCAAAAATCGGGTGCTATCATCTTAATGGCATCCGATCAGGCGCTAATCGCCAAACAAAACTCCTTTGCCTATAACCTTAGTAAAAATGCTTTGGCGTCAATGGCAAAAACCACCGCTCTGGATTATGCACAATATAATGTTCGCGCCAATGCCGTGTGCCCTGGCACCATAGAAACACCGCTTTATCATCAGGCAATAGATAACTACTGTCAGCGCTCTGGTGCAGATAAAGCCCAGGTCCATAGCGAAGAAGCGGCGTTGCAGCCGTTAAATCGTATCGGGCAGCCAGAAGAAGTAGCCGAGCTAGTACTGTTTCTCGCCTCAGATAAGGCCAAATTTATCACCGGTAGCTTGCAGGTGATCGACGGCGGTTATACCGCCCAATAAACGTAAAAAAATATAAAGCAGGCTAACTCTTGAATATTATCGATCCGCATCTTCACCTCTTTGATCTCGCTAAGGGAGATTACTTGTGGTTACGACCTGAAAATCCGCCGCATTGGCCGGATAAATCCATTATTTATCGAGATTTTACCGAGCAGGACTTACAACTAGGTTCTTCGTTTACTTCCCCGCAAAGCTCTCCGCTTAGCTTGTCGGGTTTTGTTCATATTGAAGCAGGGTTTGACAATGCCAAGCCGTGGCGAGAACTGCAATGGCTTGAGTCGCATTGCCAACTGTCGTTTAAAGCCGTCGCCTGTGCAGATATCACCTTAACTGAGCAAGAATTTATTGCTCAGATCAGTGAATTGCAGCAGTATTCCTCACTGGTTGGCGTGCGTCATATTTTAGATCAACAGGCATCATCGATCTTATCCCAACCTCAGGTGAGCAATAACTTAAGCTATTTGGCGAGCCAAAATTTAAGCTTTGATTGTCAATTACCGCTAACCGATAATCCGGCGGTTAAATTGCTATGCCAAGTCTTAGATATAACACCTAAGTTAACTTGCGTCATCAATCATGCAGGATTTTCCCCTTTGAAAAACTCAAAGCAGCAATATCAACACTGGCATAATAATTTACAACGTCTAGCACAATATCCAAGGCTGGCAATAAAATGTTCAGGCTGGGAAATGCAAAATCGAAATTATCAGCAAGCGGATATACAACAAATTACAGCAACCAGCATCAAGCTGCTTGGCGATAACCGGGTAATGCTCGCCAGTAATTTTCCTTTAACTTTATTCAGTCGTTCTTATCAGGATTACTGGCAGACGGTAACTCAACTTTTTTCTCAATCATTAGCCACTCAGCTTTGCTATGCTAATGCTCTACACTGGTACAAATTTTCTAACGATTAACAACATGTTGAATTTCTATTTGCATTTTTTAGCTAAATAAGTAATTTTAACCTAACCAACCTTAGGCTGCGGCTCACATGGACAAATTCGATAAAAAAATTCTGAAAATTTTACAAAACGACTGCACTTTGGCGGTCAGTGAAGTAGCCGCTCAAGTCGGTTTATCTACCACACCGTGCTGGCGCCGCATTCAGGCAATGGAAAAATCCGGCATTATCAAAGGCCGGGTTGCCTTGGCAGATCCAGAAAAACTCAATGTCGGCCTGACAGTTTTTGTGATGATCAAAACCAATCAACATAACCCGCAATGGTTAGATGACTTTGGTAAAGTTGCAGATGAGCTTCCTGAAATCATCGAATTTTATCGCATGAGCGGTGAAGTAGACTACCTGTTACGAGTGGTAGTATCGGATATGAAAGCCTACGACAGCTTTTATAAAAAGCTGATCGCTAAAGCGAGTTTTTCCGATATCAGCTCAAGCTTTGCCATGGAAGAGATGAAATACACTACCGCCCTACCGGTTGATTATATTTAAAATTAGTTTTTGCAAAAAATGCCCATCTTTAAAGATGGGCATATTCTATTTTTAATACAACTAATGTCTTTGCCTGCGGCCTAACAGCCCAAGCACACCTAACGTAAGCATGGCTAAAGTAGCAGGTTCCGGCACGCTATTCGTTGGAAATTCAGTGTTATCACCAGTTCTATCAGATAACAACGCATAGTCAAATCCGTAAAAGTCTCCAGAACCATTACGATCAATGGCTACATCCAATTTGCCAAGCAAATTGATAGAGTCAATAACATCTTGCTCCAAGTCGAAAAAACGAACCTTGGTATGAGGATAACCATCATTGAATGCCCAGTCTTGCACGATGCCATTATAAGTGACTAATACGGCACCAAAAGTAGTTGCCTGAAAGTCAGCCATGTCAAACCACATACTTCCTTCTGTCCAGCCACTACCTAAACCATCAAAAGTAAAAGTCGCTACTGTGCCAGGCTGAGGTCCAAACCCTGGGTGGGTTGTACTATAGGTATCGGTAAACTGCGCGCCATTAGTTGCACTAACTTCATCTGGCGTTCGACCATCATATCCGGAAACTCCAGGATGATCGGCATTGTCAGGAATCCCTAAACCATAGCCGTCATCATCTCCAATCATGATTAAAGTTGCACTTGCGAAGTTAGTAAGACTAAATAACATCAACATCCATGTAGCTGCAAAAGTTTTTACTCTATTCATATAAACACCCTCGCTATATAAATTTATGAAACTTTACATTCTACATCGCATTCAAATAAGCAAATTACAAACCATGTGGCTAACTGTTTAATTATTAGGCTAATAGATTAGTGGAGTTAAAATGAATTCATAAAAGTGTAAATTTTTTAGACAGTATTAACCTGGCTACTTGACCGTCACATTCGGCGAACGTTTTACGATTTCATCGTTAAGTTCAATACCAATGCCTGGTGTTTCCGACACTTTAAATATGCCATTTTCCGGCTGAGGATCCTGCAAGCAGAGCTCTCTATTCCATGATTTAATCGCATAAGTGTGATGCTCATGAATTAAAAAGTTCGGGATCGCGGTTTCCAAATGTAATGACGCCGCCGTTGCCACCGGGCCACCACAAACATGAGCCTGAATACGAATATCGTAAACATCCGCATAATCACAGACTTTTTTCGCTTCGGTAAACCCACCACACAAACCAACATCCGGCTGCAGCACATCGATACTTTGATCTTCAAAATACTGGCGAACGTCCCAGCGATGATATAAACGCTCACCACCGGCAATCGGCACATTCACCCTGTCAGAGACTTTCTTATGTACTTTGGAATTTAAGTAATTAACCGGTTCTTCGTACATCATACAACCGACTTCTTCGATCACTTCTCCCATTTGGATTGCCGATGCCGCGCCCATTAATGAATGGGATTCAAAAATAATATCAACGTCTTCACCAACCGCATTACGGATCGCCCGTAAACGATCACTAAATAACCGCATTTGCGGCTTAGTAAATAACTTGGTGCGATCAAAAGACGAACTGCCGTCCCGGTTATAAACTATTGGGTCAACTTTCACTGCATCATAACCTTCCGCCATCGCCTTTAACGCTGCTTCGGCATATTCTTGTGGTTCAATCAATTTTTTGCATTCTTTATCCCAGTCAAACTGTAGCTGACTGGCATAAGTGCGCAGCTCTGCATTCACCTTGCCACCGAGTAGTAGATAAACAGGAACATTAAGTGCCTTACCCTTGATGTCCCAAAGTGCGGTATCAATAGCGCTCATCGCGGCATACAGCACAGGGCCGCCACCTAAGCCCCAAAAGCTTTCCCGCAGCATTCGCGACCACAACAATTCTGTTTGAAACGGGTCAAAGCCTATCAGTACTGCTTCACTAATTTCCTTGATCATCGCGGCGGCTGCGCTGTGTCCCCAGTCATAAGCCAGACCTGCTTCACCTACACCACTAATGCCCTGGTCAGTATGCACCCGGACAAATACCGGATTCCATGGTGGACGCTCAGGACATTCAATATCAAAAATTTCTACATAGGTAATTTTCATCAGTTCACTCTATCTAATCGTTAACCTGAGGTTAATTGGCAAAGGATGGATCGTTTCTATATAACAACCTAAGCATTGCTGGCCAGGACTTTTGTCCACCGGTTAAACCTGCATGGACAATATTAGCCTGCGTTTTAATACCATCGATAACACTTTGTTCAACCATAATAGGTTTCATACCGGTCGCCATTACCTGTAATTGCACCTGACAGGCACGGGTTAAATCATACATATGCATATAGGCATCACCGATAGTTTTACCTAAGGTTAGTGCACCGTGGTTGCGCAGCAACATAAAATTGGCATTACCTAAGTCTTGTTGCAGGCGTGTTTTTTCATCGGCATTAACCGCCAAACCTTCATAATTGTGGTAACTCATAGACGCCAGGGCAAACGCAGAATATTGACTAAGCGGCAGCAGCCCCTGCTCAAGGCTGGCAACCGCAATGGTTTCATTGGTATGAAGATGTAATACACATTGATCCTGATGGCGCGCCTGATGCACCGCACTATGAATGGTAAAGCCCGCCGGGTTAATGTCAAACGGACAATCCGGATCGATAATATTGCCATCGATATCGATTTTTACCAAATTGGAGGCTGTAATTTCATTAAATGCCAAACCGAAGGCATTAATTAACAAATACTCAGTATCAGGAATACGGGCTGAAATATGAGTATAAATTAAATCGTCCCAGCCCTGCATCGCTACTAAACGATAACAGGCCGCCAGATCAACACGGGTTTGCCACTCTTGTGGTGAGACTTTGTTTTTTAAATCAAGTTGTGGAATTTCAAACATTAGGGTTCCTTGCTAGCTGGCGTTCTTAGTATTTGCCGCTAAGTATCGCTATTTTAGTCAAGCAATGGTTTGAGTTAAAGCAAGCATAGATGATTTATCTGACTAACTTAGCACTATTTATTCCAAGATCGCTTTAAACAAGGCAATAAAGAGTAAGGCAAATACTAAAATTCTTAGCCATTTGCTGTATTTTGCCTGTTCTTCCGGCTCCATCGGCTTGCCATACTTTTCACCCAATACCACCATAAGCGCCACGCCGCCAAAAACGGCAGCTAAAATAATTAATAGTGTCATAGCCACAGATCTTTATTTGATAAAAGTCAAATTTAACATAAAATATCAAATAGTTAAGGTATTTATAGAAAATGCCTTATTGTAACCATGGAAATACGCATTAATGACCGCTCCCGATGACTTCACTGAAAAACGTCGTTTTATCATTCGCCTGGGTAAAGCTTTACACAAGTTTGGTACTCCTGCTTACCGTATGGAAGCCCACTTACAAAGTGTTTCAAACTTTCTCGGCCTACAGGCAAGTTTTATTGTAACGCCAACTTCACTTACTTTTATTCTATCCGGTGATGATGATCACCAGGAATATAACCATATGCTAAGGGTAACTCCGGGAGAGCTGGATTTAGGCTCCCTGGCGCGTACCGATGAACTGGTCGATGAATTAAGCTCGGGTCAACGCACCTTAACCGAAGCGATTGAGCGTTTAAATGAAATTGCTAATAAACCGAATCCCTACGGCAGATTCTTAACTTTTATTGCTTTTGGCGCTTCCAGTGGTGCATTTGCCATGTTAATGCATACCAGCTGGAACGACGTTTTCTGGTCTACCTTATTAGGCCTGCTAGTTTGCATCTTTGTTTTTTGGGCGGAGCGTTCGAAACGAGTCACTGAAATGCTGGAACCAATTTCCGCATTAACCAGTGCCTTGCTCGCCTCGGCAATAACCCTGATAGATCCGAGCATTAATGCCCCGCTGGTAATTTTATCTTCCATTATTGCGTTTATCCCCGGTCTGGCACTGACGTTAGGACTTTCTGAACTCGCTGCCCGTAACTTGATGGCAGGCACCGCCCGGGTAATGGATGCCATTATGGTGCTGTTTAAACTCTATTTTGGCGCTGTATTAGGTATGGCGCTAGGTGATAAATTTTGGGGCATTGCCGAGTATGTTAAACCGGGTGCTATGCCTGAGTGGGCTGTCTGGGCAGCCGTTACTACGTTATCGATAAGTTTGGTGATTTTATTTAAAGTACGTAAGAAAGATGCACCCTGGGGCATTATTTCCGGTTATATCGCGTTTGCCGCCAGCATGTGGGGCGCAATGCATTTAGGCGTCGCCTTAGGAGCATTTGTCGGCGCATTTGCCTTAGGCATCTATAGTAATATATTCTCTCGTTTGATGAACCTGCCATCAAGCATAGTAAAATTACTAGGCTTAGTAGTGCTGGTACCGGGCAGTAAAGTTTATATGGGGCTTAATATCGCAGTCTCCGGCCAGGAGATTATCGGTAATAGTGCCGGCATAGGCTCTCAGGCATTTTTAATCTTTATGTCATTAGTTGCCGGGCTGATATTTGCCAATGTCATCTTCCCGGCGCGAAAATCCTTGTAACCGGCATAGTTAATGAGCCAAACAGTGAAAGAAAAAAACAGTTACCATCACGGTGATTTACGCCAGGCATTACTGTCAACAGCAACAGCCATGTTAAACAGTCAGGGCATTGACAGTTTATCACTTCGAAAAATCGCCGAGAATGTCGGAGTGTCCCGTACCGCCGCCTATCATCATTTTAAAGATAAGCACGATTTACTATGTGCCATCGCTGCACAAGGGTTTAGCCAGTGGCAACAACAAGCCGAACAATTAATGAATAAGCAATATGATGTAAACGAACAGGCCTACAAGGAGTTTGTTTACGCTTATATTCGCTTTGCCACAGAAAATGCCAACCTCTATGATTTAATGTTTGGCCGTACCATCTGGAAAGAGCAAGGTAGCAATGAAACCTTAAGGCAAGCTGCCTATCCAAGCTTTGATTATCAGGTGAAAATCACCCAACATTGGCAACAACTCGGCTTGTTACCACAATCAGCATCAGCACTCAGATTAGCGCAAGTAATTTGGGGAACCTTACATGGTATTGCCAAATTATTGATTGACGGTATTTATAAAGATAATACCAATATCGAAGAAATGTCTGATTGTGCCGTTCAGTTGTTCTTGTCTGCCAGCTAACAGACATTTGTTATCTTTGCGGCATTCTTACATAATAATAATTGTCCGCTTTTATTTAATTAGGAACCTTGATGGCCACACAGGAAAACCAGGAAAAATTAGCACAATACCAGCAATTTTTTACCATTGAACATCAGTTTACCATCAATGTAAAAAAACTAAATAAAACACAACAATCCTTTGATTTTTCTCAATTCATTGAACAGATGCCAGCACCATTTAAGATGATAGGAGAAATAGCAACTATCGATCAGGCGGCTCTCAAACCATTACAGGCATTAACGGGAGTTGCCGCACAGTTAGTTGAATACCTCAAACATCAGTCGCAAAAAATCGACTTGTTAATGAACTATATTTTGCAACAGCAGGACGAAATCGAGTCCAGATATCAAGGAGAAAGTTTTGGTGGTGCTGGCATTTCCTTTATTTGCGAAAAGCCATGGCAAACTAACCAAATGGTTGAACTTAAGTTGTTTTTACCGGAAGAGAACACCGCTATTTACTGTTTTGCCGAAGTTATCGCAATTACACCAAAGCACCAGCAATTTCACCATAAGCTATTGTTTCATTTTATTCGCGACCAAGACAGGGAACTACTGGTTAGAGCCAGCTTGCATAAACAGACAAAACAATTGCAACAACTCGCCCAGCAACGTCAACAAAATACCCAGTAATAAAAAACGCCGAGCTAACTGATGCTAACTCGGCGTTATTTCTTAATAAATACGATTAGACACAAATTCGATTAAGGGTAACATCCACTTCTTCAGATGTCGCTTTTTGCTGCTCAGCATGTTCGGCAACGCGGCTTAACCCGTGATTGATTTCTTGACTCAAAGCCACTACAGCGCTCATGTTATCATTGATCGAAGCGGTTGAATGCTGTTGTTCATGGGTACCGCTGGCAATTTGTGATGTTAAAGTATCAACCTCGGTAAATACCTGCCCGATTTTCTCTAGCGCTTGTACTACTTCCGCCGAATGTTGCAAGCTGTCTTCAGTTAGGGTTTGCCCTTTGGCAATCGCATTCACTGCATTGTTAGATTTTTCCTGCAACCCTTCTACCATAGACTGAATTTCTACCGTTGATTCCTGGGTGCGATGCGCCAACGCCCTGACTTCATCAGCAACCACGGCAAAGCCTCGTCCTTGCTCACCGGCACGCGCAGCTTCAATCGCCGCGTTTAGTGCCAATAAGTTAGTTTGATCAGCAATGCCGCGGATCACATCTAATACTGAACCGATACGCGAACACTCTTCCTGCAACAACGCCAGGTCATTCGCCATTTCTGTCACTTCTTTGGCAAACTCTTCTACCGTGTGCTGACTGGTATTGGAAGACGAAGTACCCTGCTGCAAAATCGATAAAACCTGGTTAGTGGTATCGCTCACTTGGGCGGCGCTTTCTGACAAGGTTGATGAAGTGGAAGCTACCAGCTCAATCGATGATGCCATCTGGCTGATCTGTTCAGATGATTGATCAACGGCGATCACTGAATCGCTGATTTGACTGGTGAGCGATCCCGCGCCTTGTCTGAGAGCTTCGGACTCACGGCGTATGTCTTTCACCACATCGGATAAATTCTCAACAAATTGGCTAAACTCATTTATCACCATGGCAAGATCGTCATTACCATCGTCTTTTAACGGCGCTGTTGGCGCATGATCAACACTGATCACTAATTCTAGGTAGTGCTTTAATCCGGCAATTCGTTTATTTAACCACTGCTCAGAAAACACAAAACTTGCAACAAACTGTGCAGCAAATGTTACAAGTAATAATAGGATGATACCGCCTTTGGTCATCTCACCGAAAAACAATGCCACAGATAAAATAGCAAGCAATCCGATAACCAGACTTGGGATAAGTAATTTTATATGTAATCGATTGAACATAAAGCATCTAACTCTTGTAAGGTAATTCATTATTATTATTGCTATTTAACCCTAACAAGTTAAACAGCACTACCAAAGTTACAGGGAAATGAATAAATTTGCGACTGTTTTTTTGTCTGTTCATCCTATTTAAAATCAAAGAGGTGAAACTAAAGCAATACAGCCGTAAACAATACAGGTAAAACAAGAGCTAATAAGGTAAGCTGGTATTATTTAACGTGCTTGATTTACCGAATAAAGGCAAGATATGACAACTTATCTTTTAATATTTGCATGCTTTGCAATCGTCATTGGCGCACTGATGTTAATTTTACAATCGGCAAAAAAGTTCAAGTTAACTGATGAGCAATTAAAGAAAATCAAGCAAAGAGAGCAACAACAAAGCTTAAAAGATAAAGAATAAGCTGTTGCTGCGATACAAAAAATTTTACTGTTTTATCTTCAACCATCATGCTTAATAATGGCTAATAACTCGCAGATTATAGTTGCAACCATCCCTTTTACATTTGTTACATTTTAGTTATGAATTATTAATAACTTTTACTGTCATTCAATTTTTATAAACAACCAAACAATTACAAGGCGTTGATTTTATTAAAAATATCAACATACCTTTAAATTTTATCATTCCCCCTGTCTTGCGAAAAATTACAAAAAAAACACATTTTAACATCATGATTTTATTTAATTTTTATACAAAAACAAGATGACTCAAACAATTTAGCAGCAAAGTACATCGTTTCTGTAACATACAAAACAATATAAAAAGGTAACCTTCTGTTTTTATTATATTAAATTTCACACAAAAATATTTCACAATGTTACAAAGCTGTTAGTTTTCAGTTACATCCAGTTGAAGAAAAAAGAAGCTTAAGCGTAGTATGCAGGCTGACTAGTGATATCAGTCATAAAACAAATATAAAAACTTACAAGGCCGGATACAAAACAGGTTTTGTAAGAAAAATAATAATTAACACCAAAGTCACTCAGGTGACATTAGGGAGTAAATCATGAAAAATTCTCATACTCGTTATTTGAAAGTTTTCAAACGCTCATTAACCGCAGCAGCAATTTCAACGGTTATTGGCATGTCTACCGCTTCTGCGGAAGATATTAAAGGTAATGTTGTCGTAACTGACGGCACTATCACAGGCGTAACAGTAAAAGCTGTTAACAAAGCAACAAACACTACTCGTACTGTAGACGTTAATGCCGATGGTTCTTACCGTTTTGCTAAACTGCCTACCGGTTCATATGAAGTAACCGTTTCTAAAGGTAATACGGTATTAGCTAAAGAAACTATCCGTGTTTCATTAGGTAATAACACAAACGCTGACTTTAGCGTTGAGTCTTCAGTAGAAGTTATCAGCGTGACTGGTTCACGTGTTTCTATGGTTGACGTGTCTTCTATGGACTCAGGGTTAACTATCGGTGAAGGTGATATCGATAGAATGCCAGTTGCCCGTAACTTAACCTCAGTTGCCTTATTAGCACCAGGTGTTGTGTTAGGTGACAACAAATTCGCAGGTGCCGGTGTTGGTTTTGCCTCATTCGGTGGTTCATCTGTATCAGAAAACTCTTGTTACATTAACGGTTTAGAAGTTACTAACACTCGTCAAGGTTTAGGTTGTGGTTCTGTACCGTTTGAATTTTATAACGAATTCCAAGTTAAAACGGGTGGTTATTCTGCTAAGTTTGGTCGTGCAACGGGTGGTGTTATCAACTCAAACACTAAAAGTGGTACTAACGATTGGGAATTTGCAGCAACTGCGACATTCCAACCTGATAGCTTAAGAGACGAAGGTTCTGTATCTCGTGCTAACGGTGGTACCGGTCGTATTTTCCGTGATACACGTTCAGACGTAAATGGTTCAACAGAGTTCACACTTTCAGCAGCCGGTCCTATCATCGAAGATACTTTATTTATCTATGCGTTAGTTAACCCAAGAGATACCGAAAGAAGCTATACAGATTTTACAGGTCGTGATCAAATCAGTGGTGTCACTGAGTTCCGTGAACGTGACTCTTCTGGCTCTGATAACTTATTCTGGGGCGGCAAAATCGACTGGGATATCAACGAAGATCATCGTTTAAGCTACTTTGCTTACTCAAATGAAAATACCGCGGAAGAAAAAATCTACCGATTTGATGCCCAAACTGGTAAAGCAGGTAAAGATCTTATCGATACTGAATTACGTGATCGTGGCGGTAAAGCGTGGAGCATCAGCTACACTGGCTATATCACAGATGATCTCAACATTTCTGCGATGACCGGCGGTATTCGCACAGAATATACCACAAATATTGCCAACCAGGATTGTCCATCTGTAACAGACACTCGTAACACATCTAACCCAGCACAAGGTTGTGGTTCAGGTGGTCGTATCGGTCAAAACTTTGATGATAATACTCAAACACGTTTTGATATCGAATATCAATTAGGCGATCATACAATTTCTGCCGGTTACGATTATCAAAAGCGTAAATCAACTAATAAAATCGATAGAATGGCAGGTGATCATGCCTGGACTTATCGCACAATTGCGGCAAATGCAAATTTAACTGGCAGCGGTATCAACTACACCAATAACACAGGTACAGCACATGACTATGTAACCGACCGTATCTTTATCGGTGGCGGTTCTTTCTACTCAGATTTGAAAGCGTATTACATCGAAGATAATTGGCAAATTACTGATAACTTATTGTTATCAATTGGTGGCCGTATCGATGAATTTGACAGTTACGCTGTTGGCGGTAACTTATTAACGTCATTCAAAACCGATCTTGCACCTCGTTTAGGTTTTAGCTGGGACGTCAACGGTGACGGTGAATCAAAACTTTACGGTACATTCGGTCACTACTACTTGCCTATGGCAAACAACACTATCTATCGTGTTGGTTCAGGTATTAGTGATACTACAGCTTACTATACGTTTGATAGCATAGATCCAGCAACAGGTAGCCCAGTTAATCCTACACCGATTACTGGCGATCTAGCGGGTTCTACATCCGTAGGTAGTATCTCAACAGCTCCACCGCAAAAAGCATTCCAGGCAAAAGAAGCGGATCCTTATTCTAAACAAGAGTTTATCTTAGGTTATGACCGTTCAGTCAACGACAATTTATCTGTGTCAATTCGTGGTACTTATCGTACTATCTTAACTGGCCTAGATGATTACTGTGGCAACTATTCAGCCCCTTATTGTGTCATGTTAAACCCAGGTAAGGCACAAAGTTGGTATAAAGATGGCGCTTATTGGAATGGTTCAGGCTGGGATGATGCTGGCGGTAATACAACCGATGGTGTTGCAGACCCTGGCTCATTAACCAAACACACTAAAGAGCAAATCGGTTTACCAGAAGCGAAGAACGATTATCTGGCATGGCAATTAGGTGCTAAGTATAACCAAGACAACTTCCGTTTTGACTTCA
>CAZUHQ010000048.1:0-25348 GCA_964620605.1 uncultured Thalassotalea sp.
ATTATACCTTGTTGCTATGTCGATTATTTTTAATACAAAGATCAACAGCCTCTAAATAATATTTAAAAATTTTTTCTACATAAAATTAAATACTTACAAATAGAGCTAAAGCAAACCGAGAACTGAGCCCTTTATTTAACAGGGTAAGGTATTGCATATTTCTCTAAAACCCCATTATACCTGCATGTTTATACAAACAAGGTTCAAGTAAAAAATTTTTAGCGTTTCAAAGAAAGATCACAATGATTTTCATAATGTCAGCACTCTAAGAGCATAATGCATTTTACTCGGTTTAAAACATTGATGAAAAATAGCGAATTATCAATTAACTCCTATAGTTAGAATGATGCCAATAACATTGTATTTCATTCGGATTGATAACTAATTGAGATCGATAATGACACAGAGCGCAACCCCGGATTATTCTACTTTACTCGCTGAGCAATGGTCAGAAACCTTAAATTTGATCGCGAAAATTTTGGACATACCTAGCGCGCTGATCATGAAACTCGAAGATGATAAAATCAAAGTTTTCGCAAAAAACAAGGATAAAGCAAATCCGTATCAAATTAATGACTGTGAGACTTTTGATGGGTCTGGGCTCTACTGTGAACATGTCATCAAACACCAACAAATGCTGGAGGTGAATAATGCCTTAACCGATCCAGAGTGGGACAATAACCCGGATATCAAACTCAATATGATTTACTACCTGGGTTTACCACTAAACTATAGTAATGGCACGCCATTTGGCACTATTTGCGTGCTCGATAGTAAGGAAAGAACAGCAAAAGCAGAATATAAAACGTTAATGGCGCATATTCGCACCAGCATGGAGCAACAATTACGTAGTTACGAACTGCAACAACAGATATTTGAAAAGAAAAACCTCAAACATATTGAAAATTTGATCTGTGCTATGGCGCACGAATTAAACACTCCAACCGGTGTCTCCATCACCGCCGCCAGTGTGTTAACGAGCCAACTCAAAGATCTAAAGCAGCACTTCCAACAGCAAAGCTTATCAAAAACCCACTTTAAAGAGTTTTTTGAACAAAGTGAGCAATGCATGGCATTACTAAGTTCAAACTTAACTAAAACGTCCACCTTAATCGAACGTTTTCGCGATATCTCTACTCAATTATCACTGCATAAAAGACAGGTAAATTTACAGGCTTTTTTTGCTGATCTGGAAAAAAGCTATCAGCGCTGTTACCACAGTCAGATAATTTTCAATACCAAAATCGACGAAGCAATAACCTTAACCACAGTGCCCATGCTACTACAAAGTGTTTTGGGACAACTGGTAGATAACGCTTTTGAACACGCATTTGAAAAACCCGGTGATCACAATAAGACCACCATCACAACAGAAGTTATCGCGCATGAAGCAGTGATCACAGTTGAAGACAATGGCTGCGGTATTGAGCTAGAAGATCCTAACGACATATTTTCACCCAATATTCAATTAGGCCACCAACAAAGCCATATTGGTTTAGGCTTGTGTTTGGTACAAAAAACCGTACTGGAGCAGTTAAAAGGCACGATCAAACTTAAATCCAGCATTAACGGCTGCCAGTTTGAGATCCGATTGCCTAGAGCCTAAATAAAGCGCATTAAAACAAAAAACACAGCCGCTTTAAGCTGTGTTTTTTATTACTAACAAATACTTAATTAAATATTAACGGACATACGCTAACGCTTGGCTCGCTAACTCGGTAATTTTACCCCAGTTTTTCTCAGCAATAATTTCATCAGACACTAACCAGGAGCCACCACAACAGATAACATTTTTAAGTGCCAAATAGTTATTGATATTTTCTAAGTTAATACCGCCAGTTGGGCAAAAACGAATGTCCGGGAAAGGCCCGCCGATCGACTGGATAGCTTTAACACCGCCAGAAGCTTCTGCCGGGAAAAACTTAAAATGATCATAGCCATAATCGATGCCGTCCATTAATTCAGAAATCGATGAAATACCAGGGATCAAGGCAACATCACCTTCATTACCCGCTTGCAATAAATCTTTGGTTAACCCCGGGCTAATAGCAAATTTGGCACCGGCATCTGCCGAGCGCTGCAATAATTCACGGTTGGTGACCGTGCCTGCGCCAACTACCGCTTCCGGTAACGCCTTGGCAATAGTACTGATAACATCTAACGCAGCTGGCGTTCTTAACGTCACTTCGAGTACTTTAACATCTGCAGCTAACAAGGCTTCGGCAATTGGCAGCGCATCTTCAACGCTTTTAATAACGAGTACAGGAACAATCGGTCCCATGGCAAATAGGTCTTTTGGCATAACTTGCCAGTTCTTAGTTAGGGTCATAATTCCTCTTTATCCTAAATGTTGAAGATTGTGTTGGCGAAGAAAAGCCGATGCTCCCAAAATACCCGGCTGTGATTCAGTGATCACATAAGTTGGAATATTTTGATTAAAGTCTTCAAAGCGCCCTTTGCTTTCAAAACGGCTTCTAAACTCACTTTGCGCTAAAAACTCAATAAATCTTGGCACTATGCCGCCTGCAATATAAACACCGCCGAAACTGGCCAGGGTTAACGCCAAATTACCGGCAAAACTACCGAGTACGCGACAAAATTGCGCTAATGCTTGCTGGCATAAATCACAGTCATTCGCCAGTGCCCGAGCGGAAATTTCCTTTGCCGACAACTGAGGCAACTGGTGATTATCAATATGGTTAAGTGCTTGATAAATTTGTTCTAAACCAAGGCCAGACAATAACTGCTCGTAAGAAACATGCTGATATTTAGTAAACAAAAACGCCAAAATTTGACATTCTTGCTGATCCACCGGGGCAAAATCGACATGACCGCCCTCACCACCGAGTGCCTGCCACTGACCATTAACATCCAGTGCATTGGCAACCCCTAATCCGGTACCTGGTCCACAAATAGAAATAGGTTTGCCAACAACCGCGGTGCCGCCACCAATCTTAACTTTCTGTTCGTCTGTTAAATGAGGGATCGCATGGGCAATCGCAGTATAATCATTGATAAATACCAGTTTATTAAGCCCAAGTTCCTGCTTTAATGCCGATTGTGAAAACTCCCACGGCAAGTTAGTCATTGAAATTAAATCGTTTTCCACCGGACAGGCAATCGCTAAACAGGCATTAACGGTTTTACCGGTGAGCTCAACTTCGCTGATATAGGTTTTGACCACATCAGATAAGCTGGCATAATCCGCACACTGATAAACCTTGATATTGCCAGCCGCTTCGTCATTAACAAAATAGCCAAGACGAATATTAGTACCGCCAATATCGGCGACTAAATTATAAATCTCACCCGACATTAGTCTTCTTGCCCTTCAAATAGCGAACATGCGCCGGTATCGGCAGAGCTTAGGTTACGACGCATAAAGCCAAACAATTCACGTCCCATGCCCTGATGATGGCCATTGACATTAAACAGCGCGTTTTCGCGTTGTGCCAATTCCTCGTCACTAACTAGCAGGGTTAATTCGCCGGTTTCGCCATCTACCAGGATCATATCGTCGTTTTGTACTTTTGAAATTAGGCCGCCGTCTAACGCTTCTGGACATAAATGAATGGCCGCAGGTACTTTACCTGATGCACCAGACATACGACCATCAGTCACTAACGCCACTTTAAAGCCTTTATCCTGTAATACCCCAAGTGGCGGTGTTAATTTGTGAAGTTCAGGCATGCCGCGTGCTTTAGGTCCTTGAAAACGAACGACTGCAACAAAATCTTTCTCCAGTTCACCGGCTTTAAACGCAGCTTCCAGCTCATGCTGATCTTCAAATACCACGGCAGGCGCTTGAATGACAAAACTACCGTCGCGAAGTGACGAGGTTTTCAGTACCGAAGTCCCTAAATTACCTTTTAATACTTTTAAGCCACCGTCTGCTTTAAACGGTTTGGCTGTGGTTGCAATAACTTCCGGATCACCTGAAACGTCAACGCTATCAATCCATTGCAATTTACCATCGATAATGTCTGGTTGTTTAGTGTAACGCTCTAAACCTGGGCCACAGATGGTATTAACATCCTGATGCAATAAACCTCCGCCGATAAGCTCTTTAAATAACAATGCCATCCCACCGGCTTGCTGGAAGTGATTAACATCCGCTGAGCCGTTAGGATAAATGCGGGTGATCAAAGGCACCGCATTGGACAAATCATTGAAATCCTGGAAGTTAACAATAATCCCGGCTGCCTTGGCAAAGGCGATAATATGCATGGTCAAGTTGGTTGAGCCACCGGTTGCCAATAACGCAACTATGGCATTAACAATTGATTTTTCATCGATCATTTTACCAACCGGCATATAGTTACCCGCCTGCTGGGTTAAACGTGTCACCTGACGCGCCGCCGCTTTGGTTAACTCTTCTCTTAATTGGGTATTTGGCGGCACAAATGACGCACCAGGTAAATGTAGCCCCATCACTTCAACGACGAGCTGATTAGAGTTTGCCGTACCAAAGAAAGTACAGGTGCCCGGCGCATGATAAGAAGAAGATTCCGCTTCCAGCAGTTTGTCTTCACCGATTTCACCTTTGGCAAATTGCTGGCGTACTCGCGCTTTTTCTTTATTCGGAATACCTGATGGCATTGGGCCTGCTGGCACAAATACCGTTGGCAAATGACCAAATGTCATACTGGCAATCAATAAGCCCGGAACGATTTTGTCACAAATCCCAAGCATTAACGCACCGTCAAACATGTTATGAGATAAGGCAACCGCACTCGACATCGCAATCACATCACGGCTCATCAGGCTCAAATCCATACCAGGCTGGCCCTGAGTTACCCCATCACACATCGCCGGTACACCGCCGGCAAACTGTGCAACGCCGCCGGTTTCCCTGACCGCTTCTTTGATAACTTCCGGGTAGCTTTCATACGGCTGATGCGCCGACAACATGTCGTTATAGGCGGACACAATCGCAATATCGGAATGATTAATACCGCGTAATACGTCTTTATCTGATTTACCACAAGCAGCAAAACCATGTGCCAGATTGCCGCATGACAGGCTGGCTCGATGAACCGTTTCTGTTTTCGCCGCGGCTATTTTTGCCAAATAGGCCTGACGTGATGCTTTACTGCGCTCAACAATGCGCTCAGTAATCGCTAAAATATCTTTATTCATTTCAATAGCCATGTACTACTCCGCCCAATATACCTGGGTATCTATCGCTGGATCTTGTAAAAATGCTCGAATTGGCATTACTCTGCTGTCGCTATCAGAAATAGCTTGTTCAAATACCGCTTTTTTATTGCTGCCACTAATATGTAAAAAGGTATGCTGACTTTGCTTTAAGTAAGAAAAACTAAAGCTGATACGCTGATGCGGCGCGGTTTTTGGTGTCACTTTCAATAAAGGTGCTGTCGAGGCTGACAAAGCTTCGTCAATTTGATCACTGCAAGGAAACAATGACGCAGTATGACCATCTTCACCCATGCCTAAGATCAAGACATCTAGCGGTAAAATTGACGACTGTGCCGCTAAATTCAGATCTGCTAAGGTTTCCTGGGTTAGCTCATCACCTTGTTTTAAGTGAAAAAACTTAGCGTTAATCGCCTTGTTTTGTAATAAATTTTCATGTACTAAACGAGTATTGCTAGCGTCGCTGTCAAGGTCGACCCAACGTTCATCCGCCAAGGTAATAGTGATATTGCTCCACGGCAAATCTTTTTGCGACAAGGCATTAAAAAAGCCCTTTGGTGTTGAACCGCCAGAAACGGCAATACTGGCCTTGCCTTTTTGCTTGACCGCTTGGGTAAGTATTTGTGCTACCTTATCAGCTAACGCACTATCTAACGCGCTGCGCTCGGTAAATTCATTTAACTGATACATCTTATTCCACCCACTGGCGATCATCGCGCGCAATTAAAGAGATAGAAGCCACAGGCCCCCATGAACCCGCCGCATAAGGCTTAGGCGCTTCATTGGTTGCCTGCCAGGCGTCGATAATACTATCCGCCCAGCTCCAGGCGGCTTCGACTTCATCGCGGCTAACAAACAATGACTGATTACCATTGATCACTTCCAGCATTAAGCGCTCATAGGCATCAACCACACGTTGATTGTCATAAGTTTGTGAGAAGCTCAAATCCAGTTTGTTTTCATGGATATTCATTTGATTGGCGATGCCCGGGATCTTGTTCATCATCTGCAACTCAACACCTTCATCCGGCTGCAAACGAATAGTCAGCTTGTTAGCAGGCAAATCGGCATAACTATCCTTGAAAATATTGTGTGGCTGTTCTTTAAAATGAACAACAATTTCACTGTGTTTTGCCGGCATCCGCTTACCGGTGCGAAGATAAAACGGCACACCTTTCCAGCGCCAGTTGTCAATTTCTGCTTTAATGGCAACAAAAGTTTCAGTGCGACTGCTTTTATTCGCCCCTTCTTCATTTAAATACCCAGGAACTGGATTGCCATTTAAGAAACCGTCTGCATATTGGCCACGCACGGTTTTTTCTTTAACGTTAGTACGATCAATTGGCGATAACGCTTTAACCGCTTTTAATTTTTCAGCACGAATACTTTCAGCACTTAAATCTGCTGGCGGCTCCATCGCAAGCAGAGAGAGAATTTGTAACAGATGATTTTGCACCATATCACGCATTTGCCCAGCATCGTCATAAAAGCCCCAACGGCCTTCAATTCCCACACTTTCAGCAACAGTAATTTGAATATGGTCAATGCTGTTACGATCCCAGTTATTAGTCAGTAGTGAATTAGCAAAACGCAACACTAACAAGTTCAGAACCGTTTCTTTTCCCAGGTAATGGTCGATACGATAAATCTGGTTTTCGTTAAAATGACGAGATACCAAGTCATTAATTACTTTTGATGATTCTAAGCAATGACCAATCGGCTTTTCCATCACCACGCGATCGGCGTCGGTAATTAAGTTCGCCACTTTTAAACCGTCAGAAATATCACCGTAAATCGCCGGCGGTGTCGAGAAATAATACACCCGCGTTTTATGGCCAGCGGCTAACGTTTCGGCTAAATTCTGATAAGACCCAGTGTCTTTAAAATCGAGCTGCTGATACACTAAACGCGCGATAAATCGAGTTAAGGTCTCATTGTCTATGCCTTCCTTAACGAACTCGGTTAAATTTTCTTTAACAAACTCTGCTAATCCTTTGGCATCCATTTCCTGACGAGCCACCGCAACAATGCGACTTTCTGGATGTAATAATCCAACGACATCTAATTGATATAGCGCGGGCAATAATTTTCGACGGGACAAATCACCAAGAGCGCCAAAAATGACAATTTCACTCGCAGACTGATAATCAGAGTTATTCATAAAACCACTTCTCTTGTTTTAATTGTTTCATTGTAACTAAACTACATTTACCGCTTAATTTATCGCGACTTGGCCGCTCAGTAAAGTACTTTCTGTAATTTTACTACAATTCAATAAGGTTGCCGTAAGTATGACTCTAGTATTAACAAATAAGACTAGATAACGTATTAAATATTTGCAAAAAAAAGCCATTTTGATTTATATTGCGCTACAAAATGAAATAAATTTTCATTAATTCTGTTATTAGCAGCGAAAATAAATTACAGTTAATAAAAAGATCTAGGGTCAATGTAATGAATATTTTAGAAAAGATAGCCAACGAACTAGACACCTTTAGTAAATCAGAACGCAAAGTTGCCGAAGTTATTTTAGCCCAGCCCAGTACCGTGATACATGCCAGTATTGCTGCATTGGCCAAACAAGCCAATATCAGTGAACCAACCGTTAACCGTTTTTGTCGTCGTTTAGACACCAAAGGCTACCCTGACTTTAAACTGCACCTGGCGCAAAGTCTGGCTAACGGTACCCCTTATGTAAACCGTCATGTTGATGAACACGACACCGCCGAAGAATATACCGCGAAAATTTTTGAGTCTACCATGGCAAGTCTTGAACTCGCCCGTAAAAGCTTAAACACATCGACCATCAATCGCTCGGTTGATCTACTGACTCAGGCGAACAAAATTTCATTTTTCGGTCTTGGCGCGTCTGCAGTCGTCGCCCATGACGCATTAAATAAATTTTTCCGCTTCAATGTACCTGTGGTGTATTTTGATGACATATTAATGCAACGTATGAGTGCTATTAATAGTCAGCAAGGCGATGTCGTGGTAGTCATTTCACACACAGGTCGCACTAAATCATTAGTGGAAGTGGCAAGTTTGGCAAAAGAGAACGATGCCACTGTTATCGGCATCACCACAGAAGGCACGCCGTTGGCAAAGGAATGTAACATAGTGCTCTCGGTCGATGTTGCAGAAGATACCGACCTTTATATGCCGATGTCATCGCGGATTGCCCAGTTAGCCTTAATTGATATTTTGGCTACCGGATTTACCTTACGCCGCGGCACTAAATTTAGAGACAATTTGAAGAAAGTGAAAGACAGCTTGCGCAGTTCACGCTTCGAACGTAAAGAATAACCCAAACTATTCATTAGTTAGTTTAATAACTTATTTAACGACAAAGGATAACAATGCCTAGAAGAACCAAGATAGTTGCAACCTTAGGTCCGGCAACTGAAGACAGAGAAACGCTAAAACAGGTACTTGCTGCTGGCGTCAACGTAGTTCGCTTAAATTTTTCACACGGCAGCGCCGAAGATCATATTCAACGTGCCAAAGCGGTTCGCGAAGTTGCAGCAGAATTAGGCATTTATGTCGGTATTTTAGGCGATCTTCAAGGTCCTAAAATTCGCGTATCAACCTTTAAAGACGGTCCGATCAAACTAACCGTTGGTGATAAATTTGAACTGAATGCCAATTTACCAAAAGGCGAAGGCTGTCAGGAAAAAGTCGGTATCGACTATAAAAACCTGCCAAATGATGTTGCCGCAGGCGATATCCTGTTACTTGACGATGGTCGTGTTCAGTTAAAAGTATTGTCAACTGACGGCCCATCGGTATTTACCGAAGTCACCGTTGGTGGTCCGCTTTCCAATAACAAAGGTATTAATCGTCAAGGCGGCGGTTTAACAGCCCCGGCACTGACCGATAAAGATAAAGAAGATATTAAGACGGCTGCAAAAATCAATGTTGATTTTCTTGCCGTTTCTTTCCCACGTGACGCAAAAGACATGCGTGAAGCTCGCCTGTTAGCGCAAGAAGCTGGATGTGATGCTCGCTTAGTGTCAAAAATTGAACGTGCTGAAGCGGTCAATGATGACAAAGTATTAGATGATATTATCTTAGCGTCTGATGTTGTTATGGTCGCCCGTGGCGATCTCGGGGTTGAGATTGGTGATGCTGCATTGGTTGGTAAGCAAAAACATATAATTGCCCGTACTCGTCAATTAAACCGTGTGGTGATTACTGCAACGCAAATGATGGAAACCATGATCACTCAGCCAATGCCGACCCGCGCTGAGGTAATGGACGTTTCTAACGCAGTGCTTGACGGTACAGATGCCGTGATGCTTTCGGCAGAAACCGCCGCAGGTAAATACCCGATTGAAACCGTTAAAGCAATGTCAGAAGTTTGTCAGGGCGCAGAAACTCATCGCTCGGTTAACACTTCAAGACATCGTATTGAACTGATGTTTTCCGAAGTATCAGAAACTATCGCCTTATCTGCGATGTATGCCGCAAACCATTTAACAGGTGTTAAGGCGATTATTGCTCTGACCGAGTCAGGTCATACCGCGAAATTAATGTCGCGTATTACTTCCGGTTTACCGATTTATTCGCTATCACGCCATAACAAAACCTTAAGTAAGAGCGCGATTTATCGCGGGGTTTATCCGGTGAAATTTGACTCAACCCACAGTAACAATGATGAACTGGCAACCGATGTCATCAAAGCAGTACGTCAGCAGGCCGAACTGCAAGTGGGTGATAAGGTCATTTTCACACATGGCGATTTAATGGAAACCGTGGGGGCGACTAACACTTTAAAAGTATTGACTATCACCAAAGCGCATTTAGCATAAAATGGTTTAGCCACATACCTAAGGCAGCTATTTCGCTGCCTTTTTTATTAGCCAAAAAACTTTATTTTTCAATAAAGTGTCCTTAACCTACAATTATCAGATCAGCCTAATGTGGAGAAACTCATGACCACGCGAATTGCATTACTGACCAGTGGTGGTGATGCGCCCGGCATGAATGCCGCTATTCGCGCCGTAGTATTAGCGGCGCAGCACTATCAATGTGAAATTTATGGTTTTTACCATGGCTATAATGGCTTGATTAATAACGACTTTACCTTGTTAACCACCAACAGTGTGCAAAGCATTATCTACCGTGGCGGCACTATCTTAAAAAGCGCCCGCTGTCAGGAAATGCGCACTGAACAAGGGCTCAAACAAGCGGTCAACGTACTGTTAAAAAATAAAATTGATGCCCTGATTGTCATAGGGGGTGACGGTTCGTTTAACGGATTAATGGCCATTAGCAAACAGTGGCAAGGACAAGTGATCGGTATTCCTGGCACCATAGACAATGATATTGACGGCACCGACTTTACCATAGGTTTTGCCACCGCGGTCAATACCGGCATTGAAGCGATAGATAAAATTCGCGATACCGCCGATGCCTTCGACCGGGTATTTTTGGTGGAATTAATGGGGCGCCATAGTGGTCATATCACTTTTAATGTTGGAATTGCTTGTGCCGCCGAACAAGTACTGTCGTTTGAAAACTTTCAACCAGAAAATGAAAAGCAACTACTGAAAAAAATCGCCAAGCAAATCACCGATGCCCAGCAAAAGCGCCACAGCAGTTACTTGATAGTGATTGCCGAAAACCTTTGGCCAGGCGGCAGCCAGGCCTTGGCCAACAGTTTAAAACAAGCCACCGGCATAGATTGTCCACTTTGTACTTTAGGTTATATTCAGCGCGGCGGCTCACCGGTGGCAAAAGACAGGTTACTGGCAACAAAAATGGGGGTTGCGGCGATACAGGCAATTAATGATGGTAAAAGCCATGTGATGATCGGTGAGCAAAATAACCAGATGGTGCATATGCCGTTGTTCGAGGCAGTTCAGCATCAAAAACAGGTCAGCCAGACGCTAGTCGATGCCCAGGAGAATATTTTTGCCTTAACCGACACAGGCTTGTAATACCAACTGACGAACAGTTAAGCAGTAACCGCCTGCTTAACTTTTTCCTTATAACTGCGACTGACTTTCAATTCCTTACCATTTTTCAGTACCAGATAGTATTCACCGTTTAGCTGACTACAAAACTTATCGACAAAATGTTTATTGACGATAGTGGAACGATGACTGCGAATAAAGTGCTTAGGATCTAGGCTTTCTTCCAGCTGCTTCATGGTTTTACGTAAAATATGGGTGTTATCTTGAGTATGGACACACATATAATCGCCGGCAGCATCGATCCAGATGATATCTTTCACCGGCACCCGGCTGACCTCACCAGCATCTTTAATCGCCAGCACATCCGAATAGTGCTCATAGACCACAGGCTTGTTGTGCTCTAAATCATAGAGGATTTCCGCACAGTCATTACCGGTAACATCACTGACCAAACGGATCAATTTCTCTTTATGAATGGAATTTTCTTCGCCGATGATTTTTTCGCGTATTTTATCGATTGCCTGAGTCAGCCTGGTTTCATCAACCGGCTTTAACAAATAATCAAAGGCGTGTACTTCAAACGCTTTTAGCGCATATTGATCAAAGGCAGTAACGAACACCACCATAGGCAATTTAAGCTGCTGCTCAATTATCGCTTCCATCACCTCAAAGCCGTCTATGCCTGGCATTTGAATATCTAAAAACATTAAATCAGGCTGATACGCCCTGATCGCTTCAATCGCTTCCCGGCCATTGTTGCATTGAGCGATCACTTTAATGTCTTGATGGGCCTGTAAACGAATTGCCAGGCCTTTGCGCGCCAGCGCTTCATCATCCACTATGATGGTAGATAATACTTTACTCATGCATTCACCTTAGTTTCAAACGGCATTCTAATATTCACTTTGACCCCGCTTGGCTGATTATTCGCGACCACTAATGAATAATCATTGCCATACAGGGCTTGTAAACGCTCGCGGCTATTCGCCAAACCAACGCCATTTTCCCGAAATAAATTACCATTTTTAATTTCAGCGCCCGGGCCATTATCCGCAAGCTCTAATAATAAATCATTGCCAAACTTATCTACGTTAACTGTGATGGTACCGCCCTGCTCTTGCACCGCAATCGCGTATTTAATCGCATTTTCCGCCAGCGGCTGTAAAATCATGCTCGGCACCAGCGCCTGATCACAATCTTTAGCGACATTAAATTCTACTTGCAGCCGCTCTTCAAAACGCACTTTTTCGATATCTAAGTATAGCTTCAGTGCCTGTAGTTCATTTTCCAATGTCACTTTTTTCATTGGATCTTTATCAAGTGAATAACGCAAAAATTCACTTAACTTAGTGACCATGGCATTGGCAGTGTCATTTTCCTTTACCAGGATCAAAGTAGAAATGGCATTTAAGGTGTTAAACAAAAAATGCGGATTTAACTGATAGCGCAACATTTTAAGTTGTGCCTGATGGGCAACGGTATTGGCGTGGAGCACATTTTGTCGTTCACGTTGCAACATTTGATAATATTTGGTACCAAAGTACAGCACACTCCAGCTGAGCATAATAGACACCGAAAACAGACCGTTTTTGGTGTAATAAATCAGCTCATCCGGGCGAAAGCCGTGCTTGTAAATCTCCCAGTAGTTAATATTTTGCACTATCTGCCATAGCAGACCGGTGATCGCAGAAGTAAATAATACACTAAGTGCAATATTAACCGGCTTATAATTCCACACTTTTCGATAGATATAACGCAGCGGTATGCTAAACAGCCAGCCGGCATAGGCATTTAAGAAAATAATGACGACAAAGATGTCTCTTAGATCATGAAGCAGGGAACTAAGGTAATAAACAAGCGCAAAACCAAACCAGCCGGCACTATGTACAAACCAGAACAGATTATTCTTTTCTTCCAGGAACTTTGTCCACTTCACAGAAACAACCAATAAGCGAATAATATGACTCATTATGAATGAGCTTGGGATAGCGCGCATTACCACTAAACCTGATAACCGCGCTATTTATCTCATTTTGCGCCCTAAATAAAGCGAGTAACTAAAGGCTAAGCATTTTGCCTAACGGCTGACCACCAACCAGGTGTAAATGGATATGATACACTTCTTGGCCACCATGCTGATTACAGTTCATGATCAAACGATAGCCATCTTCGGCAATGCCTTCTTCTTTTGCCAATTGCTTAGCAACGGTAAACATTCGGCCTATGGTTAATTCATCATCTTGCTCAATATCGTTAGCGGTTGGAATCAGCTTATTCGGTACGATTAAAATATGACTTTTCGCTTTTGGAAAAATATCACGAAATGCCGTCACTAACTCGTCCTGATATAACAAAGGGGTGTCGATTTCCTGTCTGATAATTTTCGAAAATATTGTTTCTTCTGCCATGGCGGTTTCACCTTGATGTACTGATTTAGCGTGCTGATTTTGAAGTTAATGCAGGTAGTTTAACAAATGCTTTGACTTCTTCTACTATTAAATAATTCACCGGCACCATGATCAAAGTGATCAAGGTAGCAAAAATAATTCCAAAGCCAAGTGATACCGCCATCGGGATCAAAAACTGCGCCTGAGTCGCTTTTTCAAACAATAGCGGCATTAAGCCGATAAATGTCGTTAACGAAGTCAGCATCACCGGCCTAAACCTCGCCTGACCTGATTTTTTCACCGCTTCAAGCAGTTCCATACCCTGCTGGCGTTTTTGATTGATAAAGTCCACCAGTACTAAGCTGTCATTAACCACTACACCGATCAGCGCCATCATGCCGAGCAAACTCATTATGGTTAAGTCCATCCCCATGATCCAATGACCAACGATGGCACCGATAGCGCCAAACGGGATCACTGACATCACGATAAGCGGCTGCAAATAAGACTTAAACGGAATCGCTAACAAACAGTAAATAATGAAAAAGACAAACAGCAAGCCTAACTTCATACTGCCAAAAGATTCACGCTGCTCTCTCGCTTCACCTTCCAGAGTAAAACTAACACTCGGATACTTAGAAACCAGCTGCTGCAAATATTCTTTAAGATCAGCATTTAATACCGTCATATTTGTGCTTTGCTTATCAACATCGGCGGTAACATTAACCGTACGATAACGATCTATGCGATTAATCGCCGACGGACTTTTCCCAGGGATCAACTTAGCAACATGTGACAAGGGCACTTTGCCGCCACTCGGCGTATTAATCAGCATATCCGATAAGTTAGCGACCGATTTTCGCTCTGACAATGGGAATTTCAGCATCACCCGAACATCATCCCTGCCGCGCTGGATACGCTGAATTTGCGCGCCAAAAAACGCATCACGCACCTGACGGGTAATAGTGGTACGAGAAATACCCATCGCATGACCCTGCTCCGTCAGCTCTATTTCCAGCTCCTGCTTACCATTAGACAGGCTATCGGAAATTTCAAACACCGTTGGATAAGTGTTTAAGCGCGTTTTTACCTGGTCAGCCACTTCCTTTAAGGTATTTAAATCTTTTGCCGACAACTGAATATCGATTGGATCACCGGCGCGGCCAATCTCAGCGCGGTAGGTTAAACTTTCCGCGCCAGGAATATCGCCAATCAACTCGCGCCATTCTTGCACCAGTTGGCGGGTACCTATGCCGGTTTCATTTTTATCCGCCGGTAATACCTCAAAACGTACCCGGCCGGATTCATTACGGGTGATGGCTAAGGTATGAAGAATAATACTGTCGCTATTTTCATCACGATACTTATCCTGCAAGGTTTTGGCGGCATTTGCCATTTTTTCAACATAACGGTCAACCACATCAAAGCTGGTGCCAACCGGCATAGAGAGGTTAGCACGCGCGGTTTCACTGGCAATACGCGGAAAAAACACAAACTTGGTCCAGCCACTGACGATAAAGGCATAGATCAATAAAAATGATGAAATAAATAATACTAAGGTCGTTAACTTATGACGCAATGCTAACGCCAGCATAGGGTTATAATACTTTAATATTGCCCGTTCAAAACCGTCGGCAAATTTTTGCTGCCAGGCACTAAAACGCGAGACTGAAGCTTTATCCGAGCGTAGCCGCAAATGTTTCAAATGGGACGGAAGCACAAATTTCGACTCGATCAGCGAGAAAATCAACACTGGGATGACAATCACCGGGATCTGGGCAAAAATGGCTCCGCGCCGTCCCTCGATAAACGCTAGCGGCAAAAACGCCGCTATGGTGGTTAAAATACCAAAGGTTACCGGCACTGCGACTTCCTGAGTGCCTTTAATCGCCGCATCCAAGCCAGAACTTGCTGTTTGGCTATGACGGTAAACATTCTCACCCGTAACTATCGCATCATCCACCACTATACCCAGCACTAAGATAAAACCAAATAAGCTCATGATATTAATGGTGATATCAAAAATCGGCATTAAAATAAAAGCGCCCATAAAGCTGATCGGGATACCGATAAATACCCAAAAGGCAATTGATGGTCGCAAAAACAAGGTTAATAACAGCAGCACTAAAAAACCGCCCTGTAGCGCATTGGAAATCAAGGTATTTAATCGGCTTTTGACAATTTCTGAATCATCATCCCAGTAACTTAACTCAAAGCCTTGCGGCAAACTGGACTGGCGCTCATTAATATACTCCTTGACCGCATCCGCAACATCGATAGCACTTTGATTACCGATACGATAAACCTCGATCAGCGCGCCGCGTTTGCCGTTAAACCGTGCTCGCAATGGTCGCTCTTCAAAGCCGTCATTGACTTTAGCAACATCACTAACGTGTAAAAAAGTGCCGTCCGGCTGGGTTTTGATAACAATATTTTCAAATTCGTCACGACGATAAGCCTGGCCCTTGCTACGCACTAAAACATCGCCGCCATCGGTTCTGACATTACCTGCCGATAGATCGACAGAACTGGCTTTAATCGCGTTAGCAATATCCGATAAAGCTAATTGATATTGACGTAACCGGCTCTGACTAGCTTCGATGGTAATTTCGTAATCGCGCACTGCATCTAATGACACTTGAGTAATTTGTGGCAAAGTTAATAAATCGTCCCGTACCTGCTCGGCAAACTCACGAATTTCTTTTTCGCTGTAAATCGAAGCAACGGTAACGGCGATCACTTCTCTTTGCCGCTGACGCACAGCAATAATCGGCTTTTCCGCATCCGCAGGAAAAGTATTAATCGCATCAACCCGGCTCTTGACATCCGACAGCAGTTCCCTGACATCATAGCCTTCATCCGCTTCAATGTTGACACTGGCAGCGCCTTCAACCGAAGTGCTGGAAATTTTTTTAATGCCTTGCAGGTCTTGCACCGCCTCTTCAATGCGAATTGCCACCCCTTGCTCAGTATCTTCCGGTGTTGCACCGCGCAGTGAGACGTTGACACTGACAATATCGGATTCAAACGACGGAAACACTTCTAATGGAATATTGCTTTTTAATGACAATAAACCAAGCAGCAAGATAGTGATCATCAACAAATTGGCGGCAACATGGTTACGAGCAAACCAGGCGATCATGAGTTAGCTCCTTTTTTCACTTGCTCAGCAGGTTTTCGCTTGCCAGAAGCTGGGTTGTCATCCGCCATCGCAGCTTTTCTTTTACTGCCTCTGCCTTCTGTTGGTAAAGCACCTGCTCCCTGTCTTTTTAAGCGTTCAACCTGTTGACCATCAATTTGATTAATCGCCACCGCAGTGCCGGAAGTAACCTGGCCTAATGGCGTGAGTACTAATTGCTGACCGGCTTCCAGCCCGGATTCAATAATCGCGACATCCTGATTCTGCCAGGCAATATCAACATCCAGACGCTTTAATACACCATTTTCAACCACATAGACATAAGTGCCCTGATAAATGGTCTTATTGGGGATCACTATCGCATCCTCTACCTGTTTACCGGCAATTTTCGCATTAACATATTGGCCAATTTTTAATGCCAAGCCGTCATTAGCCTGACGGCCATAAGGGTCGTCAATTTGCGCAACAACAAACAGCTGCTGAGAACTCTGGTCAAATGCCCCTTCGGTTCGCACCACCTTACCATGCCAAAACTGCTGCTTAACCAGGTCGGAGACGATTGTGACTTTCGGCTTTAATGCTAAGTTGCCCTGAGCATAACGGTTGGTTTCCGGCAAATGAATATAAGGCAGGTCTTTGTTTTTCAGCGGCAAACGAATTTCAACATAATCAACAGCATAAATTTCCGCTAAACGGGTGCTTGGCGAAATTACCTGGCCTAAATCCACCTCTTTTGACAGTACCCGGCCACTGTACGGCGCCTTAATTTGACTGCGCTCTAATGCTAACTGCGCTTTTTCAAGGCTTGCCTCGGCAGAATAAAGTTTTGCCTGCGCCGCCATAAGTTGCGGCTTTCTCAATACCAAATCCGGCGCTTCACCGTTACCACCAAGGCGCTGCCAGTCCTGTTTTGCCTGCTCAACCCGCGCCTGCTCTTCACTTAGCGCCTGCTTTGCGCTATATAAATTTGCCTGAGCGATTTTAACCT
This sequence comes from uncultured Thalassotalea sp., assembly GCA_964620605.1. Lineage (GTDB taxonomy): Bacteria > Pseudomonadota > Gammaproteobacteria > Enterobacterales > Alteromonadaceae > Thalassotalea_E. The sequence goes on from CAZUHQ010000048.1 coordinate 17,587, forward strand.
CAGCCTTTAAATCTCGACTGTCGAGTTCAAGCAAGACATCCCCTTGTTCAAAAAATGCCCCGGCCTGAAATTTGTCACTTATTTTAATGATCTGCCCCGACACCTGAGGTAACAGTACACTTTGGGTACGCGGCTTTATCTTGCCATAGCTGTCGATCATCACCGAATAATTTTCCGTAACTAACGTTTTAACATCGACATTGATTTGCGGTGCACCATTGGGACGGCCTCTTTTCGCCTCTGGCGGATTCATTAAAATCAAAAAATACAGCATCAATGCCAACGTTAAAATAGACACCGGCAATAACAGTTTTTTATGGCGAGAAAAAATATTTACAGACATAGGCTATTCACTAATTAATGAGCTAGAAGACACGGCAAGCTGAGGCTCTGCTTGATCCACTGCTGTGATAAAATCGCCACCAAGGGCGAGATGCAGGTCAATACGATTTTGCAGCAATTGATTTTTTATCTGGATCACTGATGTTTGCGCATCAAACGAGCGACGTTGCGCTTCCAGTACAGTGGTGTATTGCACCAGGCCGCGCAGGTATTGATCAAATGACAATTTTTCTGCCTGTTTGGCATTTTCCTGTGCCTGCAGCAGATAATGATAACGCTTACTCAGTGAGCTTTGATTATCTATGGCATTTTCAACTTCGGCAAACGCCTGATAGAGCTGATCGAGATATTGCTGCTCTTTTTGCGCAAGTTTCAGCTTAGCCTGCTGCTCAAACGCCGCCAGTTTACCGCCGTTAAATAATGGCATGCTGATATTACCAAGTACCGACCAGGCAATGGCGCTTCCAGATAGTAATTCGGTCAATTGTTCTGAACTGTCACCGGCAGACGTGGTTAATGCAAACTTGGGAAAACGTTGTTTATGGGCGATAGCCACGCCAGCATCCAACGCTAATAACTGATACCAGGAAGCGAGTAAGTCTGCGCGTTGGGTTAACAGCTCAGCCGGTAAACCAAGGGGAATATTGCTATCGATTTGTGGCAATTCATGCTTAGCGGCAATATCACCCTGCGGATACTCACCCAATAACAATTCCAGCGAGCGTTTGTTCGCTAACACAAGCTGCTGCTGCGAGGCCACTCGCGCAAGCTCACTACTGACATTATTCTGGGTTAAATACACATCTAGTGCATCTTTTAACCCTAAGCGATAGGAGGACTGGATCATCGCGAGATTTTTCGCCTGGTTATCCGCCCTTTTCTGATAGAGCGCTAACAATTGCTGAGCCTCAATCAGATTAAACCAGCTTTTCGCAATATCAGATGTTAACTGCTGCTGCGCCTGCAGATAAGTATTTTGTGCGCTAATCAGCTCGAGCTTTGCCTGGTGCTGTTGGTCGGAGAGTTTGCCCCAAATATCCAGCTCATAAGATAAAGTCAGATTGATATCCGCACTGCTTTGATATTGCACGCCACTGGCTGTGACTTGTTTTTTACGACTGTTACCCTGACTAAGCGATAATTCCGGATATTGGGTTGCTCCTGAAATCACCGCCTGCTGCTCGGCAATTTTTAGCGTTGCCTGTTTTGCCTGTAATTGACGGTTATTGGTCAAGGCTTTCGTGACAAGTTCAGTTAATCGACTATCGTTTAAACTTTCGAGCCAGGAAAGTTGATTTTCAGCAGATATCGCTACATCACTTTGCTCTTGTTGACTATTGGAGTGCCAATGCTCAGGTAACACCAATTGCTCCATCGCCTGGCTTTGGTAACTGGAGGTTGAGCAGCCATAAAGCGAGCTTGCCACCAGAATAGCTAGGCTATTAAGCAGGTATTTCTGTATGGGTATATTCTTCATTTATTATTGTTAATCTAAGTAAAATAGATCTACTACAAATTGCACTTCACTTAGTTTATGCGCTATCAATAGCTTCAACAATATTATTTACATAGATTTACAATACCTTAGCTCGTGTTCTAATAAAGAAATATCAGAAAATAAAGTTACACGTTATCTGTACAAACTATTGTTTTTAAATAGGTATTATATATTGTGAACAATTACGAGCGCGAGCTTTGAAATTCGATAAAAAAAGTTTGTGAGTTATTTTTAGTACTATCGTCTAAGGTTAATACCAGCTGCCAGCTCATTTTCGGCTCGCTACAACTGCCTAAAATTGCATCGCTGACATAAGAGTCTTGCTGAGGATCATAGCGAAAAAATAATGGGATTTTCCCCATATACATGTTTTTGCCTTCCAAATAGGCGGTTAGTTGCAGGTTTTCAGCTAGCTCACTGCCTTGCACCAGGATTTGAAATTCCTGCTCACTGGTGACCTTATTGACATTAAACAGCAAATGAAACTGGCCAAATCTAGTGTCAAACTGACACTGACTTTGCCCTGTGATGCACTGCGGTTCAACATAATTTGACGCAAGCTTAGGCGCAGGCGAGCAGCCAGCAAGCAAAAAATTGGCAACAAACAACAATAAAACGGTATTTAGCCGAGATTTAAACAACATAGCTTTTAAAAAAACGAACAATTATGGCCCAGGGGTCAATAATAACAAGCTTAGCGTTAATACTCATTACTGAAGTTCCTATGTTCATTCCATAATGAGTTTTTGTTTAGCCTTAGTCGCTAATGATTTGGTGTGGTGCAGTAATTCGCTACTACCAACCTTGCCATGACCGGGGATAACCTGCTCAATATTTGAGTATCGCTGCAAAATATGTTCAATCGTATCTGCCCAATCGTTAATCGAGGCATCAGCAGTATTACCCATAGTTTTCGCTGCAAGGCTTCTCACCAAACAGCCACCGAACAGCATATCTGCCTTAGGTAACCAGACGACAATATTGTCCTGACTATGACCGGCGCCGGGATAAAACACCTCAATACGGTCTTTTAATAATTGAAATACCTCATTATCAATCTGATGATTAGTAGCCTCTCGCCCTGCATCAACCATTAATTGATTGGTTAATTGCGTGGCATAGGTTGGAATATTTAGCTGATTAAGTACCTTGATGCCGCCACTGGCATCCTGATGAAAATGCGTGGCAACAGCAGCTTTTAAATGAAGACCTTGTGTGTCAATCCATTTAATTAATTCCTTCGTATCCTGCTCCGTCCATGGCGTATCTATCATATAAATATCAGAACCGTCTTTTACCAATAATCCCGAAGCACCAACCAGCCCCCAGGGCTCTATTTGATGATAAGAAACATACTGATAAACATTATCGATTAATGGTTTGATTTCAAGTTGTTGCTGTTTCGCCAGCGTTTGGCAATGAAAGCTCAGCAACAATAATAATGTCGAAAAGGTTTTTATCATGATATTTGTCATTAATATTCTGTCTCTGCTAGGGGGTGAATCAAAAATAGTAAATAATGGGGCTATTCTGCCATGTTTGTTAAACTAAATATATTTTCGCTATCAATAAATTGCACTTGATTCTTCAAAGATGATTTTACCTTGCCTGTTAGCTGGATTTCCTCACCTTATTACTTTACATAAAAAGCATAATCTTTAAAAATAGCTACCAATATTTTCTTTTATGGAAACAAAAATGCGCCGCGAAAATGACAAATTCCATCTAATGAAAGTCTTTCATGAGGTCGCCATTAAAGGCTCATTTACTCAGGCAGCAAGTAGCTTGAACATGACGACTTCTTCGGTGAGTAAAGCAGTACACCAGCTTGAACAAAGTTTACAGGCCAAACTGCTAAATCGCACCACTCGCCATCAAAGCCTGACCGACAGCGGTCATCAATATCTCAATAGCGCCAAATTAATGCTGGCGCAATTACAGTCGCTGGAAGAAAGCATTAAAAATCAAACCACTGAGCCAGCAGGGCTACTGAGAGTGACCATGCCATCGGCCCTGGGTCAGTTTTTTATCGCTCCAAAATTACATCAATTTCAGCGCGCCTATCCGAAAGTACAACTTGATCTGGTATTAAATGAACAGTTAGTGGATATTACCGAGCAAGGTTTTGATCTCGCAATACGTTCGGTTGCACTACCAGCGACCTCGTCACTATATTCTGTGCAATTAGGCGAGCACAGACAAAAACTGGTGGCTTCGCCAGAATATTTAACGCGGCGGGGAATGCCGAATAGTCCAGCAGAACTCAATTCACAAGATTTGCTGGTATATCAGGGGCCACAAATCACCTCAAGCTGGTCATTTAACTACCAGCAGCAACTAATAAGCCTGCAACCTGACGCTGCTTTTAGCAGTAACAACTATTATGCCCTGTTAATGGCAGCAAAGAACGGGCTTGGCATAGCCAATCTATATCAATACATGGTAGATGATGAAATAACAGCCGGAAATTTGGTAGAAATACTGCCACAATGGCAGCAAGATTCGCGCAGCCGTTATGCGGTATTTCAGCAGCGCAGAGATTCTTCTGCAAAACTGGACTGCTTTATTAACTTTGTCACCTCACTTTTTTAACTATCGAACCGGTTTAGTTAGGAAATAAGCACAATTTTTTCTTTAAAAGAAATAGAATTTATCATTTTAAGGTAATTATCACCTTTATAGAAAGTCATTATCCTTATTACTCAATTAAATATTTAACAGTAGTAAATGATAATGAAACAACGCTATCTCCTCCCGTTTGTTGGCCTAAGTTTAACTATCTCAGGCACCAGCTTGGCTGAAAATGCCGCGGCTAGTATTCACGATATCGATATCAATAACCAGGCAGGACTTGCCGTTAACAGTCAGGACTTCTTTTTTCGTCTCAATGGTCGGCTGATGGTGGATTTTGATGCCTGGCACGGCGAAGCCTATTCAGGAGTTGTAGGTAAAAGCGGCTCTGGCAGTGAGATCCGACGTTCACGCATTTACTTAAAGGGCAAATACCACGACTGGCAATACCGTTTTCAAACCAATATCAACCGACAGGGAGCGAGTAATAGCAATACTTATATCAAGTATTCTGGCTTTGAAAGTTTCGACCTTTACGTAGGAAAACATGCCGAGCCGCTGGGGTTAGAAAGCGCCAATAGCTCTAAGTTTATTTCGGCGATTGAACGCTCGGTCACCGGCAATTCCCATTTTGCCGGAGATAGAGAGCTGGGTGTCAGTATTGCCGGTTACGGCAGTGATTATGCGTATCAGTTAGGGGTTTTTGATATTGCTTCAACCGCAACTGATAACAACTATGCGATTACCGGGCGATTGAGCTATTTACCTTTGCAGACTAAACATCAGTTACTGCATCTTGGTATGGCTATTAGCGTGCGAGATCTGGATCAGACAAGCCCCTTTCAAGTGCAAGATCGCGCCGGAGTACACAGCACGCCTGTAAAAAGCATTACCACCGACAGTTTTTATGCTAACAGCAGCCAAGTCTATAATTTCGAACTTTCCTATCAGCATAGCAACTGGCACATTACCGGCGAATATCAGCTGGCACAGTTTGACGAGCTTGGGGAAAACTCAAAGCGCGAGTTTTCCAGCCATTATCTCCAGGCCAGTTATTTTTTAACCGGCGATACTCGCAGCTATGACCATGCCTCCGGCACCTTTTTAGGGGTATCAGCTAACTCACAAAATGGCGCATGGGAAGTATTTACACGGGTTGAAAACGTGAACTTTCTCGATAAGGCACAAGGCTCAGCTGCGTCAATAGTTACTTCAGGCATTAACTATTTCGCCACTAAATTTACCCGACTATCATTAAATTATACCCGGGCTAATATTGATTACGGCCGTTTAACCAATAATTGCTGTGAGATAAAAGGTTCTGCATTAAGCGCTAGAGCACAGTTTTATTGGTAGACATTTTCATCTTAGCAACAGGCTACAAGCTATCGGCACCTGTTGCTGCCGATAGTTTGAGACACTGCCCCCTAAATGTAATCCAAATGGCCACTCTGATAATGAGCTTGAATTTGACTATGATCAGCTTTTTAAATAACCAAATGAGTATAATAGCCTACGACAGAGACAAGACTCAATTTATTTTTATATTTAAATTCAATTAGTTAAATAAGAACAGGCGTTAACAGCAATGACACAATGTAAGTCAAAGATAAATGTCATCGGTGACAAAGATCACAATTACGTTGCCTGTGATCAATGTACTATGCAGCCAATTTGTCTGCCGGTCAAAACCCAACTAACGACTAGTTTAACCCTGACAGATCAATACCTTGCTAAACGTACGCCTTCAACAGAAGACAACTACCTGTTTAGGGAAGGCCAACCATTAACTGAAATCTATGCCGTATGTTCCGGTAGCTATAAATTAACTAAGCTGACCAAATTTAATCAAGAGAAAGTACTTGGTTTTCGCTTTCCTGGTGAATTAATTGGTGAAGATGCATTGCACCCGAAAGTATACGCGCAAAACGCCATCGCTATCGGTGAAAGTTCAGTGTGTCGGGTCAATGTTGATCAGCTGCTTGCCTGCTCACAGGCGGTGCCAGATCTGCAATTAAGCCTGGTAAAACTGTTGACCAGACAAAGTTTCATCACCCAAATGCAGTTTGAATCATTTATCGCTAAAAAGTCTGCTGAAAGTCTGGTTGCCGCGTTTTTATTAAACATTAAGCAGCGCTTGAATAAAGATAAGCCACAAACAAATAAGCTCCTGCTCACCATCAGTAAAGACAATATTGCCAACTTTTTAGGACTAAGAAGGGAAACACTCAGTCGGATTTTTTCAAAATTTCAAAAAGAGCAATTAATCGAGCAATCAAGAAAACATCTTCATTTGTTAGCCCCGCAAATATTGGAAGATATCGCCAACAAGTAAACTGTCATAAAATCACGCAGCGGTTTCTCCCCAAGATTAAATTCGCCTAAATATTATCTATGTACTACATTTTGAAAGATATTTCATACAGTTTTAGTATATAAAATAGGCAATTCTAAAAAAATAAACCCCTACATTATTTAAGGGTATGCTTTTTATTGATTTAAATCATATTTTGCAGTTGATCTAAATCATGGCCAGAAGTTAAAATTGCCGCGGATATTAGGCAGTAGACGCAATTAGCGTGATTTATATCACATCCTAAAATCAAATTTGTAGAAATACGCTCATTGTTACCTTGATAACAATAGCCAAACTCACTAAGTTAACGGAACCAATAAAAATGACAACATCGCTTGATCAGCCGTCATATAACTTTGATGTGGTACGAAAGTTCACCATCATGACAGTTATCTGGGGACTTGTTGGCACGCTATTAGGTGTAATTATTGCGGCACAATTAATTTGGCCAGCATTAAATTTTGAAACACCATGGCTGACATATTCCCGTCTTCGTCCACTTCATACCAATGCGGTAATTTTTGCTTTTGGTACAAGTGCACTATTTGCCACTTCTTACTATGTTGTTCAGCGAACCTGTAAAACAACATTATTTGGTGGTTCTCTTGCCAACTTTACCTTTTGGGGCTGGCAGTTAATTATTGTATTGGCGATAATTACCCTACCACTAGGTTATACATCAACCAAAGAATATGCCGAACTGGAATGGCCAATCGATATTCTAATTGCTATTGTTTGGGTTAGTTATGCGACAGTTTTCTTTGGTACCTTAGTCAAGCGTAAAACTTCGCATATTTATGTGGCTAACTGGTTCTTCGGTGGTTTTATTTTAACGATTGCTGTGCTGCATATTGGCAATAGCATGGTTATTCCTGTCTCCTTAATGAAATCTTATTCAATATACCCAGGTGCTATCGATGCCATGATGCAGTGGTGGTACGGACATAACGCAGTAGGCTTTCTACTAACGGCTGGTTTCTTGGGTATGATGTATT
>CAZUHQ010000049.1:0-24831 GCA_964620605.1 uncultured Thalassotalea sp.
GATAAAAATCTTTGCAATTGCCAAGTTTGCTAATTGTGTCACGAAGGCCGTTGTGACCACCGTGACCACCGCCTTTTTTGAACTTAGCGACACCAGGAGGCAAATCTAGCTCATCGTGCGCTACCATTATCTCTTCTGGTTTAATTTGATAGAACTTCGCCAACGCGGCAATAGCTTTACCAGAGAGGTTCATAAAGGTGGTAGGGATAAGCAGTCTCAGATCCTGACCATTCATCATAATGCGTCCCGTCATGCCGAAGAATTTTGCTTCGTTCTTCAGTGTAATGTTATGGACGCGTGCTAGTTCTTCTACTACCCAAGCACCCGCGTTATGTCGAGTTTTTGCATATTCTGGCCCCGGATTAGCTAGGCCTACGAGAAGTTTAATTTGTTGACTCAAGGTTAGGATCTCTCTTGGAATCTCAAAAAGCGCAGTATGATAGCATAGAATTCTCACATCGGGCGAGGTGAGAAAAACTTGCTGCCAGAAAATAAAAACACCCCAAAGAGGGGTGTTTTAAAAAATGTTTAATCGAAGGTTCGATTAGTTAAACATTGCAGAAATAGATTCTTCGTTGCTAATACGGCGAATGGCTTCTGCTAGCATGCGAGATAGGCTCAGTGTTGTCACTTTACCTGTTGCTTCCATTTCTTTAGGCATAGTAATGGAGTCTGTCACGATGACTTGATCCAGTACAGAGTTGCCAATGTTTTGCGCAGCGTTACCTGAGAATACAGCATGAGTAGCGTACGCGAATACACGCTTAGCACCGCGCTCTTTTAGAGCTTCTGCTGCTTTACATAATGTGCCGCCAGTGTCGATCATATCATCAACGATAATACAGTCACGACCTTCAACATCACCAATAATATGCATTACTTGTGCAACATTGGCTTTAGGACGACGTTTATCGATAATAGCCAGATCTGCATCATCTAACAGTTTGGCGACAGCACGGGCACGGACAACGCCGCCAATGTCAGGAGAAACCACCACTGGATTTTCAAGGTTTTTCTCTTTCATGTCTTCTAATAAGATTGGCGTGCCAAAGACATTGTCTACCGGGACGTCGAAAAAGCCTTGAATTTGCTCTGCGTGTAAATCAACCGTTAATACACGGTCAACGCCAACACTGGATAAAAAGTCTGCTACCACTTTAGCTGTAATTGGAACACGAGCACTGCGAACACGGCGATCTTGACGTGCATAACCAAAATAAGGCATTACCGCTGTGATACGGCCAGCAGATGCGCGACGTAAGGCATCGATCATTACGATCAATTCCATTAAGTTATCATTGGTAGGAGCACAGGTAGATTGAATAATGAAAACGTCAGCACCACGCACGTTTTCAGTAATTTCAACACTAATTTCGCCATCGCTAAAGCTGCCGACTTTGGCTTCGCCCGGAGTAATATAAAGGCGATTAGCAATTTGTTTGGCCAGTTCAGGGGTGGCGTTACCCGCAAAGATTTTCATGTCAGGCACTATCAGTTCCTCAGAAACTTTTGACATTGGAGTTCAATACTGAAATAAACAATGTGTTTAATATCAGCACAATTTAAAAAAAAAGCCAGTAAACAACGGCTTTTTAACGTAATTTTCTGGTGTTTATTCGAGTGTCGCACTTGTAAGGTAACGATGAAGGCTCGATTGATTAACACCTTTTGCGACAAACGACTCGACTGACGGTGGTAGCAAATCAGCAACTCGGCGAGCTTGTTGTTCCGTATCAAAACGGGAAAAAATACAGGCTCCGGTTCCGGTCATTTGAGACGGCGCGTATTCTATCAACCAAGCAAGTAGCTTGGCAACCTCAGGATAATGTTTTATCACTAAAGCCTGGCAATCATTATGGCTTTGCTCGATGATTTGATCTATCGAGGCTGCGTTAAGGTCAAGTTTTTTGGTGTTTCGCGTTAACTCTTTTGCAGTGAACACTGCCTGGGTCGAGATGCTGCAATTCGGTTTAGTCACTAAATAAACAGCTTCTTTCGGGGTAACGGGAGTGAGCTGTTCTCCAACCCCTTGGGCAAAGGCGGCAAAACCATGGACAAAGATTGGTACATCGGCGCCAAGCGTTAGCCCGAGTTTAGCTAGCTGCTCATAGCTTAATTTTGTTTGCCATAATAAGTTTAGTGCAATTAATACGGTGGCAGCATTGGATGAACCGCCGCCCAGACCGCCGCCCATTGGCAGTTTCTTATCCAGTTTGATTTCAGCGCCTAAGGGGATCTTTGTTGCTTTTTGTAGTAATTTTGCCGCTTTCACTATCAGGTTATCGTTGTTGTTTACCCCGGCAATCGGAGTGAGTAACTTGATTTCGCTATCCTCTGTCGATCGTATCGCTAACTCATCGCCATAGTCGAGAAATTGAAATACGGTTTCCAATTCATGATAGCCGTTTGACCGTTGGCCAACGATATGGAGAAACAGGTTTAATTTTGCCGGAGATGGAAAATGATGAAATTTAGATGTTGTCATAAGTTATAATTTGAGTTGCTACTTGGTTAAGAGCTAAATTATCCACTGGTTGATGCGCAGTTTTATCGTCAGCTGACCTTGTGTAATGGTAATCTTTTTTGCCATAGCTATTTGATTAACTAGCTGATAATCATCGAATAATATTTGCCAGTGTTGGCCATTATAAAAGCTGGATATTTGGATCGGCAAATTGGTTTCTGCGTGGTATAGAATGTGATCCTGTGCTGACCAGGCAAGACCTCTAAGCCAATACTGCATGGCACTGGTTGGTAAAATAAGTTTGGTCAGTTGATAGATTAAGTGTTCTAAATCATTTCCCTGATAATTTTTACCATCGACTTCTACCAGGTGATGACCGTTTTTTGAGGTTAATGATAAAACACTAATGCCTAAATAACTGGTTAGTTCTAGCTGTTGGCTTTGGCGCTTTTGATCTAACTGCCAGAACAAATTAGCACTTTGACGCCTTTCTGGTGTGATAAATGCGAGTTTGCCGGTGATTTGCCACTGCTTAATTTGAGCCAGCTGCTGTTGACGTTGCTCTTTCGTGAGCACCTTAGTAGGGGAATGCTTGTCAGCTTGCTTTAGGGTGCTACAGGCGCTGATAGAAAATAACAGCAGTAATGCACAGTAGCGAAAAATTTTGTTCATAATTCGATCGTTTAGTTTAATTCCATGCAAAATACAGGGATTTCCTTTTATTCATGATGATTATTACGTAAAATTGCACCATAGTTTGTGACAAATCACATCTTAATTGTTATTTTCAGGCCATAATACACGAGTAGTTGTTATTTTCAGTGTTTTTTATTACGAAAAATATTGCTGCCTGGTAAAGAATTTAAACGTAGTAAGTAGGTTCATCGTTAATATTATGTCCATTGTCGCTGTTGGAATTAATCATAAAACTGCACCTGTTGCTGTTCGGGAGAAAATTTCCTTTAACCCGGATAAGTTATCGTCAGCATTGCAGGAAATGTTGCACTATGTAGAGTGCAAAGAGGCAGCGATTTTATCGACCTGTAACCGTACTGAACTTTATCTGGTACAGTCTGAAAAACTGGACATCACCCAAGAAAAAGTGGTGGCCTGGTTAGCGCATCACCACAATATTCCTGCCTCCACTTTTATTCCCAGCTTGTATTGGCATAACGACCAACAGGCAGTTAACCATATGATGCGCGTCGCCTGTGGTTTAGACTCTTTAGTGTTAGGAGAGCCGCAAATTTTGGGGCAGATGAAACAGGCTTATAATCAGGCAAAAGCCTGCGGTTCTATGTCTTTGATCATGGATCGTTTGTTTCAACGTACCTTTGGTGTAGCTAAACAGGTTAGAACCGAAACCGAAATCGGCGCTAGTGCGGTCTCGGTTGCTTTTGCCGCGGTAAACTTAGCCAAACATATTTTTGCCAGCCTGGAAAAAGCTAAGGTACTCTTGGTTGGCGCTGGTGAAACTATAGAACTGGTCGCTAAGCACTTATATGAAAATAAAGTTGGGCAAATTACTGTTGCTAACCGGACGTTATCGCGCGCTGAACTGATGGCACAGCAAATAGGTGCTGATGTTATTACCCTGGCACAAATTCCTGAAAAAATGGCGGACGCCGATATCGTGATAAGTTCGACCGGCTCTACTTTACCTATTATTGGTAAGGGCATGGTGGAACACGCACTGGCCAAGCGTAAGCATAGACCAGTTTTTATGGTTGATCTTGCTGTGCCGCGGGATATTGAAGAACAGGTGGCAGAGCTTGAAGATGTATTTTTATATACCGTCGATGATCTGCAAGGCATTATTGCGAAAAACCTGGAAAATCGTCGTAAAGCGGCGGTCGAAGCCGAAGCAATAGTCAATAAGCAAACCTCGGGCTTTATGTCTTGGCTGCGCGGCTTAAATACCCAGGATACGGTAGTGAGTTACCGTAACCAATGTTTGGCTGAGCGTGATTTACTGCTTGAGAAGGCAAAACAGCAACTACAAAGCAACAAAGACCCGGAAGCTGTGATTGCTGAACTAGCAACCAAATTAACTAATAAGTTTATGCATGCACCGACCAGTGCGATTCAAACGGCGGCACAAGGCGGTGAGCTGGATAAGCTGGTTTATTTACGCGATATTTTTAATATCGATAAATAGCTATGTCCAATTGCAACTCAGTGATTAAATCTTTACACTGCCGCCACTTAGAAAAATTCATCCCATGAATAATAATAACTGGGTTATAATAGCCGATTAGTTATTGTTAGCTTTTACTGAAAAGATAATTTAATGAAAGAATCCGTTTATCAAAAACTTGAAGGCCTGGTTGAGCGTTTTGAAGAAGTTCAGGCCTTGCTTTCTGATCCCGATACGATTGCCGATCAAGAAAAGTTCCAAAACTTATCAAAAGAATTTAAGCAATTAGAGCAAGTGACCAGTGTTTTTAATCAATACCAGCAGGCGGAAAGTAATTTTGCGACTGCTGAGGATATGCTTAAAGATGATGATCCTGATATGCGTGAGATGGCGCAGGAAGAATATAAAGACGCAAAACAGGCGGTTGAAGAAATAGCGGAGCAATTGCAAATTTTGCTCTTACCGCGTGACCCTAATGACGATAATAACTGTTTTGTTGAGATCCGCGCCGGTGCCGGTGGTGATGAAGCGGCGATTTTTGCAGGTGATCTTTACCGCATGTATACCCGCTATTGTGAAAAACAAGGCTGGCGCACTGAAGCCGTAAATGTCAGTGAAAGCGAGCAGGGCGGTTTTAAAGAGGTGATCTTTAAAATACTTGGTGATGGAGTTTACGGTCAGATGAAGTTTGAATCTGGTGGCCACCGCGTACAAAGGGTGCCGGAAACCGAATCTCAGGGGCGGGTTCATACTTCTGCCTGTACTGTGGTGGTGATGCCGGAAATTCCTGAGTCGGAAGCGATAGAAATCAATAAAGCGGACTTACGTGTTGATACTTTCCGCGCGTCAGGTGCTGGTGGACAGCACGTTAACAAAACCGATTCTGCGATTCGTATTACTCATATTCCAACGGGTGTGGTCGTTGAATGTCAGGATCAGCGTTCACAGCATAAAAACCGTGCGCAGGCGATGTCTATGCTACAGGCAAGGCTACAACAAGCAGAAGATGAAAAGCGTCGCAGCGAAGAAGAAAGTTCGCGTCGTAATCTGGTGGCTAGTGGTGACCGTTCTGAACGTATTCGTACCTACAATTATCCGCAAGGTCGAATGACAGATCATCGGATTAATTTAACCTTATACCGATTAAATGAAGTGATTGAAGGTAATTTACAGTTAGTGCTTGAGCCGATTATGCAGGAAAACCAGGCGGATTTATTAGCTGCATTAGCCGATCAAGGTTAATTCCGCCACTTTCTTTAATAATTAATTTAATGAATTCAGCATTAATGACATCTATTGAACAAGCCGTTGGTTATGGTAATCAACGGCTTGTTAATCTATCGGATAGTGCAAAATTAGATGCACAGATTTTGCTGGCTCAGGTATTAAATAAAACAACGAGTTATTTATATACCTGGCCGGATCAAGTACTGACGACTGAGCAACAAGCTAATTTTTTAAAATTATTGAGCTTGCGAGAACAAGGACAGCCGATTGCTTATATTGTTGGTTATAAGGAATTTTGGTCGTTAAATTTTAAGGTATCGCCGGCAACGTTAATTCCGCGTCCGGATACCGAAGTGCTAGTCGAGCAGGTTTTGGGTAATCATTCCCAATCACCGATTCGCTGTTTAGATCTTGGCACTGGCACAGGAGCTATTGCCTTGGCACTGGCATCAGAACGAGCCAAGTGGCAAATTGATGCGATAGATTTTAATGAACAAGCCGTTGCACTGGCACAAGAAAATGCTCAGTGTTTATCCCTGACTCAGGTCAATATTTTTCAAAGTGACTGGTTTGACAATGTCCCTTTGACCAGCCAGTATCAAGTGATTGTCTCAAATCCTCCTTATATTGATCAAGCCGATCAGCATTTAGCCCAAGGGGATGTCAGGTTTGAGCCAAGCAGTGCGCTGGTGGCTGAAAATCATGGTTTGGCCGATATCGAGCATATTATCCATTGTGCAAAGCAATTTTTAACCGCTGGTGGCTGGTTGTATTTTGAGCATGGTTATGATCAAGGAGCTCAGGTTCGGCGATTATTTACTGATGCTGGTTATCATAGTATCCAAACAGCCAAAGATTATAATGCTAATGATCGCATCACCTATGGGTGTTATAACTAAGCCTCTAAAGAAAAAACAATAATAACGGAGTTACTTTATGTTACTAAAACATTTACATATGGCGGTTGCCTTTATTAGCGTCGCCTTGTTTACCCTAAGATTTGCCTGGACTTTATCTGGCTCGTCTTTATTAACCCAAAAGTGGGTGAAAATAACCCCACATGTCATTGATACACTTTTATTGGCGCTTGGTGTGGTGATGATGATGAAATTGGCGCTAAACCCATTTGAACAGCTGTGGCTAGGTGAAAAATTATTAGCGGTATTAGCGTATATTTTTACCGGTTACTACACCTTAAAGCTCGCCCGTAATCGCATGATGCAAGTATTTGGTTACCTCGGCGCTATTGGTTGGGTGCTGCTAATCGTGCGTTTGGCAACCACTAAGCAGGCACTATTTTTTGTCAGTTAGTGTCTTTAAAAACAGATATTTGCCCTTACTAATAGATTAAGAGTTTGTTGAGTGCTATTTGTTGAGCGCTAAAAATTAAGTTTTATTTAAATGAATGATTTGTTGTTGTCTGAATTACACTCAGAACAAAAGAGCTTGGTGTCATCCCTGGCATTAATTGAAGAACATATTTTTGGTGAAGCGCCTCTGGTGCAGCAAGTTTTGGCGCCTTTGATCAGCGAATGTCAGTTGGCACTTGCCGGTATTGAAGATTCCATGGCCAGGGCTGAATGTTTAATCAACGAGCTTTATGTCGGCCAGTTACTGTTAGACAACGAACGTTTATTATGGCCAGTGGTTTCCTATCAACTAACGGCGGCAACTGACTATAAAATTATAGCACCTGTGCTAAAAGCGGCATTGCTGCAACATATTGCCAATGCTTGTCAGTTAGAAGCTGAATTAGTCTATGTGCCAGAAAAAGTCATGGTGCGTATTATTTGTGATGAGGTTTATTCGATTATTTTCGACCCTGTTTCTGGAGAGTCTATTACCGGTCAACAACTGGATGAGCGATTAGATGAACTTGAAACTGAACCAGGTCAAGCCTACTTGGCGGCGATGGAACCACAAAGCATTCTTGTCGAGTATTTGTCAACACTGAAGCTGTCGTTAATTAATGAAATGCTGTTCGATAAAGCATTAAAATGTGTCGATCTTTTGTTGGCGCTGCGTCCGGACGATCCGTTTGAGCGTCGTGACCGTGGTTTCCTGCTGCATCAACTGGATTGCTTTAAAGTAGCTTACGACGACTATCAGTTTTTTGTTGATCAATGTCCGAAAGATCCCGCCGCGCAATTATTAAAATTGCAGTTAGATCAAATCACGCTCGCAGAAACCGTGCTACACTAGCAAAATCTTTTGCCCTAGAGGCAAGCAATATAATAATTAGACAAACAATTTTGGGAGAAAGTATGTTTGCGTCATCTTCTGCAACTGAAGCGGTTCAACACTCGCCATTATTAACTAACGATGCGACGATTCTCGGCATTTTTGCCTTAATGTTGGGCTGGGTTTTTTACACATCACATAGTCAGTCTCCATTTTGGAAAAAATTCTATGGTGTGGTACCTGCGGTGCTACTATGTTACTTCTTACCTTCATTATTAAATACCTTTGATATTATTCGTGGTGAAGACTCAAACCTTTATTTTGTTGCATCACGTTATTTGTTACCTGCCTGTTTAGTACTGTTAACACTTAGTATCGATTTACCAGCGATTAAACGTTTAGGAGGCAAGGCGGTGATATTATTTTTAACCGGTACCCTTGGCATAGTGATCGGTGGGCCAATTGCCTTGTTGTTAGTAGCAACCTTTATTCCTGATTTAATTGGTGTTTCTGGGCCTGAAGCTGCCTGGCGCGGTATGACGACCATCGCCGGTAGCTGGATTGGCGGTAGTGCGAACCAAGCGGCGATGAAAGAAATTTATGGCGCAGGCGATCAAATATTTTCTGCCATGGTGACTGTTGATGTCATCGTCGCAAATTTGTGGATGGCGGTGCTACTGATCATGTCTGGGCGGGCGGAAAAAATTGATGCCAAATCAGGTGCTGATACCAGTATTATTACTGAACTAAAAGAAAGAGTAGAACAATTTCATGCTAAGCATGCGCGTATTCCAACGCTTGCAGATTTAATGCTAATCGTTGCTGTTGGCCTTGGAGTCACGGGCTTTGCTCATTTATTTGCCGATATTGTTACACCGTATTTTGTCACTAATTATCCTGGTTTAGCAAAATTTAGCTTTCATAGTAAATTTTTCTGGATGGTGATTTTTGCCAGTACAGTGGGTGTGTTTTTATCCTTTACCAAGGTACGCCAGCTTGAAGGTGCTGGCGCATCGAAAGTTGGTAGTGCATTTTTATATGTATTAATTGCAACTATTGGGATGAAAATGGATATTCGAATGATCATCGACACCCCTGTTTTCTTTATTATTGGTGTGGTTTGGATGGTAGTTCATGCAGGATTAATGCTAACTGTTGCGAAATTTATCAAAGCACCACTGTTTTATATGGCTGTTGGTAGTCAGGCCAATGTTGGCGGTGCGGCGTCAGCGCCGATTGTAGCTTCGGCTTTTCATCCATCGTTAGCGCCGGTTGGTGTATTATTAGCCGTGTTAGGTTATACCTTAGGCACCTATATGGCGTGGCTTTGTGGACAAATATTACAAGTCGTTGGCTAGAGCTAATGACTTAATTGACTAAATAGGAAATGATATGACGATTAAACAGCTTCAAGTAGCAGGCATTGAAGTCAGCAATGAAAAACCCTTTACCTTATTTGGCGGAATGAATGTTCTGGAGTCACGAGATTTAGCAATGAAAATTGCCGAGCATTATGTTGAGGTAACACAAAAGCTTGGTATTCCTTATGTATTTAAGGCATCGTTTGATAAGGCCAATCGTTCATCGATCAATTCCTATCGTGGCCCTGGCATGGAAGAAGGCTTAAAAATATTTCAGGAAATTAAAGCGACATTTAATATCCCTGTGATCACTGATGTTCATGAACCTTATCAGGCACAAGCTGTCGCCGAGGTTGTCGATGTTATTCAGCTGCCGGCGTTCTTGGCACGTCAAACCGATCTTGTGGTGGCGATGGCAAAAACCGGTGCTGCGATTAATGTTAAGAAACCCCAGTTTCTCGCGGCTCATGAAATGCGTCATATCATTAACAAGTTTGCCGAAGCGGGTAATGAGCAAGTGATGTTATGTGAACGCGGGAGCTGCTACGGTTATAATAATCTGATCGTCGATATGCTGGCGATGGAAGAGATGAAAAGCTTGGCTCCGGTAATTTTTGACGCTACTCATGCTCTGCAAAAGCCGGGGGGGCGCGAAGACTCAGCCGATGGCAGACGAGCGTTGGCGGCACAATTAGCCCGAAGTGGTATGGCATTAGGAATTGCAGGTCTGTTTATTGAGGCGCACCCAGATCCCAGTATCGCAAAATGTGACGGTCCGTGTGCTTTACCATTAGATAAACTTGAACCTTATCTGGCGCAGATGAAAGCAGTCGATGAATTAGTGAAAAGCTTTGAGCCATTAATTACTGGCTAGCTAACGAGAAAATGTCAGCTAAAAGAAAAGGGTGCCTAACGAGCACCCTTAATTTTTTATGCGCGAGCATTCTATACCAAGTTGACTAAATAATTAATCAAATTGGTATTGTTTTGCGTTTCAGGCTCTAGAGAAGCCGTTAACACTTAGAAAGCGCTGTTTGGTTGGGGGAAACAGCGCTTTGAATTTTTAACTGTTATTTAGCCAACTATTCCGCTAACAATGCCACTTTAGCTTCGAATGGCTTGTCAGCTGTTTTTTTACCATTGCTAATAACAAACAAAGGCTTTTGTGCTAACTTGTTTGCTTGGAAATTAACACTAAGTTGCTTCATTGAATCTGCAAGGTGGATTTCTACCGATTGCACTAATTCTGCAGTGTTAATTGGTTGTACTTTAGTGATATCAGTTGTGTTGACATCAGTTGTGTTGGCATTTGCAACTGTCGTTAACAATGCTAATGTGATGGTTGAGAGTGCTTTTAATATTGTCATGGTCTTAATACCTGTGAAAAAACCTGTAAAACGTCAAATATCCTTATAGATGTTTTGGACCTTTTCTTTGCTCTCTTGGTGAATGTTGTTTAGTGATAACATTCGTTGCCGGTTGCTACTGTTGTTAGTAGGGTAAAGATGCTGTCCTTCATCTACGGTGTGAATAATAAGTTAATGCTGGTAAAAAGAAAAATGACAATTTATAATGTTTTACATTAGAAAAACTAATGAATTTATCGGGTGCTTGAATGGCTAGAGTAAATATTCAAAAATCTGTCATATTCATGCTGTAAAATAGGTGGTGTTTTGGCTGTTCGTTTACCTCCGCTCAATGCTTTAAAGGCTTTTGAGGCATCTGCTCGCCAATTGAGCTTTACTCGGGCTGCTGAAGAATTATTCGTCACTCAAGCAGCTATTAGTCATCAGATTAAGTCTTTAGAAGAGTATTTAGGCTTAAAACTATTTATGCGAAAAAACCGGGCGCTGTTGTTAACAGAAGAAGGTCAATCCTATTATTTAGATATTAAAGATGTCTTTAATTTACTCAATGATGCGACAGAAAGATTGCTGGCGCGCGGCGCGAAAGGGGCGATCACTGTCAGTTTACAGCCAAGCTTTGCCATCCAGTGGCTAGTGCCGCGTTTAAGTCGTTTTAATCAGCTTCATCCGGAAATCGATGTCAGGATAAAAGCGGTGGATCAAGAAGACGGTTCATTGACTGAAGATGTCGATGTCGCGATTTACCATGGACGTGGCCGCTGGCCAAATGTTCATGCCGATAAGCTACATACCGAATATTTAGTGCCGGTGTGCTCACCATTATTATTACAAGGTGCTAAGCCGCTTAACAGTATTGAAGATTTTACTCAACATACCTTGTTACATGACACTTCCCGCCGTGACTGGAAGCGCTGGTTTAAAGATGCTGATATCAAGGCTACGAATGTTAACCACGGCCCTATTTTTAGTCATTCGGCCATGGTAGTGCAGGCAGCGGTTTACGGTCAGGGCATAGCGTTAGCACAAAGCGTGTTGGCAAAACCAGAGATTGATGCCGGGCGCCTGGTCATGCCGGTTGAGCACAAGCTAGTTAGTAAGGACGCGTTTTACCTGGTATGCCGGGAAAGTCAGGTTGAGGTCGGTAAAATAGCGGCGTTTCGCGACTGGGTATTAGAAACGGTTGCTGAGGAGCAAGAATTTGAAGAGGATGAAGATGAACAATTGTCATGGTGATAGTTGCTGATGTTAACCACCTCATTACTCAAACAGGAAGTGGCAAACGCTCGTGCCTACCTGGTGTTTGCTCATGGCGCAGGTGTTGATAAATCTTCAGCGTTTATCGAGAAAATCAGCGATAGGCTTAACCAGCGCGGCATCAATGTCTTGTGCTTTAATTTCTATTATATGGATAAACGCCTTGTTGATGGTAAGCGTTATCCACCGGATCGTATGCCGAAATTACTTGATTGCTTTAATAAAGTGCTTGCTGAGCTGACGACAGAACTGCCTATCTATTTAATGGGCAAGTCGATGGGCGGGCGCGTTGCGGCGACTTTAGCCAGTGAGAAGCTGGCGAATGTCAACGGCGTTATCTGTTTAGGTTATCCGTTTCATCCGCAAAAGCAGCCGGAAAAATTACGTCTTGAGCCATTGCAGCAAACAAAGTTGCCGACTTTAATCATACAGGGCGACAGGGATCCGTTAGGTAATAGAGAAGAAATAGCGACTTATGCTTTATCTGAGTTATGCCAAATCCGATTTTTGGCCGATGGCGATCATGATTTAAAGCCAAGAAAAAAATCTGGTTTCAGTCACCAGGAACATTTGGATAGCGCAGCAGAGCTTATCGAGGAATTTATTGAGGGGTTTATTGATGAATCTATTAATGAACAGGGATAAACTGATCAGGCTGTGCCTGGTTTTTATTGCGCTTAGTGGCGCTTTTTCGGTATTATTCGGCGCTTGGTTAGCCCATGGTGCTCAGACATTAATGGCAGAAGATAAAGCGCGTTTAGTGACGGCACATCATTATCAGATAATTCATAGCTTGGCTGCGCTTACGGTAGTTTTGGCTTATCGGGTGAAAGCATCACCGGCATTAATGATATCTGCTATCTTGTTTATCATCGGCATGCTGTTGTTTAGCGGCAGTTTATATCTTAAAACCTTTACTGGTGCTGTGGTATTTGCTCAGTTGGCACCTTTAGGTGGCATCACTTTGACTTTTGGCTGGTTAGCGCTGGCATTTACAGGTATTAAAAAATAATGACGTCAATCGTTTTATATTGTCGCCCGGGCTTTGAAAAAGAGTGTGGCGCAGAGATCCAGGAAAAAGCCGCCTGGAATGAGGTTTACGGCTATTTGCAGTTAAGCAAGAACCAGGGCGTGGTGTTTTTCCATCTTAATAACAGCGAAGACGGTGAGAAGTTAATGGAACGCATCCCGCTTAAGCGTTTGATTTTTGCCCGCCAGTGGTTTGTCAGCCTGACGGAAAAAGTAGCTCTGCCGGATTATAATCGGGTGGAAGCGATTGTCGAACAGCTAGGCAGCGATTGGCAATATGCGGATTTGCGGATGGAAACGCCGGATACTAATGACGGTAAGGCGTTATCCAAATTTTGTCGAAAACTGGCCGTGCCGCTACGCCAGGCGTTACGTAAGCAAAAAATATTAACCGAGAAGCACGATAATCATGGCGCAATTTTACATGCGCTATTTTTTAGTGGTAGTGAGGTGCTCTTAGGTTATTCGTTAGGGGATAATTCTTCGCCTCATGTCATGGGGATCCCGAGGTTAAAGTTTCCAAGTCAGGCGCCGAGTCGTTCAACTTTGAAACTCGATGAAGCATTTTTACATTTTATTCCGAAAAGGGAGTGGGAAACTCGTTTAACCTCTGGGATGAATGCCGTGGATTTAGGCGCGGCTCCTGGTGGCTGGACCTATCAATTGGTGCGTCGTGGCATGATGGTGACCGCAATAGATAATGGCCCGATGGCGGAATCGTTAATGGAAACCGGTCAGGTTAAACACAAGATGTTTGATGGCTTTAAGTATGTGCCGCAAAAACAAAATGTTTACTGGTTGGTGTGTGACATGATTGAAAAGCCGCAGCGGGTGGCAAAATTAATGGCAAACTGGCTGTTACACGGCTATTGTAAAGAAGCAATTTTTAATCTGAAATTACCAATGAAAGGGCGTTATCAGCAGGTGGTCGATGATCTTCAGACGATAAAGGATATGTTTGGTGAATATCAGGTTAAATATGAACTCTATGCCAAGCATTTATATTACGACAGGGAAGAAGTGACGGTACATGCGAGATTGTTATCACCACCGCCTCAGCTTTAAATAATAAAATGAAAAAACGGCTTAAATCGCCGTTTTTTTATGGGAGTTATTGAGCGAAGAAGTTTATAAACGCTCTAATACCGCTTCGGTAAAATCAGTTGTGCCGTGTGTGCCGCCCAAGTCGCGAGTAGTACGGTCACCTGATTCAATAACCTCGGTAATGGCTTTACGGATAGCATCTGCCTTATCACCCATTTCCAGGTATTCCAGCATCTGAATGGCGGCCAAAATTACCGAAGTCGGGTTAGCCAGGTTTTTACCGGCGATATCTGGTGCACTGCCGTGTACCGCTTCAAAAATTGCGCAGTCTCTGCCGATATTAGCACCTGGCGCCATGCCTAAACCGCCGACTAAACCGGCACATAAATCAGATAAAATGTCGCCGAACAGGTTAGTGGTAACGATAACGTCAAACTGCTCCGGGTTCATTACCAGCTGCATACAACAGTTATCAACGATCATTTCTGCTGATTCAATATCCGGATAGCGCTCACCTACTTCTCGAGCCACTTTTAAGAATAAGCCTGAGGTTGATTTTAAGATATTGGCCTTATGTACCGCAGTGACTTTCTTACGGCCTTCTTTACGGGCGGTTTGATAGGCAAATTCGACAATACGCTCAGCGCCTTCACGAGTGATCAAACTCATGGCTTCTGCCTGTGCGCCATCTTCTGAGACGGTTTGGCCTAAGCCTGAGTACATGCCTTCGGTATTTTCACGAATGGTGATGATGTCGATGTTGTCGTAACGTGCCTTAGTACCTTTAAATGATAATACCGGACGAACGTTGGCATATAATTGAAATTGTTTACGTAAAGTGACGTTAATCGAGGTAAAGCCTTCACCGACGGGGGTCGTTAATGGGCCTTTTAAGGTGATCTTGTTTTTTTCAATTAATTTTAGTGTTTCTTCCGGTACCAGTTCACCGTGTTTTTCTAAAGCAACTAAACCTGCATCTGCGTATTCATAATCAAAATCACAACCCGCTTTATCTAATACTTTAATCGTTGCGTCGATAATATCTGGGCCGATGCCGTCGCCGGGGACTACTGTGATAGTTTGTTTAGCCATTGTCTTTGCCTTTTCCTTTTCGAAATTTTGTTACCCACTTTTGCTAAATGTCTGAGAAAGTGGAATTGCGCTGGTTTATATCATGTCGTACCAGTGTGATCCAGTGTGAAAACTTTTATTCTATTGATCAAAATCTAGTAAACGGCTTTTTACTGAATCGTTTTAATACCAAGTTGACTAAATCATTAGTCAGCTTGGTATAAGTCTAGTACAGAGCTAATAACATGCGGATAATTATATCAACTTGAACTTATTATATTTTGATCTGATACCAGGTTAATACAATAAGACTTAAGTCGAACGCTAGTTTTGCAGTGTATTTAACTGTTGGTTTTGTTTGGTTAATGCGTGCTTGATAGTGTATTCAGTGATCACTTCATCCAATCCTTTGTAATGCTCGGCTTTGGCATATTCAACTAAAGAGTCGTCAACAAATAACAAATAGGAGCATTCATCCTGGGTAGTAATACCGTCAGACTTTACATGATGAGTGCGGTAAAATAATGCCTGAAAATTGGTGTTGTCGACCAGTTTTGCTTCGGTAATATCCGGGCTGCCCAGTTTTTCCAATGCTTGATCTAAGGTGAGTTCACCGAGTTTTAGGCTATTGATAAACTGGCGATTATAGGCTTCACGATCTTCCCACTGCATATTGGCCGGGCTATCATCATAAAAATTCACTACTAACAGCACAAATACGCCATAGGCTGCCAACGCCAACAAGATGCGTGATATGACCTTTTTACTCATTGATAACCTTAAATTATAGATACAGTACTCATTGGTTATAGCATAGCGAGATGTCAAAATGATTGGAAGTCTCTCGCGTTCAATCGTCAAAAAATTGCTATGAATATCATGGCTAAGAGCAATATTCGTGAGGTAAACGAATATCTTTTAAGTTAAAGCCAAGTGGAATGTCCTGCTTGAGTTGCAGTAGCTGTTTCGATAATTCAATTTGCTGCAGATCTTGGGTTAATTTTTCTTTTATGCTGGTTTTTACATCGGTTGCTGAAAGTAAGGCGTTAAGTGAGCCATATTGATTTAGTAAAGCCGCAGCGGTAATTTGTCCTATGCCTTTGATGCCGGGAATTTTATTGGTGGCATCTCCGGTTAGTGTCCAAAGATCGATCAACTGGCCTGGTTTGACATCAAATTTTTCTTTTACGTAATCTTCATCCAGATAGCGGCGGTTAAAATAGTCGTAGACTTGAATATTATGGCTAAGCAGCGATAAAAAGCACTTATCGGTTGAGATCACTGTGACTTTCTGGCCGCGTAGTGCCACTTTGATTGCCAGGGTCGCGATTAAATCATCAGCTTCATCTTGCTCTGATTCCAGTGAGTCGACATGCTGGCGCATAAAGGCGTCTTGCAATGCCGGGAGCCGGTCAGCCAAATGCGGCGGCATTTTTTTTCGGCCTTTTTTATAATCCGGGTACAGCTGGTAACGCCAGCAGGGACGAATACTGTCAAATACCATGAGTGCATGGCTTGGGTCTTGTAACTCCAGAATTTTACTTAGTGCCTGACAACAAGCCTGCTCGGTATTGAACAGCACTTGTTGCTTGGTATTTTCTGCCAGTTCATTGTTTAATAAAAACGGTCGCTCCTGAACCGCATATATGCGCCGGATCAGATTAAGGGCGTCGATTAGCACTAAATGAATGGACGACATTAATTAATTCCTTAGTACCTGGTAGCAAGGGGTATATTTGCTGCCGGGGAGTTTCATCCGTTGTTGTTTGACAAAGGAGGCCAACAATTCATCCATTAAGGTCATAATTTTTTCATCGCCCTTGATTTTATAGGGACCGTGTTGGCGAATTTCCTTAATACCATTAGATTTGACATTACCGGCGACAATGCCGGAAAAAATACGTCTGAGGTTCGCCGCCAAGGTGGCAGTATCGAGATCAAAACTAATGTTATTGTCGAGCATATTGGCATGGGTTGGCTCAAATGGCAGTTGAAAGTCATTCTCAATCACCAGTGACCAGTTAAAATGATAGGCATCACCAGTTTGTTTGCGATAACTCAAGACATCTTCCAGCCCCGATTTCATGGTTTTAGCCACTTGCTCGGCATCGTTAATGATGATCTGATAGAGCGCCTGTGCCTTAGCACCTAGAGTTGCACCGATAAATTTATCGATTTGGTTAAAATATTCGGCGCTACTGGCCGGCCCGGTAAGAATAATCGGCAGTTTTTGTGCCTGATTTTTAGGGTTGAGCATAATACCAAGAATATATAATAATTCTTCTGCAGTACCTACGCCGCCAGGGAAGATGATGATGCCGTGAGAAATACGAACAAAGGCTTCCAGGCGCTTTTCAATATCCGGCATGATCACCAGCTCAGTGACTATCGGGTTTGGTGGTTCTGCGGCGATAATGCTAGGCTCGGTTAATCCTATGTAGCGCCCCTGACTATTGCGCTGTTTTGCATGGCCAATAGTGGCGCCTTTCATTGGGCCTTTCATCGCACCTGGGCCACAGCCTGTGCAGATGTTAAAACCACGCAAGCCTAACTGATAACCTACTTCTTTAGTGTATTTATACTCGGTTTCGTTGATCGAGTGACCACCCCAACATGTCACCAGGTTTGGATCGGTATCTGGCATAATGACATTGGCATTTCTTAAAATATCAAAGGTGACATGGGTTATGTTGACGCCGTCTTCGATACTTTGCTTGTATCGGGTATTGGCAAACAAAATATCCCGTAATACTGCAGATAAATGTTCCTGTATCCCGAGGATAATTTTGCCATCGACAAACGCATGTTGCGGCGGATTTTCTAACGCGATTTTTACGCCGCGCTCGCGACGCAATACCTGAATATGAAAATCTTGATATTGCTGATAAATTTCTTCTGCGTCATCAGTATGGCTACCGGCATTGAGTACCGCTAATGAGCAGTTACGGTATAGCTGGTACAGTTGACTGGTGGCCGATTGCTGAAGATGATCCACTTCGATCGGAGAGAGTAATTTCATATTGCCAACTGGATTTAGTTGTACATGCATAGATGACTCCTTATGACACGGTGTAGGAGGAAAGGAAAAGGAGTTTATTCAATATAGATAACTCGATTTTTTCCTTGCTCTTTTGCCTGGTAGAGTGCGATATCCGCTCGTTCAAATGCTATGTGGACATTATCCTGTTGGTTAATAAAAGTAATACCGACAGAAATCGTCATACTGACTTTGTTGTTTTTAAATTTAAATGGCAATTTCGCGATTTTTTCGCGTAGCTGATTTAACTTATCGAGCAGGGAACTTTTATCTTGATCGGTAAAGACAAAAACAAATTCTTCGCCGCCATAACGAGCGATAAAACTGGTTTCTTCCAGGTATTTTTTAAAAGTATTGGCAATCACCTGCAAGGTTTTGTCACCCGCGGTATGGCCATAGGTATCGTTGATACGTTTGAAATTATCGAGATCGGCAACCACTAAGGCTAAAGGGGTCTGATTGTGCTGGCAACGGACGATTTCTTTGGCAAAATGCTCATCAAATGCTGCGCGGTTATATAGCTTGGTTAGGGCATCTTGTAAACTTTTTGCGTGTTGTTCTTGTATGCGCTGTTCAAACTTCTTGCTTTGTCGTTCAAGCTCATTGACCTTGTTTTGCATGTCAGTGAGTTTGATTTCCAGCTCGTTTTGCTGGCTACTTTCAATATTTGCTTTTTTCTCAATAGTCGTCGCAATGGCTTTTAATTTGCTGTTGATGTCGACCTTGATATCGACCAGCGAATTGGCTTGTTCTAACCCAGCTGACAATTTGTTGATCTGTTGCTGCAGTTGCTCGTTGAGCTGTTGATGTTGCTTTTTGTGTTTTTGTTGAGCATGCAGGGTTTTACCAACGGCTGATTGCACTGTTGCTAAGGTATCACTTAACGTCGATAAAAAGATTTTAGCGCTGTTGCGCTCTTGCAATAGATCGTGACTTAGCAGCTCAAAGGCGGTGAGAAAACTGTCCAACAGTTTTTCATTGGGCATATCTTCCTTTAGTTCGGCTCTGATCTGCTGTAATTTAGGCTGATATTTTTGAGAAACACTGAGCTTGTTTAAAAATTCAGAAAAACGTTTGATCACCTGATTATTAGCAGGGTTTTGGGCTGTAGTTATTGGGTTGTCAGTGAATGAGACATTAGTATGCTCGGCAATATTACCTTTTTTCAGGGCTGCCTGATAAAAGCTCAGTAACTGGCTCAGTAAAGGGACATACTGAGTTAGAGCATCTTTGGTTTCTTCATTTTCTTTGAGCAGGGCTCTTAATTTGCGTCTCAGATCACTTGGCAGGCCATTAATTTTTTGTAGCGCACCACCAGCGGTTAAAAACTCACTTTGTAGCTGCCTGATATCATTATTATTTTTTAGTGAAAACTTTTGTAGGGATTGAGAAATATCTTTGGTTAGCTTTTCAATCTCGTTAATATCGGCAGATTTATGGAACTGGGTCCGCAGTTTTGCCAGCTTATTATCAAGTGAAATATCGATGCCTTTGCAGGTTTGGCTTAACTTGACGATAAAATCGCTAAACAATTGATATTGATGTTTTAATTGCTCGTCAGTGGTTGACTTAGCGTTAATAGCAGATTCTAGTTTACGCTGTAACGCGATCAGTTCTCTATCAATTGTTGAACTATTACTCATGCAAAAATCAAAGTCCTTGTAAGTCGAATTTCATCGCAGGCGACTTAAATATATGAGTCAATTAGCAGTATTTTCATCTTAATTGACCACGTACTTTAAAATAATTATCTAAATATTAATCATATACACTAGATTGAAAAATGTCAGTAAAGAAAAGCAATATCAATGCAATTAATCGGATATTTTATCAAGACAGGTCAAATATTGAGCTATTGCCTGATGGTGCGGGCATTCGGCGGTGATTGCCGAGTTGTGCTTCGGTAAGGGTTAATGTCTAATCCGCCGCGCCGGGTGTAACGGGCATAGACGGTTAATTGCTCCGGCTGGCAATAGCGCTGGATGTCACAGAAAATGCGTTCGACACATTGTTCGTGAAATTCGTTATGTTGGCGAAATGAGATCAGATATTCTAGTAGTGCCGCTTTATCAATTTGTTGGCCGCGGTACTGAATATAAATACTCGCCCAATCTGGTTGGTTAGTGATCAGGCAGTTCGATTTTAGTAAATGAGAAACTAGCGATTCTTCAACAACTTCAGTTTGCGGAATCGTTTTTAGCAGTGTCGGCTCAAGTTGATATTGAGTGATTGAAATATCGATATCATCGATACATTGTGCGGCTAATGGTTTGATCATAAGCGCCGGACAATCTTCGACTTTGGATAACTTAACTGTTGCCTGACTGCCACAGGTCGCGGAGAGATCTTTAGTCAAGGTTTGTTGAACTTGCTTGATATCGCTAAATTTACTTTGGTTAAAGCTATTGAGATAGAGTTTGAACGACTTTGATTCGATAATATTTGGGCTGGTTACCGGAAAGCTAAATTCAGCGACCGCCACCATAGGCTTGCCTTTTGTGTTAAGCCAGGATAATTCATAGCCATACCAGATATCGACCCCGTTAAACGGCAGTTGATCGGCGGTTAAATTAAGCTCGCTTCTGTTGAGGCTGCGCGGTACCGCTTGTAATAAACTATTATCGTATTGAGCTTTATAGTCAGTTGTTTTTCCTAAGGTTAATTTATCTAACTCGGAAGCGTTGGTATAATGACTCATGGTTGTTACAGTTAGTCTTTCTAATGTTGGCTGATTATCAAGTATTTTAAAGGATTTTTTAATTAGATGAAATCATCAAATATACTCTTATCTGAATCAATCTTGGCATTAAGTCAAGCCTATGTTGAACATTATCAACAAGCGTTAGGGCATTTGCCGCTCGTGGAAATTGATGAGCAGTGGCCATCTCCTTGCGTGCAAAAGCAGTTTGATCGTAATTTTAACGAATGGCTGCCGGTGCCACTTGAGCAGGAGTTATCGTTTGAAAATGTTGAACATGCCTTAAGCTTAACGCTGCACCCATCATTTAAAGCCTATTTTAATGTTATTTTTAGTGAAAGTTTGCCAATGACTTGTGACGAGGGGCACTTACAGTTGTTGTTTGCCTGGAGTGAGGACGACTTTGCAAGGTTGCAGCAAAACGTTATCGGCCATGTATTAATGAAGCAAAAGCTAAAACAGCCGGTGACCTTATTTTTTGCCGTTACCGATAATGACAATATTATTCTGTCGATAGACAATGTTTCAGGTGAGGTTTGGGCTGAAAGAGTTGGTCATCAGCCACATAAAAAAGTAGCAGATTCACTAACCGAGTTTATTGCTCAGTTACGACCAGATATTTATTTAGGTGAACATCAAGCTACTGATCAATAAGCTGTCTAATGAGCGCTTTCAGCTCACTGATTTCAGTTTTTAACGGCGTGATCGCTTGTTTCACTGCCTGATTTACTGCTTGCTCTATCGCCTGGGTAATCTCTATCTCAGTCTTTTTTAATGAGGGGGAGGAAT
This sequence comes from uncultured Thalassotalea sp., assembly GCA_964620605.1. GTDB lineage: Bacteria > Pseudomonadota > Gammaproteobacteria > Enterobacterales > Alteromonadaceae > Thalassotalea_E. The sequence continues at coordinate 21,660 of CAZUHQ010000049.1, forward strand.
GCTCTTCACTTTTCTTCACTTGGGTAAATTCTGGCTGATGTTGCCAGCTTTTTAGCACCGAGATAATTTTTGGTAAGGGGACAGGCTGTGATAACCGAGTTTTGATCAAGGCGACCGTCGGCTTTTGGCCTTTATTGGCAAGCTGGTTAGCTATGACTAATATTTCGTCATTGATGGTCATATTGGTTATCTCGTCTTTGTCAAATAAGCGATATTTTAGCGAATAAAACAAACCAAGTCTTGTAGTAAAATAGCTGGTTTTGGATAAAAGTTAAGTTTTACAATTGGTTAAATCTTTTGGAGTGACTTTTGCTTTATTGGCAATCAAACAATAACTTCTTGTTAGGGAAAATCATGAAAAAATCCTTATTAACCTTTTTAGTCGGTGCGCCATTAGTTTTACCATTAACAGGCTGTGTTGTAGCTGTTGGCGGTGACGACGACAGGGCTCACTTTATCTCGAGTGATTTTGATGACCGTGAATACAGTAATCGCCAAAAAATTGCCCGTATACTATTAAATTCCAGCTTTGTTGACGTTAGCAGCCAGTTAGGCGTGTCTGATTTTAATGAAAGTTATCAAAAAGACGGTAAGCAAATTCAAGTGCTATTTTATCGTACTAACCGTGTTCATAAAGACGGTTTAACCACGCGTGATGAATGTACTTACTTGTATTTTGTCGATGGCTTGTTGCAGGAAACTGGCCGAGGCGGTGATTTTCATCGCAACATTGGTAGCTAACAATAGGCAGTTAATAACAGGCAGCTAAAAACAGGTGTTTAGCCTGAAACGCGTAAAAATAAAAAGCCGTGAGCAATTAACGGCCACGGCTTTTTGTGTTTACTTAATTATCAGCACTATAGTTTAGGAATGCTGATTTTCTTTTCTTCTGATTGACGGTAAATGACTAAGGTTTTGCCGATAACTTGTACTTTAGTGGCTGAAGTTTCCTGGCAAATAGCGTCAACAATTAACCCTTTGGTTTCCCTGTCATCGGTTGGGATTTTCACTTTGATTAATTCGTGATGGTTTAGGGCGTAGTCGATTTCGGCAACGACCGCTTCTGTCAGCCCGTTACTGCCTAATAACACTACCGGTTTTAGCGAATGAGCAAGCCCTTTAAGGTACTGAATTTGTTTTTTATTTAGACTCATGAATAAATTTCGTTACAAGTTAGCTTGAATTCAACTATTTTACCCTTATCTTCTTTGTAATACTAATAAAACCTGTGCTCGGTTCGCTGTACTTAAGGTTTTATTTTGTTCTTTATTGAGATAGCTAGGTAAATGAGTAAAAAGAAACTAACCGCCAGCAGTCAAAAATGGATGCAGGAACATTTTGACGACGAGTATGTTAAAAAAGCACAGAAATTAGGCTTAAGATCGCGCGCAGTGTTTAAAATCGAAGAGATCAATAACAAGGATAAGTTGATTAAGCCTGGCATGAAAGTGGTGGACTTAGGCGCTGCCCCCGGTGGCTGGTCGGAATATGCGGTAAAGGCGGTCGGCGATAATGGTCAGGTAGTTGCCTGTGATATTTTACCTATGGATCCGATTGCCGGTGTTGATTTTTTGCAAGGCGATTTTCGTGAAGATGCGGTGCTGGATGCGTTATTAACGCGTATTGATGGTAAAAATATCGATGTCGTGATGTCGGATATGGCAGCAAACTTTACCGGCAATGATAGTGCAGATTCTGCTCGCAGCATGTATTTGGTGGAACTGGCATTAGACATGTGTCATCAGGTGTTAAAGAAAAACGGCGCTTTTGTCGTCAAAGTGTTTCAGGGCGAAGGTTTTGAACAGTTTGTCAAAGATGTCAGGTCTGTGTTTACAGTAGTAAAAACCCGTAAACCAAATTCGTCAAGGGCGAGGTCACGGGAAGTTTATCTAGTGGCGACAGGTTTTAAATTGTAGTAAATTAGCAGCTAGTATGTGAGCGCGTTGTTTTGGTTGTTATCTTGGTAACCTACAACGTGAATATTTTCAAGAGGTCATTAAGTTGAGCGATATGGCAAAAAATCTTATTTTGTGGTTAGTAATAGCCGTAGTGTTGATGTCAGTGTTTCAGAGTTTTACTCCGGGCGGTGGCAGTGATCAACAAGTAAACTACACCCGTTTTATTCAGGATGTTCGTCAAGGACAAGTGCGTGAGGTTAATGTCGATCGCAACGGAGTGATCAAAGGCATTAAACGCAGCGGCGAAACTTTTGTTGCGGTGATTCCGGGCGGCTATGATCGCGACTTAATTAATGACCTGGTAAAGCAAGGGGTGAATGCTTCGGGTGAATTACCGGAAGAAACCAGCTTTTTAACTACCATCTTTATTTCCTGGTTCCCAATGATCTTGCTTATTGGGGTGTGGATTTTCTTTATGCGCCAGATGCAAGGCGGTGGCGGTAAGGGCGCAATGTCGTTCGGTAAATCCAAAGCGCGCTTGTTAAGTGAAGATCAAATAAAAACTACTTTTGCCGATGTCGCCGGTTGTGACGAAGCAAAAGAAGAAGTGTCTGAATTGGTAGATTATTTAAAAGATCCGTCAAAATTTCAAAAACTTGGTGGTCGTATTCCTTCAGGTGTACTTATGGTTGGTCAACCGGGTACAGGTAAAACCTTATTGGCAAAAGCAATTGCCGGTGAAGCGAAAGTACCATTTTTTACCATTTCCGGTTCAGATTTTGTTGAAATGTTTGTCGGTGTTGGTGCATCACGCGTGCGTGACATGTTTGAACAGGCGAAAAAATCCGCTCCTTGTATCATTTTTATCGATGAAATCGATGCGGTTGGCCGTCAGCGTGGCGCCGGTCTTGGCGGTGGTCATGATGAACGGGAGCAAACCTTAAACCAAATGTTGGTTGAAATGGATGGTTTTGAAGGAAATGAAGGGGTGATAGTGATTGCCGCGACTAACCGTCCGGATGTCTTAGATCCTGCATTATTGCGTCCGGGTCGTTTTGACCGTCAAGTAACAGTTGGCTTGCCGGATATTCGTGGTCGTGAGCAAATTCTTAAAGTGCATATGCGTAAGGTGCCAATTGGTGATGATGTCAAAGCGTCAGTAATCGCCCGTGGTACGCCAGGTTTTTCTGGTGCGGACTTAGCTAACCTGGTCAATGAAGCTGCATTGTTCGCTGCCCGTGCTTCACGTCGTCTAGTATCGATGGAAGAGTTTG
>CAZUHQ010000050.1:0-24735 GCA_964620605.1 uncultured Thalassotalea sp.
TACCTGTTGCTGCCAGTTTTCATTAATGAGCTGAGTCAGCCGCAGGCCTTGCTGCTCGGCAGAAAGACCCGCCATAGTTTGTTCGCTGGCCTTGGCTAGGTACATTAAGCCGCCGTCGTCATTACCCCAGGTGTTACGGTTATCTTGATCGACACTGTTAAAATCCCATGGAATGTAGATTTGAGCTTGGAAGCTGGGATCTGCCAAAGGTAATGGATGGTGTGTGTTATCCAAGACGCCGACAATGGTAAAGCTGTGACCGTCAAAGTCGATTTTTTTATTAAGTATATTAAGGTCGCCATTAAATTCATTTTGCCAGGTCTGATAGCTGATAATAGCAACTGGATGGTAACTGTTAAGTTTTTCAGTTTGTGCAAAGTGTCTGCCGAGCGCCATCGGCGCATCTAAGATGCTAAACCATTGTGGTGTGACATAGCTGATATGCATCATAGGTTTTTCGGGCAGTGAGGTAACGACAGCACCATCGATATAGAGCAGAGCCTGCTCACTAAAAACCTGCTGGTGCTGATATAAGTGCATCAGATTTGGATAAGTAAAGGCGTAACCATCGATATTATTGTTATCATCGACCAGTTGATGCGTCAGGGTAAATAGCCGCTCCTGCTGTGGGTAAGGCAGTGGCTTGAGCAGCATAATATAGGCCAAGGTCGCGACAAATATTAGCGCGCCCAGTGTTAACCCCATGGTAATAACCACACTGAAAACGAAATTAGGCTTAAGTTTTAAACTGACAAATGCCTGTTTTATCTGGTAGAGAAATAAGCGCATAGAAGAATTTCCGTAACTAGGCAATGCTGGACACTGAAGGCGTGGTTAAAATCATGCCATCGAGCAACTGAATTTGAGTGTCTGCCATCTCGGCATATCTCGGATCATGGGTAACCATGCAAATAGTGGTGCCTTGCTGATGTAACTCAGACAGTAACGTCATAATATTATCACCAGCCTGAGAATCCAGGTTACCGGTTGGCTCGTCAGCGAGGATAATCGCAGGATCGGCAACTAACGCACGAGCTATCGCGACTCTTTGTTGCTGACCACCGGAGAGTTGATTCGGCTTATGTTGTGCTCTATGACTGAGACCAACTTTTTCAAGACACTGATTGACCTTTTGCTGAGTTTGTTCACTGGAGAACTTTTGTTGATGGTAGCGCAGCGGTAAGGCGACATTATCGAAAACACTGAGTTCATCAATCAGATTAAATGACTGAAAAATAAAGCCAATTTTACTGCTTCTTATTTCTGCTGCCTGATCCAGAGAAAGCTCGGCGACATTTTCGCCATCAAGCCAGTATTGACCTTCAGAAGGCATGTCTAACAAGCCAATAAGAGACAATAAGGTTGATTTACCACAGCCTGAAGGCCCGGAAATTGCGACATAGTCACCCTGTTTAATTTCGAGATTAATGGACTTGAGTGCGTGGGTTTCCAGCTCCTCGGTCTCAAATATTTTCTTAATGTTAGCCATTCTTACTATGTCGGTCATTTTTTAGCCTTTTGTCTTGGTGTTATTAGTAAATTTATAGAATGTGTCACTTAGTGCAAGCGAATATTGCTATTTTGATAATTGCTTAAATCAGAAATAATAAAGCGCTCGCCGGGTTTTACCGCTGACGTTATTTCAATGTAACGCCCGCTAACTTCACCTAAGGTCAATGCTATAGCTGTGGCGCTATCCTGGCTGTGGTTTACACGATAGAGCGTGTGCTGACTTTGGGCTTTAGCATTTATCGGTTTTTCAATATATCGGGCGTTAGCTAGTACTTTAACTTTGATCCTGGCATCGACGTTTTGCTCCGGCCTGGCGTCGTCAGGCAGTGGCTCGGTCAGTTTGATATCCAGTCTAACCATATGGTTGTTAACTATCGGGTCAATGCGGGCAACTTCGCCAGTAATGATCTGTTGGCGGGTATCAATAGCTACCTGTTGTTTGAGCTCTATCAGCTGTGCCTGGTTTTGCGGAATGAGGATTTCGGCAAGTAAGCGCTTATTGGAACCTATCACCGCAATTTCCTGCCCGGCCTGCAAGCTTTGTCCCAGTGTAACTGCCATCTTCTGAATTACACCGTTAAAATTTGCCTTAACCTTGAGCTCACTGATTTGCTGTTTAACATTCGCCAGTTTGCTCAGCTGCTGTTGTATTTGCTGTTGCTGAATATTCAATGCCTCCTGATGAACCAACGCAAGCTTTTGTAAGCGAGCGGTGAATATCTCAACTCGTGTTTGCAATTGATTCTCGGTTAACTGGCTTTGCTGAAAGCCGATTTGTGAAACTATGCCCTGGGTCACCAGTTGTTGCTGTGCCTGTCGTTTAAGTCTGGCGGACTGATATTGCGATTGAATTTCGGTCAGCATCGCTTGCTCTGCCAGCTGCTCTCTTTGCTGGTCGACTTCTAGCTGGCGCAAATTGGCTTTGAACTGGCTTAGTTGCTGCTGTTCCGTTTTTAATTGCTGAATTAAATAAGGGTTTTCCAAAACAGCAATAACACTGTTTTTACTCACTTCGGCTCCAGGCTTTAATAAGATCATGCTAACCGTGGCATTGGTTGTTGCAGTGATCAGTTTTAGCTGCTCGGAGGCCAGTTTGCCATAGCCATCGACAGTAACAATTAAATCTCCCTGTTTGACGTTGGCAATCAGTAAGCCATTTTTTGCTAAGCTCGCTTGGTTATTTCTAGTAAGCAGGTAAAAGCCGATCAGTAATATCAGGGCGAAAATGCAGGCGATGGTTAATTTCGCCTGAGGTTTGCGTTGTTTCTGTTTAATGATATCCATAAAAATGAGTAAAACTTTATTACTAATCTGCGATTGAAACTAATATTGCCAATAATGTGCCAATTTTTTATCGTTAAAAATCAATACATTGCTATTGTTGATGTTTGTTTGTTCGCTCGTTGAGTTCGATATCGGATGAAATTTCCGGTTTTAGCTGCTAAGCACATCCTTTATAATTTGCAAAAAATTATCGGGAAATGGCGGCTATAGTGAAAATCAAACAATATCTGGTGTGGGATCTGCCGGTTCGTATTTTTCATTGGGGCTTTGTCATGCTTTTAGTAGCCCTGTGGTACACATCTGATCAGGATCGCGGCCTGATTGAGCTTCATATGACATTGGGGTCTGTTGCACTAGGCTTTGTTTTATTTCGTATTATTTGGGGCTTTGTCGGTACTACCCATGCCAGGTTTAAAAATTTTATCCCGAGCTTTTATCAGGTAAAAATTTATCTTCAGGCTAAGCGTGGACAAGAGGTTAAACAGTATGCCGGACACAATCCGGCCGGCAGTTTAATGGTATTAGCTTTGTTAGTGTTAGTGCTAGTGCAGGCAACGACAGGTTTATTTATTGATGATGAGATATTTTCTGCCGGTCCTTATAACGGGGTGCTAAGCAGCGAGCTTGAGAATATTTTTAAGTTTATTCACGGCAATGGTTTTAACCTTATTTTGCTGGCATCCATCGTGCATGTCTTCGCGGTATTCTATTACCTGATAGTGAAGAAACAGAACTTGATTAAGCCTATGGTCAGTGGTAAAAAAACTGAGCATGCGGTGAGCGAAGATGCCGCCATTAGCAGTTCGAAAATTGTTAAAGCTATAGTAGTGGCTATTCTGGTGGCGGCCTTTGTCTACTGGCTGGTCGTGATTAATGCGCCAGTGGTGGAAGAATATTACTTTTAGGGCTCTGTGATGGAAATTGTTAATTACCGTGCTGAATTTGCCGAACCAATTGCCAATTTATTTTTTCAGGCGGTGCATGCCATTGATAATGCCTGCTACAGTGAGCAGCAAAAAAATGCCTGGGCACCAGCTCAGATAGATTATTCAAAGTGGCGGCAACGTTTAGCGCTAAAGCAACCATTTGTGGCGTTAATCGATCAGCAAGTCGCCGGCTTTATTGAGCTCGATAGTGATGGTCATATCGACTGTACTTATGTGCTGCCAAAGTTTCAGGGGCAAGGGGTCGCCAGTGCTTTGTTGAACCATTTGATGACGGTTGCTAAAGCCAAAGGGCTAAGCGAGCTATATGTCGAAGCCTCAATTGTTGCAAAGCCAGTATTTGAAAAATTCGGTTTTATCCTTGAAAAGCAAAACTCTGTGCTCAGGGCTAATACGGCGTTAACGAATTACAGTATGCGGCTGAAGCTTTAACTGTTTTTGTTTTCAGGTGATGGCTCATTGGCAAAGTAGAACTTATCTTTACCCAGTTTTTTCGCTTGATACATAGCAATATCTGCTTGTTTTAATTCTTTTTCCAGGTCGGTATCTTGCTCTGGCAACATCGCCCTGATCCCTAAGCTTGCGGTGATAGCTAATAAGCCATTTGTACCGGAGTCGACGCGTATCTCCCTGATAACATTTATCAGTCGCTGCGCTAATACCAGGGCATCATCCTGTTTGTTGATGGCTACGGCAAAGGCGAATTCTTCGCCGCCAAACCGACAATAGGCGTCATCAGTCCTAAAAAATTTTGCGAGAAAGTCTGCAAGTTTCACTAATACCGCATCACCAATATCATGACCATAATTATCGTTGAGTGACTTAAAGTCATCGAGATCTAATATACCAAACGCTACCATAGTGCCGCGCCTGTTACAGGATCTGATCAGCTTATTGGCCTGATCGATAAAAAAACGACGATTCGGGATATTCGTTAACGGGTCAAAAAATGCTATTTTTTCCAGCTGTGCTTTGGCCTTTTGTAACTCTATCGTTCTGTCCTGAATGATTTTTTCTAAGTCTCTTTTTAATGCTTTGAGATCCTGATTGCGTTTTTCCAACTGCTCCTGTTGAAATTTATGTTCTGAGATATCACGCTCAATTGCTGCAAAATGGGTAATTTCGTCATATTTGTTTTTCAGTGGAATGATATTCATTTCAACCCAGTAAGGACGGCCTTTAGCGTCGTAATTCATTAGGGTTTCTGTAATTGCTTGTTGCTGTTCGAGTGCTGTGTGGATGCGCTTCTTAGCGGCGTCATCGGTTAAAGTGCCTTGTAAAATTCGCGGGGTGTCGCCGATCACTTCTTCCTGGCGATAGCCGGTAAGCTTTTCAAACGCCCGATTAACGTAAACAATTTTTGGCCCTGTAGGATAGTGAATATTATCGGCTTCAGTTACTACCACTATATCTTGGGTGTTCTCTACTATGTTTTGAAAAGAGAATAATTGTTTTGAGTCGGAAATATCATTAAAGGTGATGATAACAAACTGATTGTCACTGCCGATGTTATTATCACCTTCAAAGTAGGCGTTGACCATAAACCAGCTGGCATCTTCTCGTGAGCTGTCAATCACTCCGAGAATCTCATTGTTAAGTCTAGTTTTGGTGCGTTTGACCTTATTGACCGGGTAATCTTCAACCAGCAACTTTTTACCGGCGTCGTCGAGAAAGTTCCATTGAGGGTCGAAAGAATCTTTGCCTATGATTTGCTCATAACTGAGGCGAAGCAGCTGTAAAGCCGTTGGGTTTGCGTAAACTACTGAGGTGTCCCAGCGGTGGATTACGACACCGAATTGCGCATGCTCCAGTAAGTTTTTTAAATTTAATATATCGAACTCGTTACTCATATCCTAACCGGATTATTAGCGGTATTATGTTAAAAATAGAGCAATTAGGCTTAATTTGACAGGAATTGCGTTAGGAATTTAGCAAGCAAAGAAGGCAATGCCATGTTAAAGATAAGCTCTAAATAGCATGAATTAATGGAAACATGACTCATGAAATCATATTCGTTATCTTTCTTTGAATTGTGGTTATTAATCTAAGCTAGTGGATAAATAAGATGTTGCTATGATTATAAGAGCAAGCATCACCGGCATGGAAGCTGGTGTTGAGCTTCCATGGAAGGACTGGCAGCGTCTTGCTTGTTTACCTGGCAACAGCTATCGAGAATACAGCCATTATAATTAAATAGCCAGTCCATTGGCTCGGTAACAATTAATTAAGTTTTGTTAGTCTGCTTTAAAATCATCATGACAACCGCCACAGGTTTTGCCGATGCCACCAATGGCTTTTTTGATATCGGCTTCGCTACCAGAAGTTGCAATGGATAATAAATGCTTGGAAGCATTGCTTAGGTCATTAATGCGTTTTTCAAATGCCGGGCGTTCAGTCCATACTTTTTTTAATGCATCTGTTTGCACTTTATATGAAGATGTATCGGTTTTGGTATAGTCATCAATCATCAAAGATAACTGATTAATACGAGTGGCGTGTTTTTCAATTGCTGCTTTATCAAATGGCATTTTGCCTTTTGCCATTGCACCCAGTGGCCCCATATTACTGCCTAATAAGCTAAATACTGATTGGCGCAATTCGGTGGCTTTTTGCGCGTGCTTTTCCGATTTTGCTTGCCCGGCATTTACGCCGATTGCAACAATCAGGCTGCTAGTTAATAAGGTAGTTTTGAATAGCTTATTTTTCATTTCATCTCTCTGGTGTCAGTAAATTTTCTATTATTTTCTTACGGCTGATCAACGATAGTCTATCAATAAATCGCTGTCAGCTTAATTAAAAAAGTGTGTTTAATTATGTGTTTTTTATTGGGTTTGTTTGAAAAGCAGACAGTTTGTGTTTTGTGCTATAGAAATAAAAGTGTTATTTGACAATGTATTACCTTAATTCTAACAAAATCGTCCGATATCGGACTAAATTTTCCCAATTTCGAACTACTGTGCTTAATCAGTGAGTTGCTGGATTTTTGTTCGGTAAAATGATGATCACGCTAACCCCCTTTTGCTTGTTGTTATTGTGTAATTCGATGATCCCCTGATGCTGTTCAATAATGTTTTTACACAAGCTTAAACCAATTCCCTGGCCATCATTTTTGGTTGAATAAAGCGGGACAAATAAATTGTCGATATTGGCAAATCCATGACCATCATCAACTAGCTCAATAATAAAATGTTGTTCATGCTCAGAGAATGAAAGTTGGACATTTGTTGCATTTGCTTCTTGTGAATTTTTGACTAGATTGATCAGCACCTGTTCAAATAAGCCGAGATCTGCCCAGATAAAATCCACGGACTTTTCGACTTCGATACTAAAGTTTGCAAACAATTTCTTTAATGACTGAATGAGTTCGTTAACCGAAACTCTTTGGCACTTTACCTCTATTGGTTTTGAAATTGTCGAATAGCGGTCAACAAATTGTTGTAAATGAAAACAGCGATCGGAAATCACCTCCAAGACTTTTTTATCCCTTTCAATAAGGCATTTATCCGCCAGGCTTTCTGCCATTGAGGATACCGGCGTTAGCGAGTTGCGAATTTCATGCCCTAGTACCCTAATAATTTGCTGCCAGGCTGATAGTTGGTTGGCGCGCAGTGCGGCTTCTATATCAACAAAGACTAATAGCTGATGTGATTCGCCGTTACTGATAAATTCGCTGTGCTTGACTTGCCATTTATGCTGACTGTCGTTTTGCCATTGCCACTGATCGCCATTAAATGCAATGCCGAGCTGTTTAGCGCTTGCAAAACGAAACACTTGCCAGGCTTGCTTATAGAGCTGGCTAAAGGCGTCATTGGCAAAGGTTAGCTGATGTTTTTGGTTAAAAACCATCACAGGTGTAGATAGTTGTCCGATCAGCTGATAAACCAGGAAAACATGCTGGTCGTATCGGGATTTTTGCTGTTGTAGCTGCTCACTGAGTTCATTGAGCTGGAGATGGAAATCTTTAACTTTCCCTTGTTCAAAGCTGGGTTTGGCAAATTGGTTGTAATCTCCCTGTTTAACGGCATCGAGGTGTAACCCGGCGCGAACAAAAGGCCGCATTACGCGATACTTAGTGGTGACTATGCCCCAAATAATAAAGATTAAGAGAGCAAATTCAGAAACTATAATCCATTGCCAGTGCAGGGCGGCCTGGTATTCCAATAAGGCGAGAAATATTGCACTTGGCAGGGACAAAATTAGTAATTTGACGGTAAGAAATTGCTCCAATGAGCGGGGTTTAAGCCAATTCATATTTTTCAATTCTGCGATACATGGAAGATTTGGTTAGGCCGAGTAATTTAGCCGCCTGCGGAATATGATTATCCGTTTGCAATAAGGCCTTTTTGAGCAGCATAATTTCGGCATCGCGCAAGCTCATAACAGGCAAGTCATCTTTCGGCTGAGCTGCTTGTAAGCGCAAATCTTCAATGTCGATCAATGCATTGTTATTTAACAGCACGGCTCGTTCTATTAAGTGACTGAGTTCGCGAATATTTCCTGGCCAATGGTAATCCAGTAATGCCTGCTGTGCTCCCTGGGTTAGTTCACAATAGTTACGCTGATATTTTTGCGAAAACTGATGGATAAAAAATTTGGCCAGCGGAATGATATCTAAGGCTCTGTCTTTTAATGGCGGCACCACAAGTTCGATAGTATTCAGTCGGTAATACAAGTCTTCCCTGAATGTCTGGCTTGCGATGAGTTCGTTAAAGTTGGCATTAGTGGCGCTGATCATTCGGCAATTTGCGTGTTTTGTTTTGCTTGAGCCGAGTATTTCGTATTCACCATTTTCCAGCACCCGCAACAGCTTTGCCTGTTGAGTTAATGGAATATTGGCTATTTCATCGAGAAATAAACTGCCATTTTCCGCCAGTTCAAAACGCCCGAGACGATTGGTTTTTGCATCGGTAAAGGCGCCTTTCACATGACCAAACATTTCGCTTTCAAATAAGTTTTCCGGGATAGCGCCCATATTGACCGAGATCAGTGGTTGCCGTTGGCGGTTGGAATGTTGATGAATAAAACGTGCGAGTTCACTTTTACCTGTGCCATTGCTGCCGGTAAGTAAAATATTGGCATCGGTTGCTGCCACGGTTTTTAATTGATCTATTAGCTGAGACATGCAGGCAGATTGCCATTGATAATGCTTAATTTTCGGTTCGTTGAGTTGTTGTTTGTATTTGGCGTTTTCTTCCTGGAGCGAGCTTAACGATAGCTGTTGTTTGATCAGGTGAATGAGCTGCTTGTTTTTCCAGGGTTTTTCAATAAAATCGCTGGCACCCAGTTTCATCGCCTGGACAACAAGCTCGGTATTGCTCCACGCGGTCATAGCGATCACCGGAATATCATAATTTGCACTTTGCAACCAGCTGAGAAACTGTAATCCTTCCTCCCCTGAGGTGGTGTCGAGACGAAAGTTCATGTCGAGCAAGATCAGTGAAACATCTTGTTGTTTTAACTTAAGTTGTGCGCTTTGTGGATTGTCGGCTTCGATAACCTGATAGCCCTGATCTTCCAGTAACAGCACTAAACTGAGGCGGATATCTGAGCGATCATCGATTACAAGAATATTGGTCATGGTTACCATATCGTATTATTTTTGTTTTATCACCAGCTATTACAAGCAAATAACGAGCCTTAAGATGGTGAACTTTCTGATTGTATCATCTCATTTTTAAGCCATTGACAAAATACTTGGATCCTGGCTTTTTTCGCCGAGTTGGCCGGATAAGCAAGATAACGTTGCCATTCGCGAGGATGCTTAATTTTAAACGGTATAATCAATTGTTTACTTTGAAGGTAAGGGGCTGCCATGGTTGAAGCCGCCAGTACGACACCATGGCCAGCTACTACGGCACTTAATGCCATATCACTGGAAGTGACTTCGGTTTTCAGACTGTGTTGGTCAAAGCCTTCAACGCCGACGTGTTCAAACCAGCTTTTCCAAGTGGCAACATTTTCATTGGCCAGGCTAACCAGGCGGCACTTTAATAAATCTTCTGGTTGCTTAATTTGACAGTTTTCCATCAACTGTGGCGCTATTACCGGATATGCATAGTCAGAACCAAAATTTTCAATCACCAGTTGGCCATTGCAGTTATCCAATTGTGAAACACTAAAGCGGATCGCCAGATCGATATGCTTTTTTTCCAAATCTTCAATTTGATTTGAGCCCAGTATTTTAATATTGATTTCCGGGTGTAGCAGTGAAAACTTATGTAGCCTTGGCATCAGCCATAACGAGCAAAACGCCTGAGTGGAGGTTATGGTAAGGTCACCGGCAATTCCTTGGCATTGAATACCATTAAGTCCCTGGATGATTTCACTAAAACCACTTCGACAGGCGTGATAAAGCTTTTCACCACTTTGGGTCAGTAGCATATTGCGGCCGCTGCGGGTAAAGAGTTTGATTGCTAATACTTGTTCCAATTGACGCATTTGTTGGCTAATTGCCGCTTGCGAAACGAATAACTCTTCGGCTGCTTTGCTGTAACTTTGATGGCGTGCGGCACATTCAAAGCTGCGCAGTGCGTTTAAGTGTTTCAGTCGTCTATCCATCTTTATTGCTATCTATAAAATATAAGTTGAACTTATATTAGATGTTAATTCTTATCGTTGGCTAAGGCAAAGTTTATTGATCAGAATATCATCAAGCTGATAAGGAATCACAATTATGAATATCGAACAAGTTAATGAAAATACTGCTGAAAGCATTGTTTCTTCTGAGGTTGAACTAAAGGTTTCAAGTAAAAAGACCTTAGTTAATCGCGAAAAGATAACGAAATGGTTAACCATAATCTCTGATAAGTTAGCATTATGCTACTGGGTTAATTACAAATAAGCTGCAACTTAATTGTATTATTGGCAGGTTGAAAACTTTGAGCTTGAAATTTGGCGACAGCTAATGTTAAAAAAGGAGTAACTTCAGGTTAACTAATAATAAAAACATTAAAAAGTGAGCATGCATTACTGACTTTTTAATACAAGGAATGATATGCCACCGCTAAATCGTCGAAAGTTTCTCAAATCTGCCGTTGCAGTTACCGCTGCAAGTGTTGCTGCTGGCTGTAGTCAGCATTCAAATCTAAGTACTGATGCAGCGGTTGCGCAAGGCAGCTCTGTGATGAGGTTGACAGTACCCGCGATGGAAGTGGTACGCGTTGGCTTTATTGGTGTTGGCCAAAGGGGGTCTGGTCATGTTAAGCATTTCTGCCACCTTGAAGGCGTCGAAATCAAGGCAATTTGTGATACCGATGAAAAAATGCTTGATAGCTCTATTGATTATGTGGTGCAGCAAGGATTAGCAAAACCGACACGCTATGCCAAAAGTGAGCTGGCCTATAAAGATATGCTTGCCAGGCAGGATATAGATATCGTTATTATTTCTACCCCCTGGCGTTGGCATACGCCTATGGCGTTAGATGCCATGGAAAGCGGCAAGCACGCTTTTATTGAAGTGCCAGCGGCAACCAGTGTCGAAGAGTGTTGGCAACTGGTGGATACTGCTGAACGCACACAAAAGCACTGTATGATGATGGAAAATGTCAACTATGGCCGAGACGAATTGATGGTCTTAAACATGGTTAGGCAGGGATTATTTGGTGAGCTTTTGCATGGTGAAGCCGCCTATATTCATGAGTTGCGCTGGCAAATGAAAGAAGTTGATCACAGTACAGGCTCCTGGCGTACCGACTGGCATACTAAGCGCAACGGCAATTTATATCCGACGCATGGCTTAGGGCCTATTGCTCAATATATGAATATCAATCGAGGTGATCGTTTTGATTACTTAACCTCGATGAGTTCTCCGGCGCTAGGGCGTGCAGCTTATGCAAAACGAGAATTTCCGGCAGATCATCAACGTAATCAAATGAAATACATTACAGGTGACATCAATACTAGCATTATTAAGACGGTGAAAGGCCGAACTATTATGGTGCAGCATGATACCACCAGTCCGAGACCTTATACTCGTCATAATTTAATTCAGGGTACCAATGGTACTTTTGCCGGCTTTCCTAATCGTATTGCGCTTGAACAAATACCGAGCAAAATAAGCGCTATCTATGAAGATGAATATCAGCAGGCGTTAACGGCCTGGAAGCATGGAGGGCAGCAGGGACGTAAACCGCATCCTGCCAGTTATCATAGCTGGGACTATCAACTGGAAAAATGGCAGACAGAATATGACCACCCACTGTGGAAACGCATGGGTGAACAAGCTGTGCGTAATGGTGGGCATGGCGGCATGGATTTTGTCATGATGTGGCGTATTGTCTATTGCTTACGTCATGGGCAACCGTTAGATCAGGATGTTTATGATGCCGCTGCCTGGTCGTCGATTTCTCCATTAAGTGCGGCATCTGTAGCGGACAGGAGTAATAGCAAAACCATACCTGATTTTACCCGAGGTGCATGGCGAACCGGTAAGCCTTTAGGGATAGTTTCTTAATTAATATCAATTACTCGCTATCAGAGAGGGAGGAATTCAAAGCCACCTTTCTTTAGAAGGTGGCTATTTACTTAACTTTAACTGCATTTACCACCAGGTAGCGTAAAGTGCGGTTAATATTAATACTACGCCAAGCGCTGCGATATTAAAGCCTTTGTTAGTAGTAAAACTGATTTTATCCAGCGCCACGCTGGAGTTGGTATCTGCATCTTTAGATAGCAGTGAGACAAAAACACAGAGTGCCAGGCAAAGCAAAAACACCAGGCCGACTCTGTCCATAAAGGGTAATTCCGGCCAGGCAAATTTTAGCGCTAATGAGAAAACGGCAGAGCCGATAGCCGCCGCTAAGGCGCCGTTAGAGCTGGTTTTTGACCAGAACATTCCCATGACAAAAATTACCACGATACCTGGGGTAAAGAAGCCGGTAAACTCTTGAATATACTGAAATGCCTGATCAAACTTGCCTAATAACGGTTCGGCGACCACCAGGGCGATTGCCAGAGCGAGTAATGCGGCAATACGGCCAATATGCACATAATGCCGCTGCGTTTTTCCTGGCTTGAGTCTGCTGTAAATATCCATGGTAAAAATGGTGGAAATGCTATTGGTCATAGAGGCGAGTGAAGATACGATTGCCGCCACTAACGCAGCAAATACCAGCCCTTTGATGCCAACCGGCATTAACGACATCATAGAGGGATAAGCCTGATCGGCGGCGCTTAGCTGAGGATATAAGATCACCGCGGCGATTCCCGGCAGCACCACAATCACCGGCATCAGTAATTTCAAATAAGCGGCAAAGGCAATGCCTTTTTGTGCTTCTTTAATATCTTTTGCCGCCAGGGCGCGTTGAATAATATATTGGTTAAAACCCCAATAGCTGAAGTTCATGATCCACATGCCGCCGATCAGCACAGAAATACCGGGCAGGCTAATATAATGCTCGTTCTCCGGCGACAGTATCATGTCAAAATGACCGGGCAGCTCTTGGGTTAACACTGAGAATCCGGCAATAACGCCCTGGCCATCGGCGACCGCATCCAGCGCTAAATAGCTTAAGAACAGGCCACCAAACACCAGCAAAATTACCTGTAAAATATCGGTATAGGCGACGGCTTTTAATCCGCCGTAAAGGGAATAAGCAACGGAAAATACCGCTAAAAATACCATGCCGAACATCCAGTCGACACCTGCGACGGTTTCAATCGCTAGGCCGCCAAGCCAGAGCACTGCGGTTAAGTTAACAAAAACATAAACCGCCAACCAGAATAGCGCCAGCGTGGTTTTTACTCGACTATCAAACCTTTGCTCCAGGTATTGCGGCATAGTGAAAATTTCATTTTTCAAGAAAATCGGCAGCATGTATTTACCCACCAGGATCAGGGTAATGGCCGCCATCCACTCATACGAGGCGATGGCTAAGCCAATGGCGTAACCCGATCCTGACATGCCGATGATTTGCTCGGCGGAAATATTGGAGGCGATCAAGGAAGCGCCAATCGCCCACCAGGGCAGGGCTTTACTGGCAAGAAAATAATCTTCGGTATTTTTTCCCTCCTGCTTATCTTCTTTTGAAATCCACAGGGCTAAAATCAGTAAGCCGATGACGTAGGCGATAAAAACGCCGCTATCAAGCATTGCTAGTTTCATAGGTTAATCTCGCTTATTGTTATTATTTGCATATTAATTATTCTGCCTAAAAGCACCATTGGTTGCCTGGCACAGGTAAATACTTGCTTTAAGGCCAGTATGCGTTTGGTAATTTCGTTCAATTACCTGACAGATTGCTTCAACCATGGCTTGAGGTGTTAATGCGATAACACAGCCGCCAAAGCCGCCGCCGGTCATGCGCACGCCGCCTTGTGTGCCTAAGGTCTTAGCTATTAGTTCAACTAAGTAATCTATTTCGGGTGTCGTTACCGCAAAATCCTCAGCTAATGAGCGGTGCGAGTCTGCCATTAAGTAACTCATCGCCTTAATATCACTTTGCTGCAATGCCTTTAACGCCGCTTCAGTGCGGGTGTTTTCGGTGATCACATGGCGAGCCCTTCGAACTAATAGTGGATCCAGTTCTGTTTCCGCCTGCTTTAGCATATGTAGACCGACTTGACGTAAACTCGGTTGATTAAAATAGCGGGCGACCTGTTCGCATTGGGCTCGGCGCACATTATATTCGCTATCGACTAAGCCGCGTTTAACGTTGGAGTTAATGATCAGCAGTGTCATATCCTGCGGCAGTGTTGCGTATTGCACACTGAGATCGCGACAATCGAGCAACATCGCCTGATTTTCCCTGCCGAGTGCGGAAATCAGCTGATCCATGATGCCGCAGTTACAGCCAACAAAATCATTCTCTGCCTGTTGACCGATAAGCGCCGCCTGAACGCCGTCTATCGCTAATTGATTGAGCTCGGCAAAGGCCTTGATTAGCGCGATTTCAAAGCTCGCGGATGAACTTAAGCCTGCTCCTTGCGGCACTGTACCTGTGACGGCGATATCTGCCCCTTGAATGTTCGGATAACTCTTCGCTAACGCTTGCACTGTACCAGCAACATAATTTAGCCACATACGCTTTGGATCAAAGTGAATATTGTTGAGCTCAAATTCTGCCAGCTGTTCACCATAATCTATTGCCAGCACCCTGACTTTATTGTCATTACGCTTGCTGGCGGCAATATAAGTGGCGAAGTTGATGGCGGCAGGCAGGACAAAACCTTGGTTATAGTCGGTATGATCGCCGATCAGGTTTACCCGGCCAGGTGCCTGTACTGTCAGTTCTGGCGTTTTGGCAAAGTGTTTGACAAACGCCTGTTCAAGTTGGTGTCGCAAACTCATTATCTTTGCTCCTTATAATGAAGATCAGAGGCAGCGCGCAGTCGTGCGGCGGCCTGTTCTGCGGTGAGATCTCGCTGCGCTTCTGCCATCATTTCATAGCCGACCATAAATTTTTTCACCGTTGCCGAGCGTAGTAAGGGTGGTAAAAAGCTGGCATGTAGTGTCCATTCCGGGTGCGACTGTTGATCATAGGGCGCACCGTGCCAGCCCATAGAATAAGGAAACGAGCTGTTAAATAAATTATCATAACGGGTGGTAATTTGGCGGATGATATCCGCCAGGCTAGTGCGTTGCTCCGCAGTAAGTTCTGTTATGCGGCAAATGGCAAATTTCGGCAGTACTAAGGTTTCAAATGGCCAGGCCGCCCAGTAAGGCACCACCACCAGCCAGTCCTGATTTTGTACGACAATACGCTCTTGGTTAGCCAGTTCCCGTTCGACATAGTCTTGTAATAAATTGCTCTGGTGTTCAATAAAGTATGCCTGCTGAGCATGCTGCTTTTTCTCGACTAATGTTGGCAATTGTTGCTGTGCCCAAATTTGGCCGTGGGGATGGGGGTTAGAACAGCCCATGATCGCGCCTTTATTTTCAAACACTTGCACCCATAAATAGTGCTGACCAAGTTCCAAACTCTGTTGCTGCCAGGTGCTAACTATATGGGAGATTTCTTCTACTGTTAACTCGGGCAAAGTTTTACTGTGATCCGGAGAAAAGCAGATCACCCGGCTTTCGCCTTGCTCGCTGGCCATTTTAAACAAGGGATCCGCTGAGCTGGCAAGCGGGGTATCGGTTTTTAGTGCGGCAAAATCGTTATTAAAAACAAAGGTGTGCTGATAATCAGGGTTGAGCTCACCTGTGATGCGACGATTACCGGCGCATAAATAACAGTTTGCGTCATGGCTTGTGCCTTGCTGCTCAGTTAGAGCTTCAACTTGTCCTTGCCATGGGCGTTTTGCCCGGTGTGGCGAGACCAGTACCCACTCGTGGGTCAGCGGATTAAAGCGTCGATGTGGATGTTCTGTGGGATCAAAAGTCATATTATTAACGGTAGTTTTGATTAATTTTTAAATTAGGGTAAACGTTTTCATTTTTGTCTGCAATAAAAATGTATACAATTTATTATTCAGTTAAGTTAGTATTGATATCTATTTTCTATATTAATTTCCAATAAAAAGTAAACGTTTACCTATGAGTACGATTAAAGATGTTGCGAAAATAGCCGGTGTCTCGATTGCAACTGTCTCTCGGGTCGTTAACAACGGCTCGAAAGTCGGGAAGAAAACCCGTGATAAAGTGCTTAAGGTAATGCAGGACATAGGTTACAAGCCCAATGCTAACGCTCGGGCATTAGTGACACAGAAAAATACCACTATCGGTGTCGTGATCCCTGAACTCACAGATCCGTTTTTTGCCTCGTTAGCGAATGGTGTCGAAAAAGTTGCGCGCCAGCATAATATGCAGTTACTGCTAAGTACCGGCCAGGTGAGCGCGGAATCAGAACGTCAGGCAATAAACTTGCTGTTAGAGCGACGCTGTGACGCCTTTGTTGTTCATAGTAAAAAACTCTCGGATCAAGAATTAATAACGCTCGCCAAGCAAGTACCTGGCTTAGTATTGATAGATCGTTATATTGAAGAAATTCAGCACAGATGTGTCTGGCTGGATAATTTTGAGGGGGGTGGCATTGCCGCGCGTCATTTATTGTCGCTGCAACACAGGGCGCTGGCTTGTGTCACCAGCCACTATTCTATCGACGATCCGGCGGTGCGCTTGCAGGGTTTTGCTGCGGAATTGGCGCTGCATCAGCACCAGATGGATAGCGAGTTAATTGCCGCTGGCGAACCTAATCAGCAAGGGGGCGAGCTGGCGACTCAGATCTTGCTGTCAAAGCGCATACCGTTCAGTGCGGTGTTTGTCTATAACGATGCCATGGCAATAGGTGTGATTTCTGCGTTAGAAGACAATGGTTATCGGGTGCCGCAGGATGTCTCAGTGATCGGCTTTGATGATGTGTTATTGTCGCGTTATTCTCGTCCTAAATTGACAACTTTACATTATCCTATCGAAGAAATGTCAGAGAAAGCGGCACAACTGGCATTAGCTAATCGAGACACGCAATCAACGGCAGATCAGGAGTCAGGGATAACCTATAAGTATTTACCCAGACTGGTAAAGCGGGAATCGACCACGCTGAACTCTTAAGTGCTAAATGCAGCTATTACTTTATATGATACTACTCGATATGATATTTGGTCATGATTTGTTCGATCACCCCGTTGGCTTGTAACTCCAGGAATTTTTTATCCCAGAATGCGCTGACCTGCTGTATGGTTTGTTGCTTATCATCAATTGGCGTAAAAGCAATATAGATAGAGGCGACGGACACACAACCGGCATTTTTAAATTGCGCCGTCATATTGAGTTGTGCCAGGGTGTAGTTAGTAGTGTTTAAGGTAAAGATAAAGCTGTCGATTCTATCTTTTAATACCTTGCCGGCATTTTGTTTGACATAGCGTTCGTGGTAGGGCTGAAACTGAAAGTGCTGGGGATGCTCTTTAATATACTGATTTAGTTCTTCAATCGAGGTATCGGCGGCAACTCCGACAAATTGATCATTAAGCGACTCAGGTCCGAGATATTGCCAGCTTGATTGTGCTTTAGTAAAAAAGCACATTTTCTGGTGGCCAACCGCTTGTTCAGGATAGCTAAGATTTGGCGCTTCTTTTTTGGCCGGAGACAATAAGGCGTCATAGCTGCCTTCAGTGACATACTTGATTGCCCGTGACCAGGGGTAGTGATCGATAGTGATTTGATATGGGCTTTCTTTAAATACCTGATTAACGATTTCGATGACATAGCCTGGGCGTTGTTTATCCATGCAGATTTGCGGGCACCAGTCGATAGCAGCAATTTTTAGCGGCTGGCTCTGGACATAATGACTACACAGTATCAGGGCGTAAAGCACAAGATAGCGGTTGCGATTAAACTTTTTACTGATATGGCTGTGAATGAAATTAATGAAAAACAACTGAAATTGAATATTTTAATTATTGTTCAGTTAGTAAAACACAGCCGCCGCTTAATTAACAAGCAATAAATCATCTTGGCTACAATTTACCTTGTTGAATTTACAGGCTTAAATTCCAGAGAATGCGAATTTCCTGTATTAACGCTTTGATCACAGGCTCGTCTTTGCGTTGTTTGGCAACGACAAAGTGCAATGGTGTAGAGAAATCCAGCAAGGAGATGATTTGTACTTGCTGACTGGCCGCCGCTTGTAGCGCTTCTTCTTTTTCTAAAAAACTTAAGCCGAGGCCGTTTTTAACCAGCTCAAGCCGGGTGCTGTTATCACTGGTGGTCAGTATCGAAGGCACATTATCGCCGAGCTTTTGCCTGAGCAAGATATCAAACGGACAGTATTCTCCCATAGTGATCCATTGCTGCTTTTTCAGCTCGGTTTTGCTGGTTAGTGCATTAATATCAAATGCCGACGGGGCAATAGTGGTGACTTGTTGTTGCTTAACCGTCAGGCCAAACAGGTCATCGGGAATCTCACCGGAAATATAACCGCCATCTATTGTGTGTTCCCTGATATCGACCAGGGTTTTGCCAGTTGCCTGTTGATGAATATCCAGGCTGATCCCAGGGCAGTTTTCCTGCAGGTTATCAATAAATTCAGGGATCTTCATGTGCTCAACCGGCAGATTAATCGCCAAACGAAAATTGCCAATAATCTGATCTTGGGTCTCGGCGGCACAATTAACAAGTTCCAATGCGGTGTCTAAGGTTTTTTGTGCTTTCTCTAACAGCATTTTGCCTTTTTCTGTCAGTGTCATGCCTTTGCTGGAGCGGATAAATAGCGGGGTCGAGAGCTCATCTTCCAACGCTTTGATATGGGCACTGATCGCCGGCGGCGTCGTGTATAGGCGTTTCGCTGCCTGGGTTAAATTGCCCGTTTGGGCTACGGCAACGAATGAACGTAAATGATAAAACTCCAAGTGAATTTTCCTTCAACCATAATATCAACAGAGCGAATTTACTTTGCTTAAGTAGTAATGGCTATTCAGTTAACCTGAATGGCGAGTTCAGCAAAAGTGAATTTTAGCTTCTGTGCTGCCAGCGTATCTTATACCAAATGAAATATCACATCTCACTTTTGTTAAAAGGAACACTTTATGTCAACTACAGCTATTGTTAGTAATGCCTTTGCCACTCAGGCGGCACCAAGCGAACTGGCGCATCGATTTTTTACCGATAAACTGGCCTGTGAGACCGATTGCTCGGATGTTTACGCCGATATTAAAGCCGGTAATAAAGATTATCTGCTATTAGATGTGCGTTCACATCAGGCATATGACAAGAGCCATGCGATTACTGCGCTCAGCATGCCGCATAGTGAAATTAATCAGCAGTCTTTTGCCCACTATGCCAAAGACACCCAGTTTGTCGTTTATTGCTGGGGGCCGGGTTGCAATGGTGCTACCAAGGCGGCGGCGAAAATTTCGGGGTTAGGTTTTGCGGTAAAAGAAATGATCGGCGGTATTCATTATTGGGAAGACTTTGAGCGTTATCCGGTGAATCGCCGGGTCAATGAAGCGCAGCAATAATTCGCCGTGGATACTAAATATCAGATCCGGCTGGCTAGTCAGCAAGATCAGCAGCAACTGCTGGAATTAATTCGGGCACATGCGGAGTTTGAAGGCGGGCAAGTGGCTGAGTATGGTGGTGATGATTCGCGTACTGAGCCATTAGCCGACCTTGCGTCTATGCCGGTCACTATTTTTGTCGTTGAAGATGAGAAAGCGCTGCAAGGTTATTTCTCAGTGATCAAACAGTATTCAACCTGGGATAGGCAATGGTACCTATACCTAGATTGTTTATATTTGACATCGGAATATCGAGGCCAAGGCATAGGGCAGCAGTTAATGGAGTTTTTAAAAGGCTATGCCAAGATTCAGGGCATCGAACTAATTCAGTGGCAAACTCCGAGTGATAACAAGGCGGCGATCGCCTTTTATCAAAAGCTCGGGGCGCAGACGAAATGTAAGCAGCGGTTTTTCTGGCCGCTTGATAGTCAAAGTTTATGTTAGGAGCAATATTCATGCGTTATCTCTTGGTATGGTTATTACTGGTTACACCCTGGTGTCAGGCTGATCAAACATCGGCGGGCATCGCACTGCACAAACCCTGGCAGGTTGAGATTTATCAGTTTGCCAAGCAGCATTTGCAACACAGTGCCTGGGGGCTCGCTCATTATCAGCGCAATTATTTGTTAACTCAGAGAATAGCTGAGCAGGAAAATATTCCGTTTGATAGCGATGTGGTGTTTGCCGCTGCATTTTTGCATGATCTGGGGGTGTTTGAACCTTATGTCGTTAGCGGGGCGGAACATTCGCAAACTGCGGTAGATAATATTCACAGCATTTTAGCGCCGACGGGGTTTCCGATGGAAAAAATTGCCGCCGTTAATACCTTGATACTCGGGCATATGTTTTATAGCGAACCGGGGGAGAATGAGCTGGCGCAGGCATTTCACGATGCTGATACCTTAGATTTTTTAGGCACTATTGGCATTACCCGGATATTGTCGGTGACTAGCAGGCATAGATGGGCAAAGGACTTAACAGGTGCGCTTAGCACTATTGAAAAATTTCATGTCGAGCTGCCAGCAAACTTGCATTTGGCCAGTTCAAAAAAGCTAGCTCAGCAAAGGATAAAAGTTGCGCAGGAGTTTATTCAAAGTTTAAAAATCGAAACGCATAGCGGCAAAGCACTGTAGTTGTTATCTGGTTTATTCTTTGGGCACGTAATTGCTATTTTTTACCAATTATATGACCGTTGGATGCGTATTTTTTTCGTTAATTGATTAATCACTTGTTGATACAAGGTGTTGTGCGCGCCATCAACAATCAATTTCAGTAAGTCAGTCATATCTTGGGCGGTGCTGACAACCGGGGCATCAGAAACACCGATGTTTTAACAACTCTATAAGATATGCATAAGTAATCTCTTTAACTATACCTATTATACAAATATGTATAAAAAATTTAATTTTCTATACATATATTGAAGACGTGTATAAACTATTTCTTTTTATATACAAATAATAATTTTTGAAGAAATGGCTGATAGAGTGAATAGATTACCATTAGCTGATATTGAAAAGTGGGAAACTCGCGCGGTTTTAAAAAAAACGGCAATTGCCCATCGATATCTAGCGGAGTTAAAAGGCGTTGCAGAATCAATTCCTAATGAAGCTATTCTAATTAATACTCTCACATTGCAAGAGGCAAAGCATAGTTCTGAAATTGAAAATATCATCACAACTCATGATGAGCTTTTCAAAGCTGAATTATTAACAGAAGCAGCAATAAACCCAGCTGCAAAAGAAGTTCAAGATTATGCCATTGCGTTGAGACAGGGATTTGCTCTGGTACGGGGCAATAAAGTTATTAGGCTTTCTGACATACTTGCTATTCAGCAAACTTTAGAAAGAAATAAAGCCGGATTACGAAAACTTCCAGGTACAGAGTTAAAGAATGCAAAAACGTCTGAGGTAATATATACACCGCCACAGCACCCCCATGAGATTGAACGTCTTATGGATAACTTAGTGCAGTATATAAACGATGACGAAGTGTGTAGTGCTGACCCTCTCGTAAAAATGGCGATTATTCATCACCAGTTTGAAAGTATACATCCATTTTATGATGGTAATGGTCGAACAGGGCGTATCATTAATATGCTGTATTTAGTGGCGCAAGATTTACTAGATCTACCAGTATTATATTTAAGTCGTTACCTAATTGATAATAAAGCTGAGTATTATCAGCAGTTACAGAGCGTGCGAGATACTGGTGAGTGGGACCCATGGTTGCTTTATATACTTGAAGGTGTAGTTGAAACTGCTATAGCGACAATTACAATGATAAAAAACATTAAAGCGCTGATGCGAAATTTTAAAAATAAAATTAGAACCGACCTACCGAAAATATATCGACAGGAGTTACTAAATAACTTATTCAATCACCCTTATACTAAGATTGAATTTGTGATGAATGATCTTGATGTAACACGCTTAACAGCCGCTAAGTACCTAGAGCAATTAGTTGAAATAGATTTGTTACACAAAGAAAAAATTGGCAGAAGTAACTACTATATAAATCAAGAGTTAGTAGCTTTATTTGTTGATAGAAATTAAAAGGTCAAATCAGATTTGAAAGGAAACGGCCACCTCAGAGGTGGCCGTAATTTTCGCTTACTGCTTGCTGCCATTAGCCAGTAAATAGCGCTGGTGACGAGCTGTGTTTCTCGGCATGGTTTGCCAGAAAGCGCCAAAGCTTACGATAAGTAACATTAAGGCTAAGCTGTAGTAGATGCGGTTATCAGTTTTTGTAACCTGCTGGGCTGTTTGCTTTTCTAGTTTTTGCCCTTTAACCTCTTGCTCTTTTACCTGATTTTGCTGCTTGAGCTGTTCGGCATTTTGCTGTTTTTGCGTAGCGGCTGCTTTTGCCATGTCTCTGATGGTTTTTACTGCGTTTAACGGCGCCAGGCCAAAGCCGGTAGCGAGCTCATTGACATGCTGCTTGAGCGCGTCATTGAGTACCACTAGCTCATTTTTTTGCACTAACTCGATATATTGTTCTACCAATTGTTTTAAGCGCTGCTCGTCTGCCTGCCAATAGTCTTTGCGCTCGGCTTCGAGCATACGCTCCATCATGCGTGCCAGTGCTGCCGGGTTGGTTTCTTTAAACCATTTGTCCAGCTCCAGTTGAAGCTTGTCATTGACATAGATGTCCATATATTCGTCCCACTGATCGTTGCGTACCAAGTCAGGTGCTACTACTTGCCAGCCAAAGAAATTATCCATACGTGAGGCCAAAGAAACAGCACCGGAATAACCTTCCTTTTGCATTTCCTTGATCCATCTTGGATGGAACATCCGGCTGCGCAGTTCTTTTGCCAGAAATAAGTCGGCGTTTTCCGCTTTGGCATTGTTGGCATCGCGCAGGTTTGATACCACCATCTCGGGGCTTTTGCCGTCGATGTTACGTACCGCCAGGTTAAGTGCGCCAAAATATTCAAACGGGTCGTCTGAGCTCAACATGCCAAACAGGTTAGATGAACGGGCAAACATTGCGATATCCGTGCCTGATAATTGCTTGGCGTACAGCTGAAGATCTTTGCCCTGGGCATTGCTGGCTTTTTGTCCCCAACGGTTATTTTCTTTATTGGAATCTACTCCGAAGAAGTAACCCATTTTGCCCAGGTAGTTATCGGAAATTTTCTTATCGGTTTCCCAGGTATCGCTGGCCCAGGTGGCATCGTCAACGCCAGAGCCATAATCACCTGATTGGTTGGAAAAAATACGTATGGTGGATAGATATTGCGCTTCGGCTTCGTCTACACCTTCGGCAATTAACTCGGCTTTGACTTTTTCGCTGTTTGTCCAAATCGAGTTATTGTTCTCTTTGAGCTTGGCCACTTGATTGACCGCTTTAGCCAGTAACTGCATAACGTTCGGGAAGGCGTCGCGATACAAACCGGTTGCCGACAATACCACGTCAACCCGCGGGCGTTTTAGTTCGCTGTAAGGGATAACCTCTGTGCCAATGACCCGGCCGTCTTTACTCCACTTTGGTTTAACTCCGATAGCAGCCATTACTTGAGCTTCCAGTACCCCGTAATGACGCATGGTTTCGATCGACCATAAAGAAAACGCCATTTTATCCGGGTATTGTTGATGCTTTTGATAATAGTTGGCGATCATCTGCTCGGTCAGTTCTTTGCCTTGTTGATACGCGGCTTTGGTCGGTACCCGGCTTGGATCAAAACCGTAGAGGTTATAACCTGTGGCTAAAGATTCCGGATGGCGAATAGGGTCGCCGCCGGTTTTTACTGGAATGTATTTCGCAGATAGAGCATCGGCCATGGCATTGAGTTCATTAATGCCGAGCATGCTTTGGTAAAGCTGTTTACCGCGCTTAATATCTGCCTGTAGTTCGTCTGATAAATCTGTTAGTGCCAGGTCTTTAACCTGAGGGAGATTATCGACAATAAAGTGCTTAACCGTGAGGTATCCGGCCAGTTGGGTAACATCGGTTTCGGCATTAACAGCTGCGCTATTTTCGCTATCAGATTCTTGTTGATGATAGCTATGACTGTGTTGCTCGTTACTTGCCAAGTGTTGCTGTGCACTTTCCTGTTGTTCGACAAAGTGCTGATGTTCGAACTCACCCGCGCGTTTGGTAAAGTCAGATCCCAACATTTGTACTAAGGTTGAGATCAGCAAATCCTGCTCAGACAATAGACCAAAAGTATGCAGACCTAACGGCTGATTGGCGGTCGCCAGCTCTTCCAGATGCACATGTAATGCCTCAATAAACTGGCTAAAATCCTGATCTATCTGTGGCTGTTGCCAGCCAATGTCCTTACAGATATTAGTGTCGAAGCAAAGTGCTGTTAATTGTTTGGCGGTTTTTTGCTTAACGCCCCCTTGATCCAGTTGTTTGTACTGGTGCATTAATTCATGCAGATCGCGAATTTCACCTTGCAGGCCAGCAGCGGCAAATGGTGGCGTCATATGGGAAATCACCGTTGCTCGGCCACGGCGTTTGGTTTGCATCGCTTCACCAACATCATCGACGATAAAAGGATACACTACAGGGGTGTCCCAAACCGCGAGGTTGCCTTGATCATAAATCGACA
>CAZUHQ010000051.1:0-24499 GCA_964620605.1 uncultured Thalassotalea sp.
CCTGTGCATCCATGCACCCACGGCATTGCCTACATGGAAGTAGGTACTTAGCGTGGGCAGGACGCGGAAGCTGACCGTTCATCCTGACATCGCCGTTCCTGTGCATCCATGCACCCACGGCATTGCCTACATGGAAGTAGGTACTTAGCGTGAGCAGGACGCGGAAGTTGACCGTTCATCCTGACATCGCCGTTCCTCCTGAACATAAAAAGCGGCTATTTAGCCGCTCGTGCTAATAATAGCCATCAGTGATTAATTTTTTAACAACCTGACGCCGCCATTAACACTCTCGATAGAAATATTAACGTCGCCGGAGCCAATTGTGCCGGTTAAGTCACGACCGACAAATTTTCCTTTGCGAGCAGACAAACCAAAGTCATTACGAATACTGCCATGCATGGTTTCAACATCAATATCGGCATCGATCGACCCAGGCAACGTCAAGGCTATTCGACCATTAACGGTTTCGATTTGAATATCTCTTAACTGGGCAGAAACGCCCTGATAACTAACATCTATGCTACCGTTTACCGAGCTTATCTCGCTACTATTCATTAACCCACTGGCATTGATAGCACCATTGACCAAATCAAGTTTCATTTCACCTTGAACATCAGTAACCACTAATGAGCCATTCACTAGCTCTATCGCCGCTAACCTTGAAGGTTTAGGCAGATAAATCACATAATCCACCGAACCTGAGTTATGGCTATTTTTCCAGCCGCTATGCTTTTTATAACGGGTTTCGACTCTGACACCTCGGGCATTATGATCAATATCGACGCTAATTCGATCCCTGTCGTCCTGATCTTCTGCAGTAATAATGGCCTGCACCTTAATTTCATTTTTATCCCAGCCATTAATTTCAACGTCACCATTAATATTTTCTAAACGAAACTCCGCTTGTTCATTAACATCGAAAGATTTGACAATTTCATCCCTTACATCGGCATATACCGATGCGTTAAACAGTAAAGCAGCCAATAGCAAACATTTATTCTTAGACATATAATCACCTATCAGGGTTAAGTTAATTCGTTATAGCATTTGTTGCAGCAAATCAGAAAAAGGTTTAAAAGCGATAAATAAATCGTTAGATTATTTTCAATTTCCCGACTCGCCATATTAAAAGGATCACTGTGAGCCAATTAAATATTCAGTTGTTGTTAACCGGCAATGAGTTAATGACTGGCGATATCGTCGATAGCAATTCTGCGATGATCGCCGAACAATTTTTAGCACTAGGAGCCAGCATTTCCCGTAAAGTCACCATAGCCGATAACTTATCCATGCTGGTTAATGAAATCAAATTGCTTAGCGAGCAAGCCGATATTTTGATCATTAACGGCGGCTTAGGGCCAACGGTTGACGATCTGACCGCAGAGGCATTAGCAATTGCCACTAAAACTCAGCTACAACAACATCCTCAGGCTCTTGAACATTTAACGGCCTGGGGCAAACAACGAGACATAGCCTTAGATCCGGCAAATTTAAAACAAGCTATGCTACCCGCCAATGCAGCTATTATCGCTAACAGTATCGGCAGCGCCGTCGGCATTTTTTGCCAATATCAAGGCTGTGACATCTACTGCACCCCTGGCGTGCCAAACGAATTGGCCGTGATGCTGGAACAACAAATATTACCTAAAATTCAACGGCAATTACCGCAATCGCTAAATTATCAAATCAAGCGTTACCAAGTATTTGGCATTGGTGAGGCAAAACTTCAGCAACTTATTGCCGAAACATTTCCACAGTGGCCGCCGGAAATACACTTAGGTTTTCGCGCTGCCTCTCCTATGCTGGAGCTGAAACTATCAATAAAAGAACAGCAAGCCTTGCCACTATTAACGCAGTGGCAGGAAAAACTAGTTGAGCTGTTAGGCGATCATATTTTGGTCAGCATAGACAGCGAGATGCCAACGATGGCAGAACATGTGTTAACGCTATTAAAAGCTCAGGGTAACACCCTAACCACCGCCGAGTCCTGCACCGGTGGGATGATCGCCAGCTTGCTAACCAATATTGCCGGTTCGTCAAACGCGTTTGAAGCCGGTTTTGTTACCTACTCCAATGAAATGAAATCGAAAATTCTTCAAGTATCACCAAAGACGCTTAACACCCACGGCGCAGTGAGCGAACCTGTGGTACAAGACATGGCGCTAGGCGCACTTGAGCAATCTGGCGCTGACTATGCCATCGCCGTGTCTGGCATTGCAGGCCCTGACGGCGGAACAACCGACAAACCCGTTGGCACTGTATGGATCGCCTGGGGCAGTAAAACACAGTTAAATAGCCAGTGTTTCTGCATTAAAGGTAACCGCCTCTACTTTCAACGCATGGTAGCTAATAGAGCATTGGATTTAATCAGACGTCAACTACTTAACAGTCAGCAAACACCGTTTTATTGCTAGTCATTAACGCTATTTTACTACCGACTAACAATTTCACTTAGTTAGTTGTTATTTATTGCGTAGTAAATCAAAACTTTATATATTTGTAAGAAGGCAGAAAATATATTTAGTCAGTAGTAATTGTTACGTTGTGAACCGCAATCTAGCCTGATTGTTATCCCAGCAGAGTTAATATGAAATAAATATCTGGTTTTATTTTTATTAACAAACAGTTAAATATATAACTATACTACTACCTAGGAGCACATTTTGATCGAAAAAAATTTCATCACCAGTGGTAGAAACACAATTATTCATAAAATTAGAAAATTTGACTTACTGATAGTCAATGGCTCTCATCCCGTGGTTATTATCAGTAACCGAGGCATTGGCGTATACAAGGGACCTGTTCCGAAAAAGAAATCAGACGCGAAAAAAGCCTATCAGGAAGTGGTGGATTTAGGAGCAATCGAAGTATTTGGTGAAGAAAAAACCTTAGTATTCGTTCAGGCACTCGATAATAAGGAATATAAAATAGATTATTCGAAAGTAGGCACTAACAGTTTCATCCGAATACACCAAGATAGCTATATTTAGTAACCAGCAGTAACTAAGAGAGTTTAACGCGTGACTAAAGCCATTCTAGAGCCAAACAAAAAAAATAATATTGACCTTTTATTGCAACCGGTAAAAGACAGTAGCACGATCACCGAAGCCACTATTCACGAATTGATCGCGGCATCTGAATATACAAACTTATACGTTGATAATGGCAATATTAAAAATGCGATTGCCGAGTTAAATAGCGTATTAAAACCACTACAGACCAATAAGACTGGGCGTGAAATTCGCTATCAAATACTGGAACGCCGAGACGCGCAAATCACCATAGAAATTGACAAAGATGAAATGTCGGCAAGCGCCGAAATTTCAACGGCACTCGGTGGCAAACATTTAACGGCAAAAGCAATATTACACTCGGCACAAAAATCAGGGGTAACTAAGGGCTTTAGTAAAGAAGAACTGGTCAAACTGGCACAGCAGGCCGCCAAAGAACAGGCAGGTTCGATCGTTAAAGGGGAGATTGCTCACGGTAAAGAACCAATCAATGGTAAAGATGGCAAGATCAAACCCTTAGTTGAAAGTGCTCAGGACAGAATTTTAAAGCCGAAAGAACGCGAAGACGGCTCAGTTGATATGCGTGATTTAGGCGATATTATTTGCGTCAAAATTGGCGACCCACTTGCCAAGAAGATCCCACCAACGGAAGGGATCCGCGGCTTTTCAGTGACAGGGACTCCTTTGGAGCCAACACCTGGCGCTGACATTGAGATGAAAGTAGGTGAAGGCACAGTACTGAGCCCGAAAAACAATAATATTTTAGTATCAACCCGGGTTGGTCTGCCACGCATTATTGAAAACGGCATGGAAGTTGACGAAGTTTACAAAATAAAAAATGTCGATGTCAGTACCGGTCATATTGAGTTTGAAGGTAGTATTATCATCGACGGTGATGTTTGTGAAGGCATGAAAGTGATCGCCAGTGGTGATATTACTATCGGCGGTTTTGTTGAATCGGCCTATTTACAAGCAGGCGGCGACATCACTATCGGTAGCGGCATTATCGGCAAAAAACAAGATGTTGAAGACTTAAAAGCTGCCGATATCGTGATGAGCGTAAATATCAAAGCACAAGGCAGTGTTTATGCGAAATACTGCCAGTATGCTGAAATAAGCTGTCAAAATTTACGCATCGAAAATCAAATGATGCACAGTATTATCTATGTCAAAGAAAGGTTGTGGTTAGGCAGTGAAGATAAAGCGAACGGCAAACTGATCGCCGGTTTTATTTCCGCAGGTACTTCGGTACACGCCGGCACAGTAGGCGCTACTGCTGGCAGCACTACCATAGTGCAGTTTACCGAACATTTAGAAGTTCTCCATGAGAAACTGGAGCAGCTGGAAACCTTAATTGATGCCGAGTCCGCGAAAACAAACGAGCTGAAAAATGGCTTAGATAAGCTGAAAAAACTACCTAAAGATAAAGTAAACCCTGAGATGCGTGACAAACTGGTGTCTACCTACAAGCATCATGCCAATCAAATGGGCGGCTACCTCAGTGATAAAGAGTTGCTTGAAGAAGAGATCAATCAATATATGATGAGCGTCTATATCGAAGCAACCGAGCGGATATATCACGGCGTACAATTATATGTCGGCCAATTTCACGAAAAAACCAAACGAGAATATGGCCCAAGCAGAATGCACTATAAAGAGCGAAAAGTGATTATCGACCCGATAGTCAATACCTGATGTTAATGACCTTTCGTTATCTAAAAACTGGTGCCCTGCTCGCTGTCGCCATGCTGACATCATCTGCGGTAAATGCCGAGCAATGCCATATTAGCGTCAACCATGGCGTGATTATCGATCCGTCTCACATCCGAATACTGGAACAAGGCATCACTTTTGTTCAAATTAATCATGATCATCAGTTATTTATTAAAGGTAGGGAAGTTCAGTTATCACCGCAGCAGCAAGAAATCCTCAGTCAATATGCCGCCAGCATTCGTCAGCAATTTCCCGAAATAGTGGCGATGGCGATTGAAGGGGTTGATGTTGGCCTCAAAGCCATCAATAAAGTAATCGCCGGCGTTACCGGAGAAAACAGTAGCTCTCACCAAAAACTACAGAAAAAGTTTGAGCAGCTCAAATGGCAGTTACGGATGCGGCTTAATCAAAGCGCGGAAAATTTCTATATTGCACCGCAAGAATTTGATGATTTTGCCGAGATATTTGCCGGACAGTTTGAAAAAGAACTCGAATCGATCATTACCGAGTCTATCGGCACTATTTTAGTGACGGTTGGCGAAGCAATTGCCAACCAGGAGCACCCCAATAGCCGAGAACCCGGTTATAGCTTTGAACAACGAATGGAAGATATGGGCAATGAACTGGAACTGGAAATGAGTAGCAAGGTCAATGCGCTAGAAGCTCAGGCAGAAAAATTCTGCACTAAACTTAAAGAGATTGACCAACTCGAAAGCCAACTGTTAACACAAATTCCAGCACTTGCCGGCTTCGACCTGATTTCTAACAGCAACTAACCCTCAATTTGTTTGAAGCTACTATAATTTGAATAAGTGTTAACTTACGCAACCAACTATAATTTGGAAGTTCAATCACACTAACGGCTAACTACCTATGCCAGAAGTGAATTTTTGATTACTGCGCAAGCCAGCTGTGCTCAACTAATACTTTATCCGCTAATAATATTTTCCCAGTAAAAGTTGTACCTGCCTTAACTTCGCCGACCCCTTTTGGTGTCCCTGTCATCACGATATCGCCATCATCAAGCGTCATAAACTGCTTAAGCTCTTGAAGGATAACTGAGGGTTTATAGATCATTAACTCGACACTACCTTGTTGCACTTCAAGGTCATCGATAGTCAGACTCAGTGAAAGCTGATCATTAATATCGCTATCCTGAATATCAACAAATTCACTGAATAGCGCAGAGCCATCAAATGCCTTCGCTCGCTCCCAAGGTAAGCCTTTAGCTTTTAACTGGCTTTGCAAGCCGCGCTTGGTTAAATCCAGGCCAAAACCGACTGCGATAAATTTTTCGTCTTTCACGACAAAACAAATTTCGCCCTCATAATGCAATGTTTCCTGATGAACGGCAGTTAATTCACTGGCTAATGCGGAATTAGGCTTGTTAAACACTACCATTTGCTCAGGCATTTCATTGTTTAATTCTTTAATATGGTCGACATAGTTACGACCAATACAGATGATTTTTGACGATATTAGCTGAGTGCCGTTAACGGTAATTTTTTTCATAAATATACTACTTGTTAATTTTATTTACACAACTAAAACAAAAGGCCAAGGTTACTGGCCGTTCTTGCGACGAATAAGGTAAAGGGTTTCTCTAAGGTAACTAACATCAAAAGTGCGCTGAGCAAACACTTTATCTGCTATTTCATGACGAGCGAGACACTGAATGTCAAAGCCGCTAAATAAGCGCGCAACATCATCAGAAAAAATAGCAAATGGCGGCCCTGACATTTCCTGCTGTGGAAACTCAACACTAATCAAAAATAATATCGTATCAGAGCCAATAAAAGTACTTAAATGTTCAACGTAAGTCTGCTGCATCTCCTGTGGCAGTGCAATGATTGCCGCGCGGTCATAAATCCAGTCAAACGGTTTAAATTGCTCGGCGTTTAGCTGAAAAAAATCCCCTTGCCACAAGCTAAGGTTTTGATGCTGGTAACAATTAAATCGTCCTTGCACCGCAGGAGTGACAGTTAATTGCTTTTCTGCGAAAAAATCCCGACAGGCAATCTCACTTAACTCAGCCCCTACGACCTCAAAATGCTCAGCCAGCCACACCATATCGTCCGATTTACCACATAAAGGTACAAACACTGATTGATGCGTTGACGTTATCCTTGGTAATAAATACTGAGATAAAAAGGGGTGATAATCAGTTTGATGGAAGCCTAACGAATTACGCTCCCAACAGGCATGCCAAAATGATGCTTTCATAAAGGGTGATCAGCTCGGAAAAATGCGATTATTTTGCCATAATTTACCGATCACAGATTCAACCGATAACGATGCAGCTTTCGATAGTTTTTCCGCTAGTCCTTTCTTGGTCGTGTATTTAATACCGATGACTTTATGCGCTTTACTCGCCTGGCAAATATAATCATCACTGGTGATGATTTCATCAACTAACCCGACTTCAATCGCTTTTTTGCCTGACCAGGTTTCACCTGTGGCTACTTTATCTATATCAAGCTCAGGACGGTGCTCTGCAACATGCTCTTTAAACAATGTATGCATTTCTTCAATTTCTTCGATGAATTTTTCCCGACCTTCCTGAGTATTTTCACCAAACATGGTCAATGTACGTTTAAACTTACCGGCAGTTAACTGTTCAAACTCGACATCGTTTTTCTTTAAAATTTTATTGAAATTAGGAATTTGTGCGATAACGCCGATCGAGCCCAAAATGGCAAATGGTGCCGATAGCACTTTATTAGCAACACAGGCCATCATATAGCCACCGCTTGCTGCGACCTTATCAACGGCAACAGTTAACGGAATTTTCGCCTGACGCAGACGATCTAACTGCGACGCCGCTAATCCATAACAATGCGCCATACCGCCACCACTTTCCAAGCGTACTAACACTTCGTCTTCTTCTGTGGCGACAAGCAAAATCGCGGTTACTTCTTCACGCAGCGATGCGACTTCTTTTGCATCAATACTGCCTTTAAAGTCGATAACAAACAGTTGTGACTCATGTGGTTGCTTATCATCAGCTGATGATTTTTTTGCCGCCGCTTTATCTGCTTTAGCTTTTTCTTTCGCCGCTTTTTTATCCTGCTTTTCTTTTTCTTTTAACTGCTCTTTGGAAAGCAAATGATGAGTAACTTCATCTTCAATATCTTTAAGCTGCTCTGAGATATCAGTGATCTCTAATTCACCTTTTTTCGTTCCCTGTTTCATCGCAGAAGATGCAATCACGGCAACAATAGCAACAAAGGCTAAAACAAAGGTCACCGCTTTCGCTAAAAACAAGCCATATTCATATAAAAATTCCAAAATTACGCTCCATAAGCCAGTACTTTTTAATTATCTATCTAGTAAATGGGGATCAAATTCCATAAAAAAAGCCTTCAATAATGAAGGCTTTAATAATTAAATGTATCTATGCTGAATTAGTGAATAACTTCAGGGTCAGTGACCATGATCATTTGGCCTTTAGTGGCAAAGAACGCAGCCATTTGCGATTGCATTTCTTGTGTCACCCGGGCGCTTTTCTCAGCATCAGGTGAAACATTTTCTATTGGTCTTGGATCTAATATTGAGCCATGATGACCATTAATAAATCTCACCGCACCAGAGCCTTGTGTTGTTTCATTAACACCTGGCAAGCCTAAAAGCGCAATAGCTGGTTCAGTACCACCTAATGGTGTATAAGGGGCGGTATTAGTTACTACCTGATCGGCTTTATTATCACCACCATTACCGACGATTTCAAACAACAAGGTGGGTGTTTGCGTTGCCGCTAACGCATTAACATAGTTGATCGGATCGCCTGAGCCAGTTACCGTTTGTGCAATCAAGGTAAACTGTGCAAATACCCCATCTAACTCTGCTCGCTGAGCATCAGTTAAGCTGGCATAGAAACCTTCATATAACGCCGACAACTGCTCTTGAGTATAACCATCCGGATAATTAATATCGACAAACGCTTTAAAGTCTGGGGAAGACTCATAAGCTAAATTAGATTTTGCCAAAGTTGAAAACGCTGGTGAATCCATGCCAAAATTTGCCAGCATCAAGCCCGGTGATGCCAAGACATTACTAGTGATATGAAACAAGGGATCTACCTGAGGTGCTAACGGCGTATTTGCCAGGGCTAAGGCATTAATACCATAAATTGCCCCTAGTGAATGACCGAGGAAATGTACCTCTGAGCTATCAATATTAATAGGTGTTCCTTCACTGTCGACACCGCCAAAGAAGTTTAAGCCAAGACGTAAACCAAGAATATCAATAGCGCTTTGACGGGTGTTATCACGCATAGTCAACATGCTACCCAAATTGACATAATGCAAGGTGCTAGCAGTTGTAGCATTAATTTCATCAATGCCATCACCATTTAAATCAAAACCGCGGCTGCCGTGTAATGGGTAATCAATAGCAACTGTCGCAAAACCGTTAATCGATAACATACCGGTAACTGCTAGCATCACTTCTTTTTTCGTAGTAATACCATGCTGTAAAATCACCACTGGCCAGCCGTTTTCTGGCTCGGCAAGAGGTTCCATGTTTAAACTGGCACGTACCGGATTTGCCCAGGCTAAATCCGGCGTTGTCATTTGCACATCAATTGGCATCATCGCCATTTGTTTTGGCACCGGATTATAACGGGTTAAATTACGCTCACTATCAATGCCAATATCGCGTAAACCAGGCGCAGCTAAACCACTGGCCTGAGAAATCGCCATACACATGGCATCCGTCTCACTTACCGGTTCTGCCGGAATCGCTGCCGGATTACTTGCCGCCAAACCAGCCAGCATAGCACCTGAATCACATAAGCCTTTCCACCAAGTATTGACCGGCGCTAACAGGTTATCCGCGGTGGGAACACCTAAGTAATAAGGTAAAGTAATGCTGCCTGACATATAGTTAGCAGCCGAATATAAAGGCACAGTTTCGGCTGGAATTTGCCCGGCCAATACATCGGCAACCGACATGCCAGTATCTGCCATGCTGATAGTCGGGAAAATATTTTGCTGTAAATTATTCGCCATCAAACTTTTTAAGGTATAAAGCACATCTGTGGTCGATTGTGTGGTCATCGCCATAGTATAAATCAGAGAGTCACTTTCAACCCCGGCACTTACTGCCGCTTTTTCGTAGCTGTTAATCACCGCTTGTAAGCCAAGTTGTGATGCGCTGCCAAGTGGATGACTTGTAATATCCTGACGCATTAACTCATAAGTGCTGGAGCCCGCAATAGATTCACCCAAGCTATCTTGCAAGCTATCGGTTAACGCAATCACATAAGTGGTCGAGCCTTTTAACGGTTTCAACGGCACAATCGCCACCGCATTACCTGAGGCCTGGGTAATAAAGTCTTGTGAAAATACCAATTCTTTGACCACTTTACAGGCTAAGCCACGCTCAACTGACGCACAATCGGCATCACTGGCATCACCGCCCATAGTCGTTTCGAAAATACGCACAGACTCTGCGTTTAGCACACTGCTGGCATCTAAAGAACGACCATCTGGAAAATCAATATTCAAAACAAAAGGTTGTGCAGTTGACCAACCATCTAACGCACTGGCGGCAACAAAAGGGTCAGCACCATTCGTTGGATCTTCCACTGGAATTTCTAATGTGCCATCCTGTGTGCCCTGAAAAACTAAATCGTTAGGTACGGATAAACCGGCAATACCCTGTGCAGGATCAAATACGACACGGGCCGGTTCGATGACCACAGGGCCATTATCAGCCACATCTTTTTTTACATCTTTAACGGTTTCGCTATCGCAGGCACTCAAGCCTAAGGCCGAGGCAATTGCGATACTGAGCACTAGCTTGTTCATTCTTTCTCCCCAGATACTAGTCTTTATTCTTTTCTATTTTTTACTTGATATATCAAGCGTTCACTTGATGAATTTTTAACAAGTATGACCAGTTAAACTTAACCTAAGATGCTCTGATGTGCCAGTGGTTTTTTGCATTATTAACATTTTATCTAAATTTCTCAGCGATTCGCCAAGTTTTACTCGTCAGGCTATTTTACACAGAGTAAAATAGCGCCATTATTTCCATAACTTTTCACTTACCTATGTTTGATCACACTATTTCCGAAAATTGTTTAGCAAATAAAACCCTGTTAGTTGTTGGAGCTGGTGACGGTATCGGCCGCCAGGCGGCACTTACTTATGCGCAATTAGGCGCAACCGTAATATTATTAGGTAAAACCGTTAAAAAGTTAGAAAGCCTCTATGATCAAATAGTCGCTAATGGAAATCCCGAGCCGGCAATCATTCCACTCGATTTAAAAGGCGCAACCAAACAAAACTATATCGACATGTCAGAAACCATCACCAACCAATTTGGCAAGCTTGATGGCGTATTATTTAATGCCTCGATGTTAGGAGAACTTACACCTTATACTCATATTCATCAGCAAATCTGGGATGATGTGCTAAAAGTTAACTTGACTGCACAACACCTGATGGCGCAAGCACTGATCCCAAATTTATTAAAGGCGCCGAGTGGCTCTTTAATATTTACCACTTCCAGTGTTGGTAGCAAAGGCCGCGCATTCTGGGGGCCTTACAGTGTCTCTAAGTTTGCCACCGAAGGCTTAATGCAAGTGATCGCCGATGAATATGACGAGTCGACTCTCCGAGTAAATGCTATCAACCCGGGCGCGACTGCCACACCAATGCGTGCCAAAGCCTATCCGGCTGAAGATCAGTCAAAGCTGCCAAGCGCCGAGCAAATCATGCCACTCTATGTCTACCTAATGGCTGATAGCAGTATTGGTGTGACTGGGCAAGTACTAAAAGCTCAGTAATCTATGCTGGAACATGTAAACGAAAAAAGCCGAACAATTTAACTGTTCGGCTTTATTATTATTTATATCGCACTAACCTTATCTCAGCTCACGGCGCAGGATCTTACCAACATTAGTTTTTGGCAATTCATCCCGAAATTCAACATGCTTAGGCACTTTATAGTTGGTCAGATTCTCGCGACAATAACCAATAAGTTCTTTCTGGGTCAGCGACTTATCTTTTGCGACAACAAATATTTTTACTTCTTCACCACAAATCTCATGTGGTACACCAACCGCAGCTGCTTCTAGCACCTTTTCGTGACCGGCGACCACTTCTTCAATTTCATTCGGAAAAACATTAAAACCAGAAACGATAATCATGTCTTTTTTTCGATCAACAATGCGGAAAAAGCCATTTTCGTCCATTTGTGCGACATCACCGGTTGCTAGCCAGTCATCTTTTAATACCTCTGCAGTTGCTTCTGGACGATTATAATAACCCGCCATCACTTGTGGACCTTTGACCCACATTTCTCCCGACTCCCCAATTTCGGCATCACTACCGTCTTCTTTAACAATGCGAATATCGGTTGAAGACGCAGGTAAACCAATACTGCCGGTATAATACTGTTGATTATACGGACATAATGTGACTAACGGCGCACATTCGGTTAAGCCATAACCTTCCAATAATCGAGTATTAGTGACCTGCTCCCAGCGCTCCGCAACAGGGCGCTGAACAGCCATACCACCGCCAAGAGAAACTTTTAAATGGCTGAAATCCAGATCGGCAAAGCCTGGAGTATTCAATAAGCCATTAAACAAAGTATTGACCCCGGTTAATGCGGTAAACGGATACTTGCTGAGCTCTTTAACAAAGCCCGGCATATCACGCGGATTAGTGATCAATAAATTAGTACCGCCCAAGGTAATAAAGGTCAGACAATTCGCGGTTAACGCAAAGATATGATAAAGCGGCAACGCAGTAACGACTAATTCTTTACCTTCTTCAAGCAAGGGTTTTATTGCCGCCTTTGCCTGCTGAAGGTTAGCTACCATATTACGATGGGTCAGCATGGCACCTTTAGCAACCCCTGTAGTACCGCCAGTGTATTGTAAGAACGCCAGATCATCGCCCTTTAATAACACAGGAGTGTAAGGCAAGCTGCTGCCTTTAGTGATCACCTGATTAAAGCGCACGGTATTCGCTAGTTTAAACGACGGTACCATTTTTTTAATATGCTTGACGACAAAGTTAACAACCATACCTTTAACACCACCTAGACGATCGCCAAGTGAGGTTAAAATCACGTGTTCAACTGGAGTGCTATCAACCACTTGCTCCAGAGTGTGAGCAAAGTTTTCAATGATCAGCATCGCCTTAGTACCGGAATCTTTTAATTGATGCTCAAGCTCTCGTGCAGTATATAAAGGATTAACATTGACCACCGTCAGGCCAGCTAATAGCGCGCCAAATAAGGCAATCGGGTATTGCAAACAGTTTGGCACCATAATGGCAAACTTATCGCCTTTTCTTAAACCAAGCTCCTGCTGCAAATAGGCAGCAAAGGCCTTTGCCTGTTGCTCAAGCTCGGCATAGGTAATTTCAACCCCCATATTGATAAATGCCGCGCGGTTGGCATAAATACCGGCATACTTATGAAATAAATCGACGAGAGAGGAATATTTGTCTGGGTCTATTTCAAACGACACACCAGGGGGATAACTTTTTTCCAACCAAATTTTACGCTCAGCACTTTGCACTTTGCTCTCCTCTTAATACTTGCAACTTTAACTTTAGACGGTTTTTCACTTTGTGTGATTCTAATTATATTTCTATCAGTTAGGCGATAAATCTTAACTTAAATGATAGCGTCTAAATTTTTAAACAGATGTTTGAATTTGCAAGTTTTACTTGAATACTGGTCTAATGTCTATCATTTTTACCGTATTTCGAAGCTTTAGTGGCATTATTGTGAAATATCATCAGATTTTTTAATAAATGACTCAACTAAGCTGGCTACTTTTTCCGCTTGCTCCATGTGAATATGATGGCCGCCGGCTAATTTATGTGCGGTAAAATTATGGAATAACGGGCCATATTCAGTTAAGCCAAATTCTACAAATTCCAGGCCTTTATCGCCGTATATTAACTGCACAGGTGTTTGAATATCCTTAATAAACTGCTTTGCTTGCTCGAATGTTAAACGGTAAGGCGAAGTGTTGCGTAAACGGCTGTCCGCGCGCCAGGTCATTCCATCAGCATACTCAACCAGGCCTCGCTCAACAATTAATTTAGCACTCTGGTAACTTAAATCTGACACTTGCCTGCGCGCAGTGATCGCCGATTCAAGCGATGGATGCACCGGCTTGCGTTTGTCTTTTAATTTTAACCGACTGAGCATACCGCTACGTAGCTGCTCTGTGGTTTGTTCCGCTTTTGCGCTGATAAAACCAATAGAGTCGATTAAGGTCAGACTTTTTACTTTTTCAGGAAATGCCGCAGCGAACGCCGAGGCTATCATGCCGCCCATCGAGTGGGCAACTATATCAATGGCTGGCCACTTTTGTGTTTCAAACAGCAGCAAGAGGTCGTAAACATAATCGATAAAATGATAATGGGCGTCCTGACCACGATGTGCAGAATAGCCATGCCCTGGCCAATCGAGCGCTATCAGCTGATAGCCGCTCAGAGTTTGCATTAACGGGGTAAAGCTCGCGGCATTATCCAGCCAGCCATGAAGACATAACACGACGGGAGCACCGCTATCCCCAGCTGCAACACCAGATAAAATCAATTCTCCTAGATCAAAGCTGAGTTCCCGCAACTTATCCGTATTATCCATCCCCTGCATAGCCAATCGCTATTTTTTAGCTTTTGCTTTTGTCTTAACTTTAGGTTGAGCATAATAATAGCGACCGCCATAGTAAGGTCTAGGGTTATGCCACAGGGACGGGGTATACCAGAAAGGCTGATGAAAGACATAAGCATCGACTTTCCGTACCTTTTTCCATAAATGCAAGGCACTGGCGTTAAGCACAGGATACAAATATTCATGCTCACCTATCATCCCCTGCTCAGACGGCGCTATATTCCCTACAGCTGTGATACTTCTGCCCTTTTTATAAATGACCGGATCTAACAAGCCATTATAATAAATACGAAACCGCCCCTGCGTTTCATCTTTTACCAAGGGCCTGGCCGAAGATTTTAGCTCGAAGTTAACTATCTCCAACATGGTATTATTCGCCCGATTCTCCACTTTGGCGATCACACCGCCCCAGCGCGCTTTAGTGCCGACATGTTGCTGAGCATCATTTCTAACTTCGGCAAATTCCGTTAACGGTGTCGATTCATCAACTTGCAAGGCATCTGGAATTTGAACACAACCTGAAGCTAACAAAGTTACTGTCGATAGCAGGATAAATTTCTTTAACATAATCATATTCCTTACAATATGTTGTTCATATTTATTAATTAGACCTATTCATTATTGTTTCGTTTTCACTAAGATAAAAATGGCAAGCAAACCTAAACCACACCATATCGCCACCCAGAAAATTTCCGGGATCAGGGTAAGCTTCGCCAATGATGCTCCGTCTCCTAGCGCCTGACCATCGATCAGGTATAACGGACTTTTTACACTATTTAGCAAGACAACGGCAGCGATCATTTGTAACAAGCATTGAAAATAGTTCAAATTGCTCAGTTTGAACTTTAACAAAGTAATGGTCAGTAACAGGCTCAAGATAACAAAAGTTAACAGATCATTGAGCCAGAAAACCATAGTGCTCACTAACACTAAAGCAATCAACAGGCTTAACGCTTGCGCCATGCGCTGGTGCAGTGCTGCGACGCTATAAATCAGCATGCCCCACAAGCTTGCCCCGGCATAGCCAAAGAAACTGATAATAAAGGCATTGCCACCTTGTGTAGTACAAAGGCCTGCGCCATTTGCAAATAATTGAATATTAACGATGCGACCACCAGTGAGCACGGCAGCAAAGCCATGGCTGATCTCATGAAAATAGCTTTCAAACCATTTCAGCGGGATCGAGAGATACGGCAGCTGCATAATAACAGCAGCGGCAATTAAAATAAGAATAAAACGATATTTTTGAGAAAATTTCCGTGGAGAATCATCGGCACTCGTCATGTAAATATATTCACCGAAAAGTTAGCCATCAGGTATAAAGGTCGACACCAAACGCCTGCTCTATGCTTTCCCGTTTGGCAATATTGTCAACCGAATGATAGGCAGACACTGCCGTTAAATTTGCTGATGATGGCTGATCATAAGAAGTATTAGCATTGTTAGGCATTGATGTGGTTACCGAGAAATTTGCCTGCTCTTTTTCTAAAACCGCAAGTGCCTGCTCATCAACATCAAAACGTGTGTTTTGCTTTTTTTGCTGCTCTTGTTGCGACGGCTTTTTCTGATCAGGACGGACAGTTAATCTGTCGTTACTTTCATTGACCCG
Organism: uncultured Thalassotalea sp.; assembly: GCA_964620605.1. GTDB lineage: Bacteria > Pseudomonadota > Gammaproteobacteria > Enterobacterales > Alteromonadaceae > Thalassotalea_E. The sequence goes on from CAZUHQ010000051.1 coordinate 15,982, forward strand.
CACCTTATTATCAACGCTTATAGAAGCGGTTGCTTGCGGGGTAAATGAACTGGTACTATTAACTTGCATACCTTAAATCTACCAAACCTTTAACTAAATCACAAAATAAACGCGCTCAGCTATGTCAAATCACTACTCTCGGCCAGGTAATTTTTTCCATGATACCGTATCTCTGACATAAACCGGCTGAGCCTGCTCGGCGCTCACCCCATTGCCCTGAGCAAATTCAGGCTTAGCCAGTGTCAACATTGCCTCAGCACTTGGAAACAATATTTCTGGAGTACCTGAGTTAACCTTTAAATCACTAAGTTGTGCTTGATATGCATCCCAGCCGGTACCGACACCATAAGGTTTATCCGCAAGTGAAATACCACGTTCGGCTAGGTAACTTGTCACTTGCTCAGGCGCTAATACCGCTTCATCAACTAGTGGCGCCATAACACCTTGTTCATTGAGCCTGAAATAGCCTAAATAGACTTCCGACATCCGGGCGTCAATTAACGTTAACACCTCAGTTTGTTGATGCAATTGATAGGCCACTTGCGCCATAGTTTGCAAGGTTGAAATGCCGACCACAGGCAATTCGGCGGCAAAGGCTAACCCTTGTGCGACACCAATACCGATACGCACGCCGGTAAAACTCCCCGGTCCCTGGCCAAATACCAGACCATCAAGCTGTGGTAACTGACAATCAGCTTGCGCTAACAGTTTATCCACCATAGGCAATAACATTAAGCTATGGGACTGTGGACACAATTCAAATGTTTGAGATAACTGCCCGTTAAACACTAATGCCGCTGAGCAAGCTTCGGTTGATGCATCAATTGCTAAATAATTTGCCATAAATACTTTCTAGTTCTTTTTAACTGTTTACTACTGATTCATTTGGATAGAGCGAGGTTAAAAACGCACTCGCTTTGTTTATGTCCCGGCTACGACGCATATCAGGCAAGCTTTTTAAAAATAGCTGGCCATAAGGACGATTCACTAATCTATCGTCGCATATTACCATGACACCTTGATCAGTAACATCTCGAATTAACCGTCCGACGCCCTGCTTGAGCGCAATAATCGCTTGCGGCAATTGAATTCCACTAAAAGGATCGCCGCCCTGGCGACGAACATCTTCGCTGCGCGCTTGCAGCATAGGATCATCCGGCGAAGCAAACGGCAATTTATCAATGATCACACAAGTTAATTTATCACCGCGTACATCCACTCCCTCCCAAAAACTAGCGGTTGCCAGTAATACGGCCCGAGGCTGCTCAATAAATTCTTCCAACAATTTCGCCTTACTCATCTGCCCTTGTACTAATAACGGGTTATCAATTTCTTCAGATAGAATATTCGCAACCTGATTGAGCATTCTATAGCTGGTAAACAGCATAAAACAGGCGCCCTGACTCGCAGCTATCAGCGGTTTGGCTAAATCCGCCAATGCCTGGGCACGGCCATGATGATTGGCATCGGGTAAATAACGCGGGATAATAAGCTGCGACTGATTTAGATAGTCAAACGGACTGTCAACTAGCAAGGTATTTGCCTCAGTTAAGCCAAGCTGCTCGGTAAAATGGTTAAATCCTTCATTAACCGCAATCGTCGCGGAAGTAAACACCCAACCGGCGTTTGATTGTTTGATAAATTCACTGAACTTGTCGGCAACACTTAATGGCGTTAAATGCAGTACGACATGACGACGGGTAGTTTCATACCAGAAACTCATGCCGTGCTGCTCAACATTGACCATAATCTCGTACTTTGCAAGAATCGTCACAGCCCGTTCAAAACAATTATCAATGGCATCACTACGCGATAAACACAGCTTGATCACCTGATATAAAAAATCCAGGTCGGTTTTAATATTGCTAAACGCCTGGCCAATACTTGGCATTTTCAGCTTTTCACGCCAATTACCGCGTTCAGGATCGTGATTAAATAATAAGCGAAATTCCTGAGCAGTTTTTTGTAGCTTTTCTGCCGCTTTTCCTAACTGCTTAACATCCGTCAGGCTAGTGCGAAACAGCTGTAGCACATCGGAACATAAATCAAGAATTTGCCTCGAAGAAAATGCCTCACCAAAATACTCACTGGCAATATCCGGGATCTGATGTGCTTCATCAAACACCACGATATCCGCTTTCGGAATAAGCTCACCAAAACCAGTATCTTTTAATGCCATATCGGCAAAAAATAAATGATGATTAACCACCACAATATCGGCATCAATTGCCTTTTTACGCGCCTTAACCAAATAGCAATCTTCAATGTGCGGGCAGTCTTTCGCCAAACAGTTATCGACCGTACTGGTGACATAAGGAAAAATCATTGAATCTTCAGCAACATTGACCAGCTCACCAATATCACCACTCTGAGTCGAGGTTGACCAGGTACTGATATTGACAAAATCTGCCAGCATAGTGGCATCTAGCTGGCCGCGCTCCTGACGATAAAGTTCCAGCCGATACAGGCATAAATAATTAGCCCTACCTTTTAACAAGGCGATTTGCGCACTGGTTGCCATCGCTTTGCGCAAAAGTGGAATATCTTTATGAAATAGCTGTTCCTGGAGGTTTTTAGTTCCGGTCGACACTATCACTTTTTTCTCTGATAGCAATGCCGGGATCAAATAAGCAAAGGTCTTGCCCGTCCCTGTGCCCGCTTCGACCACTAATGACGATTTATTCTCGATCGCCAACTCGACTTCAAGCGCCATATCAATCTGCGCTTGCCTAGGCGAATAGCCGGTTAAAACCTTAGCTAACAAACCAGTATTGGAAAATGCATGTTCTACAGGTGACATTAAGGCGAATAATAGTTGAAGGTGGCGCTATTATATAAAGCCACCACCAGAAAGAAAGGACTAAAGGCAATCAGATTAATTTTCCACAGAAGTTGGTCTAAGCTTAAACACCATTTCTCTAACCTTAAGATTAACCCCATTATCAATCAGCATTTGATAAAAATCACCGACATAGCAATTTTCAACCTGCCGGCAAACAATCTCGTACTTTAAAATAGCCGGTTTATTACTTTGCAATGCTGCTTTTTCCAGCCAGTACATCGCTTTTTGTATGTCTTTATCCGACTTTCCTGTTTACTCACTAAATCCATCATCAGCCAATACTTAAATTGAGATTAAGTTAACTGTGGTTGTTGACCTTACGCCGACTTCATAATCGCACTTAATACCTTTAACTTTTCTTGTTATATCAACAAGCTACAAATCAAAACATCAAAACCTTCGTATTAAATATAAATATCCAGATGTTTGATATCTTGATCTTCGTCATCATCGTGAGAGGAATGAGGGTGCAAAATATCCTGTTTATGGACAATAACATCGTCACTGGCAGCGACGTCTTGATTTGATGTCGCCAAAGTGCTCTTCGTTTTCTGTTCTGGTGTTTGTTGCTGTTGCTGTTTTTGCTGCCGATGTGTTTTTTCATCGACAAAAAACAACTGATGATCTTCCAGATGATCGATATCATCGGTCAGTTCGTTGGTGGCGGCTTCTTTACGCAATGCTTTTACCCTGAGTTTTTCAGGCTTGATTGGATTACTCCTGATTTGCGCTAACGCTGTGGTAAAAATATCCATTAAATCACCTAGTCAGTTATTGAGCCTTAAAGTACTCTTACTCCACCTTTTATCGGCCAAAAGCTAAATTTAATGAGCCACTATCTGATAAGACCATAACAAAATGCTTATCTATTAGACGATATTGTCATAAAACAATCTCATTTAATACTTGATACAGCAGAAAATTATCAGTAATGTTAATAGTAATTATAAAATAACTTGTCCGCCAGCAAAAGACTTCGTCAAGTTATCTATACAAGTAGCAATAAACCAATTAAGAGTAACTAAGTAATGACTATCAACCTGATCGCTATCCATCATCACCATCATACGGATTAGCCGCTCAGGTTTGTTCGCTGAGGGGCTATGGACCTTTCAGCGGCGTTATTAAAAGTAGTTTCTAAAACCCCCGAAAGAGTCCAACTCTTTCGGGGGTTTTCGCTTTTTAGGGCGAATGAATTGTATATACAGGAATTTTTAACGGAACACTTTTAACAGCATTAGAGATAACAGGAACCAAAGATGACAACAGAAACACGCCTACGCATTGCAATGCAAAAATCAGGTCGTTTAAGTGACGACACTCAAGCATTACTTAAACGTTGCGGCTTAAAGCTCAACGTCTCAGACCGACGACTACTAGCACATGTTGCCAATATGCCAATTGATATTATGAGAGTGCGCAGCTCAGATATTCCAGGGCTGGTGATGGATGGCGTTTGTGATCTCGGCATTGTCGGAGACAACACGCTGGAAGAAACTGCGCTAGAACGTGAACTTATGGGACAAAAATCGCAATTCATCAAAACAACGCCGCTTAATTTTGGTGGTTGTCGCCTGTCAATTGCCATGCCGGAAGAGTTTAACTATCAAGGCATTGATAGTCTAAATGGCTTACGCTTTGCCACCACTTATCCGCAATTGCTCAATCGCTATGCTAAAGAAAATGGCATTAATATTGAATTTTGCTTACTTAAAGGTTCTGTGGAAGTTGCACCGCGCGTTGGCCTGGCAGACGGTATCTGCGACCTGGTGTCGACCGGCGCTACGTTGGAAGCTAATGGTCTGGTAGAAGTCGAAGAAATTTTTCGCTCGAACGCTTCATTAATTCAAACCGCAGCGCCATTAAACAGTGATAAGCAAAGTATTCTCGATACCTTGCTGCCGCGTATTCAAGGGGTGATGAAAGCCAAAGAAAGCAAATATATCATGCTGCACGCGCCAAAAGACAAAATAGCTCAAGTCAGCGCACTGATGCCAGGAACCGAAACCCCGACGATTCTGCCGCTGGCTGGCCGAGATGATCTGGTTGCTGTACATGTTGTGGCCACCGAAACCTTCTTTTGGGAAACCATGGAGCAACTCAATGCGCTAGGTTGTAATTCAATCTTAGTGATGCCAATAGAAAAAATGATGGGTTAATGCCGCAATGAAGATCAACACCATTAACTGGGCGACATTATCGCCACAGGAACAAACAAACGCCCTGGCAAGACCGGCAATAGCACAAAGCGAACTACTAGCGACCCAGGTTGATAATATTATCAACCGTGTCAGAGAAAAAGGTGATACCACATTATTTGACTTAACCGAGCGATTTGATAACTGCCAACTGACCACCCTCAAAGTCAGCGACCAGCAAATAGCAAAAGCCAAGGCGTCATTGAGCCAAACGAGAATGGCTGCAATTGAAACTGCGTACCAGCAAATCAGGCGTTTTCACCAGGCACAACAGCCACAGGATATTCGAGTAGAAACCACACCAGGCGTGATCTGTACATTAAAAACAGAGGCAATTGAAAGCGTCGGCTTATATATTCCTGCCGGCAGCGCGCCACTACCATCAACAGTATTAATGCTCGGCATTCCTGCTCAGTTAGCTGGCTGTCAACGCGTGGTATTAGTCAGTCCGCCAAATCAAAATGGTGAACTGGCACCGGAAGTCCTGACTGCTGCCGATTTATGCGGCATTAGTGAAATTTATGCCGTCGGTGGCGCACAGGCTTGTGCTGCCCTCGCTTTTGGCACAGAAACTATCCCTGGCGTTAATAAAATATTTGGCCCGGGAAATAAATACGTCACCGAGGCGAAAAAGCAGTTATCACAATTAGTGCCAGGCTTTGCCATCGATATGCCGGCCGGACCATCAGAAGTACTAGTGATTGCCGATGAAAATGCCAATGCCAGCTTTGTTGCCGCTGATTTATTGTCGCAAGCCGAGCACGGGCCAGACAGCCAGGTAATTTTACTTTCAGACAGCCAAGCATTAATTGCGCAAGTTGAAGATGAATTAGCACTGCAAGTTGCACAGCTTTCCCGTTGCGCTATTGCCGAGCAGGCATTGAGCCAGAGCCGGTTAATTTTAACCAAAGATCTGTCGCAGGCGGCACAAATATCTAACAGCTATGGCCCTGAGCACTTAATCATCCAAACCGAAAATCCGCAAATTTTACTGAAAAACTTACGTAACGCCGGCTCGATTTTTGTCGGTGCTTACACGCCAGAATCCGCAGGTGATTATGCCAGCGGCACTAACCACGTATTGCCGACCTACGGTTATTCCAAGGTAATTTCCAGCCTGTCGTTAGCGGATTTTTCTCGCCGATTTACCGTGCAAGAAATTACCCGTCAAGGATTGATAAATATCGCGCCATGTATCACAGAACTTACCGATGCAGAGGGACTGGACGGTCACAAACGGGCGGTCACTATTCGCTTAGAAGAACAGGAGAATAACTAATGTCGATTGCAACAAAGCTTGCCCGTAAAGAGCTTATCGATATGGTGCCCTATCAATCGGCACGCAGACTGTTTGCCGGTGGTGAAGATTTTAATAACAAAGTCTGGCTCAATGCCAATGAAGCCTCAGGTGCTGGTAACTATCAAATTAACAGTGATTGCATCAATCGTTATCCGGATTTTCAACCAGAAAACTTACTGTCGGGTTATAGCCAATATACCGGATTAAACAAAGAGAGTATCTTAGCAACCCGTGGCGCCGATGAAGGCATAGAGCTGTTGATCCGTACCTTCTGCCAAGCCTATCAGGACAGCATTCTCATTTGTCCGCCAACCTATGGCATGTACGGGATCAGTGCAGAAAACCATGGCGCAGGTATTATTAAAGTGCCATTAACCCAAGACTGTCAGTTAGATTTAACGGCCTTAGCGCAGCAGGTAGGTAAAGCGAAATTGGTGTTTCTATGCTCGCCGGGCAACCCAACTGGCAATTTGTTAGCTCCTGATTCAATCAAGGCTGTGCTGGAGATGTTTGCCGATAGCGCCATTATCGTAGTAGACGAGGCCTATATCGAATTTAGCGCTAAAAACTCTGTGATAGGCTGGCTTGAACAATATCCGCAATTAGTGGTGCTTAGAACTTTGTCAAAAGCCTTTGCCTTAGCCGGTTTACGCTGTGGTTTTACCTTAGCAAGTAGCGACATAATTACCATGCTCAGCAAAGTGATTGCCCCCTATCCCATTTCCGCCCCGGTTGCAGAAATAGCATCAAAAGCACTGGCACAATCAAACCTTGAGCAAATGAATGCTCGCGTTGAGCAAAGCAATACCTTACGCCAAACATTAATTGACTGGTTGGCGCAGCAAGTTTGGTGTAAGAAGGTATTTAATAGTGATGCCAACTTTGTCTTGTTTCAATGCCAAAACAGTGAAGATAAAGACTTTATTTTTCAATCATTAGCAGCGCAAAATATTTTAATTCGCGATCAATCCAAACAGCTAAACTTAAGTAATTGCCTGCGCATTAGTATCGGCAGTGAGCAAGAACTAGCAACACTCAAACAAACAATTACAACTGCTTTTGCCAAACGCAACAGCAAACTACAAAATTTACCGAACGAGAACTGATATGACACTTAGCCAAATTCAAACAAGGCAAGCCCAGCAAAATATATTGTTTATTGATCGTGACGGCACTTTAATTGAAGAGCCAGTCATAGATAAGCAAGTCGATAGTTTAGAAAAACTGGTATTTGAACCGTATGTGGTGCCAGTACTATTGTCACTACAGAAAAAAGGCTACCGATTAGTAATGGTTTCCAATCAGGATGGTTTAGGCACCAGTAGTTATCCGCAAGAAGACTTCGATTTACCACACAATAAAATGATGGATTTATTTCGTTCACAAGGCATTATCTTTGATGAAGTATTATTATGCCCGCATTTTGAGCAGGACAACTGCGGTTGTCGCAAACCTAAACTTGGCCTGGTCAGCGATTATCTCCAGCAAGGTAAAGTCAATTTTGCCAACTCTTATGTGATTGGTGATCGCGATACCGATCTTCAGCTAGCCGCCAACATGGGCGTTCAGGGAATAAAATACGACAGAAACAGTAACAACTGGAATGCAATTGCCGAGCGGCTACTGACCCAGCCACGTATCGCCAAAGTGGTACGCACCACCAAGGAAACCGATATTAGTGTCGCAATCAATCTGGATAAAGTCAGCGAAGTCAATATTAATACCGGTCTCGGCTTTTTCGATCATATGCTGGAACAAATAGCCACTCACGGCGGGTTTTCGATGCAAGTCACTGTTGATGGTGATTATCACATTGACGAACACCACAGTGTAGAAGATACAGCTTTAGCATTAGGGCAAGCACTAAAACAAGCTTTAGGTGATAAACGTGGTATTGGCCGCTTTGGTTTTGTCTTGCCAATGGATGAGTGCCGCGCAGAATGCGCACTAGACCTGTCTGGTCGTCCCTGGCTCGAGTTTAATGCCGAATTTACCGACAATCATGTCGGAAAAATGTCAACACAAATGGTCTCGCACTTTTTCCGTTCGCTGGCAGACAGTATGGCGATCACTTTGCACCTCTCGACTACAGAGGGAAATTGTCACCATCAGGTAGAAAGCTTATTTAAAGTATTTGGCCGTGCGCTGCGCCAAGCGATTACGGTAAGTGGTGATGTA
>CAZUHQ010000052.1:0-24204 GCA_964620605.1 uncultured Thalassotalea sp.
AGTCATTTTTATGGCTACTGGAACTTTGATACAAGGCGCGTTATCTGCCAGTGGCAACATGCTACGAAAACTTAATGCAGGTAAAGTGTTAATGGTGAGCTGTTCAAATAATACTAATTTCTGTTGTTGCAGTTCATCATTAAATAAGTAGGGTATGGAGTGTTTTGCTTGCCATGGATGAATAGGAATTGGTAAATAGTCCTGTATGTTAAGTCCCTGTTTTACAAGTTGTTGCTGCCAAGTTTGCATGTGCTGAGGGAAATATTTCTGCCAGTAGTGAAAAATTTCGTCCCTGGTGATTGCTTCTCCCTTAGCAACACTGTCGGCAGACAGATGATCTTTTCGCAGTGCCGCCAAAATGAGTTTAACTTGAGCATTAAAGTCAGGTGAATACGCTAGTATTTGAGAGAGATTTAACCCTGGCTTGCTACGATCCGTAGGATGTGACGGGTGTCCAACTGCCGCCCATTGCTCTAATAATGCATAAGCATTCGGTGCCTTAAGTTGACAGATACGGTGCCAGAAATTTTGCTTATTTGGCGTTAGTTGTTGACCCCATAATAATCGATAGGCTGAGGCGAGGGCGGTATTAAACCATGTTTGCTGTAAATCTCGGCTAAATTCGTCTAATTTTTCGCTGTCAAATAGCTCGGTTAGTGGTGATATTAACTCGATACAGCAAATGGCTTGCATTTGTTCTACACGGCATAGTCGTCGCATGCTGAGCACTTCACCATTGCTTGCACATCTTAGCCCATCGATGCGCCATCTATGTTGTTGTAACTTAGGTTTTAGCAATACCAATAAATTGCCATCTAATTGCATGAGTTTTTCGCGCATTAATGAGTTTATCAGTTTGATGATGACTTGCTGGTGGGCTGATTCAAACTGCTCCATTACTAATGAGGAATGCAAGCCAACAGTAGACAACTGATATTGTTGATCCGCTTGCTCTAAAAAGTTACTAAACGCCTGTTTGTGTTGGGGTAAGGATTTTGCACGATAATCTAGAGTCAACATAGCGATATCCTTATGCCACGGCATCATTTATATAATTTGTTAAAACGTCATCGATGACTGGCGCCACGATAGGGTTCACTAAAGGGACATATTCTGCCTGTTTATCTGCATGTTTTTGTACCCTGATCAATAAATTGTCTTTATTAGGTAGATCTTCGCCGGTTAATAAGGCGCTTATTTTTTGCTGTGCCAAAGGCGAAGGGTATTTATTAAGATAATCATTAAGAATATCACCTAGTTGAGCCCACAGTTGTTTACTTAACACCGGGTCGCCACCCGAAATATAAAAAATACACTGGCATAAATTATTAATAAACAAGCAGTAGGCAACACGCTTCCAGCCTTTTTCTGCACTATAAAATACTGCGTTGCGCGCTGTGGTAGATAAATGATCAATATTACGTTTTACCTGGTGATCAGTGACCAGTTTTGTTCCTTCCATATCACGCATAAATATTTTGCTTGGAAAACTATTTTGCAAACCGATAATTACATTTTGTAAGTGAGGCTCAAAAACCAGACCACGTTCAAAATACGAAAATAGTACGCTATGTGTTAATTGCTTGGCGTAAGCACTAAACCACAATAATGCTGCGTGGTGGAAGCTTTTATCTGTACTACGAGCATATTGACCAATAAGGCTACGAGCGCGATTTGGCCCAAAGGGGTTTTCAGAAAACAAGGCACCAGCGACTTTAGGTTGGTTTACGTGTAATTGATGATCAGAAAAGTTTTCACGAAATATTATCGCAAACGCTTCCTGTACTGCTTTATTGTCTTCAGCATGAGCCAAGTTTGGGTTAACGGTAATATAAGCAGGCTCTTGTAATAACGCTAGCTGTGGAAATTTTTCAGTGAGTACGGTTTCTTTACTTAATATATCACTTAGTGCGATGGCGGTATCTAATTCATAAATCGCATTTTTACGCAAGCAGTTGGTTAACCGGATATGTAATGAACCTTTATAGAAATAGTTACTGTAAGGACTGTATAAGGTTCTTACTGAAGAGGTGGCATAAAATGTTTGTCCTAAATGGCCGAGATCTCTGATGACTCCTGTCTCAATTAGTGTTGTTAGTTGAGGCAACTGTTTAATATATTGAGCTTGCCAAGGGTGACAGGGAATGGCCTGTTCATTGTCGGCTAATGTGAGTTCGGCAGGTAAATCGGCATTAATGATCTTTTTAGCACAAATATCTGCTAAGCCCTTTTGTTGAATCAGTTTCTGCGGCACGGCAAAATAATGGAGCTGAAAACCGGTTCCAAACTCTGGCGAATATTGCCGTAGTTGTGCATCGCTAAAACCCACTCTTGCTTTAGGAGCTGGGTGAAAAGCATGACCTAGCGCCATTTGTTGTTCACTAGTTAAATAGTCCTGGCTAACAGAGGCCAAGCGCTGACAAACGGGGGCTGAGCTTAGCAATTTAAACAAAAACTCTCTGCTATTAGCGATTTGTGCGATTAATTCATCATTCAAAGGTTGTTGAAAGTGGAGGCATAGTTCTCGGATAAACAGTGTTATTACCTCGCTATTTGAGGCTGTCTCTGGGCTAGTTCCAAGATAGCAAGCTGATAAATAACGCAAGTTAATTTGTGGATTGTTATTGTCTACTAATATTAATGCTTGTTGCTGCTGTAAAGGTAAATTAATACATAAGGCATAACCTGCACATTTAGCCCATTGCTGACGCAATGATAACGGCCAGTATTTAAGCTCTGGTTGTTGGGTAAAACTAAGATGATTTTGTGGCCTTGCATACTCGCGTAGATAACAATTCAAAAAACTATGTAAAGCAAATTGATCCGCTTTAGTGCTAACTGAGGTCATATGTGTTGTTGTCATTAATTTCTCCCTATTTAATTAAACAGATGTTGCTGTGTGTCGACAAGTATTGAATGATAATGATTATCATTCAATACTTGTCGGGTTTCAAGTCTTAAATTATTTTTATGATTATTTGATTAAGTGAATAAGTGGACGCGAGTTAAACCACTCTGTACTCCGTTATTTAATTGCACAGGATTATTAAACTAAGTTTGGGGAATTAATGTATAGCTTATTGATTTTTAATAGATTTGATCTTATTTGATTGGGTTCTTTTAGCAAACAGCCAAAGTCCTGTGATGGCAAAAGTTCCGGGTAATAAAGCCATTAGTAACCAAATAATTTTAAGGCCGATGCCGAAAAAGTCACCAGTATGAAACGAATATTTAAAATTCCAAATTCGGGTGGCCAAATTAGCTTGGCTGGCATCGTAGCTTTTGATCACCTCGGCGGTATATGGATCAATCCATAGCCAACTAAAAGCAAAGGTTTCATTGGGCATTTTAACTCTCAATTTTAGTGGTTGATTATCATGGGATAAATAGACTCGATATAACTGACCTCGCTTCATATGCTGTATCCCGCGATTAAACGCTAAATCTAGCTGGTAAGCTTTACTTAATTCGGCAGTAATAACCGGGTGTTTATATTGTTCAACTGACTCAGCAACGATTGCCTCGAGCATCGTTTTTGTCTGGCTTTGCCAGTGAAAAGCCATGCCTGTCAGTGCAATAAGTAACAAAGGGAGTAAGGTAAATACTCCTACTACTGTGTGTACTTGGTAATATCTAACCCTTGGTTTCGCTTTAATTTTTATTTTTAGACGTTTGAGGCGATTTTTCGGTTTAAGCCAAAGAGATAAGCCCAAGAGCATTTCGATAATAAATAATAAGCTGGCGATTGATACCAATACTTTAAGTGGTTTTCCTCCGGTATTATCGCGCAATAATAACCAGCGGTGCCACGCCATTATAAAGCCATAAAAGCTGTCTTGCTCAGTATAACGATGCAGTATATTACCGTTAAAAGGATCAACACTTATATACTGGCCGTCATCTAGCTTAAATTGCCACGCTTGATTCTTTTGTTGCGGTAGCTGAATTTGCTTTACTGTTATACCACTATAGTTTTCAATTAAAGTAACTAAGCGAGATAAAGGCAGAAATGTGGAGCCCGCACAAATCTGCCAATTATCTGGTTGGGCATAGTTTTGGATTTCTTTGCCAAACACCAATAAAGCACCTGAAATACTTAGGTTAATAAGAAAGAAAGCCAAAAATACTGCTAAGAACAGATGAATACGCCTAAACCAACGCTTAAACATTGAATATCATCCTGCACTATTTAGTGAAGATAAAGCCATGTTGTTGTTCATCAATTTGACTATTAAAAGCTATAAGCCAAACCTATATTCGCTGTACGGCCTTTGCCTTTAACATTCCAGCCAGAAAATGTATGTGACTGAGCAATGTGTGAGAAATAATCGTTGTTAAATAGGTTCTCAATGCCGAGCGATAATTTTATCGCATTATTAATCTGGTAACTGGCGGATGCATTGACCACATTATAGGAAGATACTGGGGCTGTTCTACCACTGTATTTACCGTTTATCGCTTGAAAACGATTACGGCTTTGCACGCCTAAATAGTTTATCGCCAAGTGTAAATTTTCGCTGGCTTGATAATTTGCATAAGCGGTTATTTTAGGTGGGTTAATAGAGCCGCCATCAAGATAAGTATTGCTTTCTTTATTTTTACCCTCTGACCAGCTATAGCTAATGCCAACATCAAGATCATCACTCAAAGTAAGGTTTAGCGCTGCTTCATATCCCCATATTTTTTGTGGTACACGTGCTAATCGATAAGTGCCTGTTACTATGTCTTCGATCATGTTGCCGCCATAGTTATTGGTGGAGTAAAATACAGCCATTTCAAAATGAGCATTTTCATAGTCACTGCTAAAGCCAATTTCTGAATTTTTAACAATAGCGGCTTCGGTATCCAGCTGATCTAGTGTAGAGAATTTTGCATTACGTAATAGACTGCCGATATTCGCAATATCAAATCCTTCTGAATAACTGATAAATGGACTAAAAAGCTCGTTATTACTATAACGTAACCCTAGGTTATAGGTTGTCGCGTCGTATTTAAGAGTGCCGCCTGATACTGCAACCGGCACGGTACACTTCTTACCTGGTTTACAAATCATCAGGGTACTATAATCGTCAACGTCAATTTCAATTGACTCTTGGCGTACACCTGCTTTAACTACCCAATTTTCGTTAAAGATCAGTTTTGTCTGTAAATATCCGGCAATATTATCCATATCCATTTCCGGGGTCCACATTCGGCCGTCTACTAATGGCTGTGCGGTTGTGTCGTTTAAAATATCGGCACCATAAATCAGTGTGGTTTCCAGGCTATCTATGTCAATAGTGGTATTAAAATTAAGTCGTAGGCCGGTTTTATCGGAAGTGATCATCGACTGACCACCGGTAAAACCAAGGTTTTCATCCTTAAATTTTTCGTGATAGAAAAACACATTTTCAATTTTTTGCCAGTAGGCATCTGCGGTAAAATCAGTATTATTGAAAATTTCCATATCGCGATATTGTAATTTTACATTGTGATTGCCACGTGGCCCTTGCGGATCTCCAGGTATCTCTAGGTTGTTTGTATTTTCAATTGCATAACTTTTGATGCCTGTATTGACATTACCCTCGACAGCAATAAGGTCATTACGTTGCTGGCCTTCAAAATAGTTATAACTAAATTGCAATGAACGTAAGTCATCAAGATAATAATTAAATTTGCTAAAAAAATTGTCCGATTTAAAGTTAGATAATCCATAGGTTAAACCTAGAATATCGCCTTCAGCATCGCGTATAACACCGTTTTCATCACTCACCACACTGATCACATAGTCAAACTTTCCTAGAGTACCGTCTATTGCCGATTCAATACGTCGACCTAAGCTGTCTTCAAATTTAACCGTGGAAAAGTTACTGCTGATAGCGACACGACCCGATAAGGCTTTTTGACTGCTGGCTGTTTTGGTGATGTAGTTAATAATACCGCCAGCGGCGCCATTACCATATATTGACGTCGCTCCTTTAATAACTTCGATGCGCTCGATAACACTGGGATCTAATGAACGTATACCTAATTTACCATTACGCAATGGTGTTGATTGAGGTACGCCATCTATCATTATTAAAGCATTTCTTCCTCTAAGTGTTTGACCTGAGTTAGTGTTAGTGCCGGTATTTGCTGCTCCCATACCCGGTACATGAAGCGTTAACATGGTTTGTAATTCCGCAGATGTTAACAAATCTTGAGTGATGGTTTTATTACTGATGATGGATACAGAGGCTGGCACTTCATCTAGGCTTTCTTGGATACGACTCCCTGTAACTACAAGCCTTTCAATATCATTAATATCGATTAACTTACTTGTTTCTCTAGCATTAATCGACAAACTGGCACAAACAGACAAAGCAAGAAGAGAGTAACTTTTATAATTCACTGACTAGGATCCTTAACAATTAGATAATATAAAAATGCATGCGAATAATAATGATTATTATTTATATTGCAACTGTTTTGTAGAATAATTATGGAAATAAATCTTTAAGAGCAAGTTTTTCGATTGATAGCTGTTTCTGTCTACACTTTATTTGATCTGAGCCTTAATACTTGGAAATGGATGGAAAAGTGTATTTATCAGACGATTATGACGCAGAGCCTAGAACTCAACTTTGGGCGCAAATTATTCATGCCGATGAGCATGATGTTTGGGGCGTTCGGGTAGAAGATTAATTTTTGAATACGTTCAATAAAAAGCCGCACTATTAACGTAGCGCGGCTTTTTATTCAATTAACAAATGTTAGCTTAAAATCCGCACTGTTTACCTTGGTTTTTCTCTTTTAACCACGCCTGTAATGGTGCGAAGTAATCCAGTACTGCTGTCGCATTCATTTGCTCACTGCCGGTTAATACTTTATAGGCTTGTTGCCAAGGTTGGCTTGAACCCATTTCTAGCATGGTATTAAGTGCTTTACCGGCTTCTTTGCTGTTATAAATAGAGCAGCGGTGAATTGGGTCGGTATTACCGGCAATTTCACACAGCGCCTTATGAAATTCGAACTGTTGAATATGCGCCAGGAAATAACGTGAGTAGGGCACGCCACCTGGTACATGATATTTAGCGCCAGGATCAAAGGCATTCGCAGGGCGGTCAACCGGTGCGGCTACTCCTTGATATTTCTCACGTAATTCCCACCAGGCTTTATTGTAATTTTCCGGGGTGATTTCACCGGAGTACACTTTCCAGCGCCATTGATCGACCATTAAACCAAATGGAATAAACGCCACTTTCTCAAGTGCCATCTTCATTAACAGTCCAATGTCTTTTGACTCATCAGGAATGGTATCTATCAGGCCAATTTCCTTTAAGTATTTAGGAGTAACGGATAATGCGATAGTATCGCCAATCGCTTCATGGAAGCCATCGTTAGCACTGTTTTGATAAAATACCGGCTGGTTTTTATAGGCGCGTTGATAAAAGTTATGGCCTAACTCGTGGTGAATAACGTTAAACTCTTCGCCGGTTTTCTGGATACACATCTTGATGCGGATATCGTCTTTGGCATCGAGATCCCAGGCCGAAGCGTGACAAACCACATCACGATCTGCAGGCTTAGTAAATAATGAACGTTGCCAGAAAGTCTCAGGTAATGGCTCAAAGCCTAGCGAGGTAAAAAATGCTTCTGCACCTTTAACCATTTTGATTTCGTCATAGCCATTTTTTTCCAGTTGTTCAGTAACATCATAACCAGGATCAGCGTTTTCCGGCGCCACTAAATCGTAGATATTGCCCCAGGATTGTGCCCACATATTACCGAGTAAATGTGCTGGAATAGGTTTATCTAGTGGTACTTTGTCTTCACCATAAGTTTCGGCAAGCTCACTGCGAACATAACAATGTAAATCTTCGTATAATGGCTTAACTTGCCCCCATAAACGGTCAAGCTCTTTGGCAAAATCGTCGGCTGGCATATCGTAATTTGAACGCCACATCGCGCCTAAGTCCTTGTAACCAAGACCTTGCGCGCCTTCATTTGCCAGCTTTGCCTGACGGGTAAATAATGGCTTCATTTCAGGGCTGATAGTACGCCAGCCTTGCCATAATTCCAATAATTCGTCGTAATCACGCGAAGTTGCCATTTTTGCTGTCATATCACCCAGGCTTAAGGTTTCACCTTCTTTATTGGTGTATTTACCTTTGCCATACATGCCGCCAAGTTGTGAACCAATTTTTGCCAATTCTGCGGACTTTGCTCCATCTTGCGGTGCAGGCATCACCAAGCTTTGTTTTAGAGTATTAAGTTTTCTGCGCTGATCTGCAGTGACTTCTACATTATCAAATTTGGCGGCTTCCATCGCAAAACGTACACCAGCTTCTGTTGACTTTTGATCGGCTGCAGCGGCTAATGCCGCAGTATCGTCGGTAATAAAGTTGGCATAAATCCAGTTAGCGCGCGAATTTTCTAAATTTAACGCGACTTGTTCTTTTTCTACGTCGGCGAGAAACTTGGCTGGATCGGCTTTTTCAGTTTCCACTTTTTGCTGTGGGGTTGCTGATGCGGTGGTCTGTTTTTCCTGATCACAGGCGGATAATGCCAGCATAACACACAGTGCTATGCCTGATTGAGTAAAGTTAGTTTTCATCGGCTTGTTGTAAAATTATTGTTATAAAGAAATGTTAGTATATAAAATAGGGCTGCCAGTACAAGGGCTGGCAGCAATTATCTTTGATTACTTTGTCACTTGTTCAAAGACTTTTTTGCCATTGACCCAGGTGGCAATCACGCGATTCTGCCAAATATCTTCGGGCTTAGTGGTGAAATAATTATCGAAAAGCAAAATAAAATCTGCCTTTTTCCCTGGTAATAAGCTACCGATTAACTGCTCCTGATGACCTGCGTAAGCGGCGTTTAGGGTAAAGCTTTTAAACGCTTCCAATCGGGTCATTTTTTCATCTGGATACCAGCCATTTTCCGGTTGATTGTTTTTATCTTGACGGGTGACTGAAGCATGCAAGCCAAAGAATGGGTTGGGAGACTCTACCGGGAAATCTGAACCGGCAGCGATCACCGCATTGGCGTTAAGCAGCTTGCGCCAGGCGTAAGCACCGAGAATTCGCTCGCTGCCTAACCTGTCTTGTGCCATATTTTTATCGCTGGTGGCGTGGGTTGCCTGCATTGAGGCAATAACTCCTAATTGTTCAAAGCGAGGAATGTCTTTTAGACGCAAGACTTGAGCGTGTTCAATCCTGTGGCGTAAGCCTTTGCTATTGCTGGCGCTAATCGCTTTTTCATAGCTATCTAGCACTATTTTATTGGCATTATCACCAATTGCATGGGTATTAACCTGAAAGCCTTTGTCCATGGCAAACTTAATATAGTGATCAAGTGATTGACTATCGTGTAGTAACAAACCTTTATCACCAGCATGGTCGGAATAATCTTCAATCAAGGCTGCACCACGGCTACCAAGCGCACCATCTGCCTGAATTTTCACGCTGTTAAAGTTTAGCATCTTATCTTCCGAGCTAAATGTACCTTGTGCCAAGGTTTTCTGCCAGTTATCACTGGGTAAATACAACATCGCATTGATGCGGATCGGCATCTTGTTTTCTTTGGCAAGTTGCTTGAAGGCTTCAAGGTTGGCACTGTCGATGCCTGCATCATGGACACTGGTTAGACCCATACTCGCTAGGCTGTTCATCGCCTTGACTAAAATAGATTTTTGCTGGGCTATGGTGAGTGCAGGAATATTTTGCTCGATTAACGCCATCGCATTATCAACGAATACGCCGCTTGGCTTACCATTGGTATCTCTAATAATTTCACCGCCTTCAGGTGGCAGGGTTTTATTGCTAATGCCTGCCAGTGCCATTGCCTTTGAATTCGCCCATCCAGCATGACCGTCGACGCGGCGCAGCCACACCGGGATATCCGGAAATGCCTTATCGAGACTCGCTGCTGTTGGATATGATTTACTCGGCCATTGCACCTGATTCCAGCCTCGACCTGTTACCCAGGTAAGCGTTGGATTGGCCTTGGCAAACTTCAGGGTTCTTGTGACCGCTTCCTGCTCTGATTGGCTATTGACTAAATCTGCGGTCATCAGGCTTTGACCATAACTTAGTACATGGCCGTGGGCATCGATTAAACCAGGTAATAAGGTCGCGCCTTTGCCGTCGATAATCTGCCAGTCTTTATCTTCTGTGATGCTGTCGCCGGTTTGATAGAGGCGGTCGATTTTATCGTCGCTAAATTGCAGCGCGGAAAACTTGGTTAATTGCTCGCCTGAGCTATCTAAGCTGTAACCTTGAACATTCTTAATTAAGGTGGTTTGTGCTAGGGCGCAGCAAGCGGTGAAGGCTAAACCGGTTGCCAGTGTCAGTTGTTTGATTTTGTTCATAAACCATCATTGTTATTCTTTTATAGGTGCCTTCATCATAGCATGATGAATAATTATTGGCAGAGGGAAAATGATTGGTATTTTTTGACATGCTAAAGGCGCAGCTATTTGCTACGCCTTTGAACGTTTATCGTAAAGCTTAAACACTTCGCGTGGCGGTCGCAGGTGATATTAAAGATGCTCGTCTTGCTGGGTAGAAAACCGCTAACTGGCCAACAATAAACAGGCTAATTGCGCCAAGTGCCAGCAGTTCAAAGCCGATCGGCGAGAGTTCAAAGGTGCTGACTAACCACATGTTAACGCCGACAGCACCAATAATGCCAATAGTGACCCCAACTATCGAAATCATAAAGTTTTCCACCATAAAATAGCGCATTACTTGCCACTTGGTAGCACCTAATGCACGTCGAGTGCCTATTTGTTTGGTGCGGCGATTAATGCTAAATACCGCAAGCCCGACAATACCAAATGCAGTGATCAGGGTTAAAGTAATCACCACTGTGGTTAAAATATTGTTGGTCGCGTTATGGCGGCGATAGCTTTTTTCGCGGGTGTCGGCAAGTGTAGTAACGCGTCGAATAATGCGTTGTTTATCGCTTTCTGCTAGCATCTTTTCAATTTCCGGCATGAGCTCATCACGACGTCCAGGCTCTGTTCTGATCAAATAGTAGGCGCTGTCTGTTTGTAGTTGAAACGGCACTAACATGCTGCGCTCTACGTTAGACCAGCCATTCCAGGGAGCTTGCAATCTGTCGATAATACCAATGATCTGCATCGGTTGACTTTGTGAAATGTAAAGTGTTTTGCCAATCGCAGATTGCCAGTCATTCGGATATAAAGCCTCGGCAAATGCTTTGGTGATGATAGTTTTAGGCGGCCAGCTCGATTGGGATGGCATGCGCCACTGAACATCTTGAGCGCTGAAATTTTCACCGGCAATTAATTGTACACCTAAAACATCGATACCATGTTCATCCACCATATACAGTGCACTGCTTAAGGCATCTTTATCATCGCCCGGTTCATGTTGTAGTGACATTGACCAGCCGCCACCACTGAGTGGAATGGCATTGATTTGGGTGGCATCTAATACGCCTGGATAATTGCGTATAGCGTGCAGATCGGTTTGTAATTGTGCCTGATGGTTATAATCATCACCAAATACCGTATTAGTGAGATAAAAGGTATTGGTTTCGTCCATGCCACTGGGGCGATTCATTTGTATCGTGCGATCCTGGATCATAAAGATCGCATTGACCATGATCGCTAAAGTAAAAGCGATTTGCAGTGCGATTAGCAAGGCGCCGACTTTGTTGCGCAATAAAGCGCGAATAATTAATCCTGTTTCTAACATAATGGTGTCCTCAGGTTATTGGCACTTAAGCTGATGAGCGGGCTGCACTTTACAGGCACGCCAGGTCGGGTAGAGACCGGCAATCATAGTAGCAACTAAAGATAGTAGCATTGCCAGTAACACCATATTAAGATCTAAAGAGGCTAAACCTTTCATATAGTCGCCATACATGCTTTCGACTGCCTGCAACCCTAAAGAGGCGAGGGCAAGTCCCAATATACCACCACCCAGGCCAATACAGGCTGATTCGATAATATATTGGGCAAATAAGGTCGCTTTACTGGCGCCTAAGGCCTGGCGTAAACCAATTTCAGGTGCTTTACCTAAAAATTTTGCCAGTAATAAACCTACGGTATTTAATAAACAGACTACTAGAAACATAAATGACATCGCCATCATCATTTGTGCGTCATCAGCGACAACTTCTTGTTGCTCTAGCCATTGAGTTACTGAGCTTAGGCGATTATCCAATGGACGGGGAAAACGACCATATTGTTTTTGTTCCTGAACATAGGCGTTTAGAAAATCTTGGTATTGCTGCTTTTCGTCAGCACTACGCAATTCAACCCAATAGGAGATCCAAATACATTCAGAATTTAAAAATGCCTCAAAGCCATCACCAAAGGGTTTCCAACAGTTGGTATTGCCCGAGCGTTTTAGTTTTTGTTCTGCAATTAAGCTAAATGGTGCGAAAAAGTCGCCGGTATCATCAAAAGCCCCGGTGCTGATATCGTAAAATCGTGGTTTGGGCTGCCAGTTATCAATGACGCCGACCACTTTAAAAACGTTGCCATCTAAACGTATGGTTTTGCCAACCGAGTTTTCGCCGCCGAATAATTTATCATTGGTTTCTTTACTGAGCACTACGACGAATTCTTTGTTTTGATCGGCGCTTTTATCCCAGCCTGAACCGTAAATAAACGGCACATCAAACATGGCAAAAAAATCTGCACTGTTGGCTCTGCCATAAACAAATAACGGCAACATCTCGGGATCTTTCGGCTCAATCACGCCGTAAGATTGAGAGGTTACGACTTGGCGAAATGCTTTTTCTGCTTTTAGCAGGTTCATCGAATCAATATAGGTCATCTGATTCGGCGGGTTTTGACCGTCATCAAATGGATCGTTCGGATCCCAGCTATCGAGCTGAACATTGAATAGTTGTTCGCTCTTATGTGGGATAGGATTGGCCGACATTAAGTAGTTAACCGTCACTGTGGTCATGGTAGCGCCAATACCTAAGCCGATGGCACACACCATCAATAAGCTTAAGCCCCAGTGTCGGGTAATACTGATCGCGGCTATTTTAATATAATAACTAAACATATCAATTCCTTAGGCTATATTGGCTTAAGCGATGGCTTTGTCTTTGATGACATCAAGCTCGCTAACCCGGCCGTCTTTAACCTGGATAGTGCGTGAGGCACGCATTGCAAGTTCCGGATCATGGGTGACCATGATAATAGTGGTACCTTGGGCGTTAATTTCTTCCAGTAAGCTCATTACACCTGCTGCCATTTCTGAGTCCAGGTTGCCTGTGGGTTCATCCGCCAGTAAAAAACGCGGGTCAGTAGCAAGTGCGCGAGCGATCGCGACACGTTGCTGCTGCCCACCAGAGAGCTGGCTCGGTAAGTGTTTCATTCGTGATGCCAGACCGACCCGTTCAAGGTTCGCTTCGATGCGCTGCTTTCTTTCTTTGGCATTAAAGCCGCGATAACGCAGTGGTACGTCGACATTGTCAAACAGATTAAGGTCTGGAATTAAATTAAAACTTTGAAAAACAAAGCCAATTTTTTCATTACGCATTCTTGAACGGGCGTTGTCATTGAGCAGGCCGACATCTTTACCGTCTAATAAAAACTCACCATCGGTGTAAGTTTCCAGTAAGCCGGCAATATTTAAAAACGTGGTTTTACCTGAGCCGGAAGGCCCGGTAACACTAACAAAGTCTCCCTCGTTTACTGTGAGGTTAAAATCACGCAGTGCATGGGTTTGGATATCGGCGGTTTGAAATATTTTATTGAGATTTTTCATGACTAACATAGGAATTTCCTTTCTAGCTTAATAGCTGTTCTGTTAAATTGATTATTCGTTTAGCAACACTTGTTCGGCAGAGTTAAAGCTATCGGTACCTGAAATAATGATTTGCTGGCCTTCTTTAAGTCCGCTTAATATTTCAACATGGCTTAAACTTCTGGCTCCCAGGTTAATCGGAGTTTTTTGTGCCAGCCCGTTATTGACCAGATAAGCGAAACGCCCGCCGCTGCTTTCTAAAAATTGTCCGCGTTTAACCTGCAATACATCTGCCTTATGCGCTAAAATAATTTGGGTATTTAACCGCTGGTTTTGTCGTAATTTAGCTGGCGTATTATCTGAAAAGCGTACTCGCCCGGTAACCTGATTATTCAGTATTTCGGGGGAAATAGTTACCAGACGAGCACTAAAGGCCTGTTGCTCAAATTGCACATTAACGTCCATGCCAATCGCTAAATCATCGGCATAGCTTTCCGGGATCTCGATTTCAACTTCAAAATTACTTAAATCCACTACAGTTAAAATCGGCTGATTTTTGCTTAAGAAGGTTTTATTGTCGGTGTTGAGATTGCCAACTATGCCCTTGACTGGCGAGCGTATCGTCAGGCCGTCGACCTGGCGTTGTAATTCGTTGACTAACAGCTCCTGACGGCGAATATCCAGCTCAAGGGATTTGCTGTCAAAATCCAGGCTTTCGATATTTAACGCCGCATCCTGTTTGGTGTGACTATGCTGCAGTTTGGCATTTTCCAGTTCGTCCTGCGCTTTTTCATAATCAATCTGGCTAATGGCATTTTTCTCATAGCCCTGATCGGCGCGGCGTTTTTCCCGTTTTGCTGAAGTGAGCCTAACTTTTGCAAGATCTATCGCTTTTTGATCGATAAGCCGCTGTTTTTTCGCCTGTATTTGCTGGCGCTGATAGCTGGATTTTAATCCGGCTAGAATTGCCTGTTGTTGTGATAGCCGGCTGGTGAGCTCTGGGCTTTCCAGGTTTGCCAGTGCTTGTCCTTCACTGACTTCGTGTCCTGCTTCAATTAACAAACTGATAGTGCCATCGGCCGGGCTGTAGACGGTTGGACTGACTGCTGCAACGACCCGGCCGAGTACCGATATCTCGCGGGTAAAGTCCCCGCGGGTCACGGTAGCTAATCTGACTCTGTCCAGTGAAACTGCTTCACTGGCCTGGCTCCAGCGGCTGGCGGCCGGTGCTATTTGCCAAACAATGGCGCTAATAACCAACAGAGAGCTGGCAATGGTTAGCCATTTTTTTGAAATTGATGGCTTTACGACTATTTTACTGTCTTGATCACTGGTATCCCTGATCATCCGTATTCCCCCGAATCTGATGAGTAATTGCATTAATCATTAAGTCGAGGGAAGTTGATAAAAGGTTTGAATTTTTAGTTGTAAATAACTGCTTTTAAGTTAACTGATTGTTTTTTAATGAAAATGAAGTTTTCTAGTAAAGAGTTGGATAAATAACAGGATAAGCGCGAAGCCCCAAACCGGATAATTGCCATAGCGACTGTAAGGCGTCATGCCATCTACTAATTGAATTTCAGTGGTTAATACCGCTTGTTGAAATTGCGGCAATTGCTTGGTGATGTGACCCAAGTGATCGGTGACAGCTGTAACGCCATTGTTGGTTGCTCTTAACAGTGGACGGCCAAATTCCAGTGCGCGCATTCGGGCGATTTCCATATGCTGATGTGGACCGTGGGAATCACCGAACCAGGCATCGTTACTCACGGTAAGCAAGATATTGCTATCGTTGGAAAAATTAGCCGCCAGTTGCTCGGGAAAGGCTATTTCAAAACAAATTAGTGGTAACAAATTTATATCATTGGCGATTAGGTTTTGCTGCTGATAACTGCCGCGGGTAAAAGATGACATTGGCAGGTTAAAAAACGGTGCCAGTGGCCTTAACAAATCGCCAAACGGCACAAACTCGCCGATCGGCAGCAAGTGGTTTTTATTGTAGCGGTTACCATGGTTGTAATAATAGCTGCCACTGTTGTCTTCTTGATGTTTTTTACCTAGCACTATTAGCGAGTTAAAGTACTCTCTGGATTCAAAATTGTAATTGATAATGCCAGTAATAATTGCGGTGTTGTTAATAGCGGCAGATTTATTCGCTATCTCAAGAAACTCCTGGGTGGTGCTCATGGTTTCGATAGCAGGAATGGCCGATTCTGGCCAGATAAATAAATCAACGCCATAGTTGACCCGGGTTAAATCCAGGTACTTTAACATGGTCGGCCATTGCTGCTCGGGTTGCCATTTTATCGATTGCTGAATATTGCCTTGCACCAGTGCTGTGGTGATTGTTTTGCCACTTGGTTTGACCCATTGCTGTTGCTGGCTTACCAGACAAAATGCGCTAATCATCAGCAGTGTTATAACAGAGGTTGTTCGTTGTTGCTTGAGTGCTAATTTGGCAATTGCAACGGCAATTAACAACAGGCAAAAACTGATACCAACCTCACCGATAACTGGGGCGAGCGGTGCCAGTGGGCCATCAATTTGGCTATAGCCTAACGAGAGCCAGGGAAATCCGGTTAATACCACAGAGCGTAAATATTCCGTCAATAGCCAGAATATCGCAAATAGCAAGCTAATATTGTGTTGACCTTTAAAGATATATAGGGAGAATTTAGCGGTTAAATAGCCGCAAAGTGCAGGGAATATCGCAAGATAGAGGCACAGCAGCAACATTAATAATAACGAGGCAATGAGCGGCATACCACCAAAGGTCGCAATGCTGACATGCACCCAGCTAATGCCGCTGGCAAACCAGCCAAAGCCAAATATAAAACTATGCTTAGTGAGCACTCTGGTTAATTTGTCACTGTGCCGATTGGCAAGTTTTGTTAGCAGGACAAACCAGGCTGGTAGCACTAGTAGGGGGAGCCACCACAGCGAAAATGGTGCGTAGCCAAACACTAAGCTGAGCCCAGCGATTAGGCTAAACCACAAATACTTATCGGTTAGGCTGCGCGTTATAATGCGGTGCAAACGGTGAAATAAAGCAATCAAGCAAATAATACCTGTAAATAACTAATCAGTGCTTTTACCGTTTATTTGAAAATCTTTTGGGATGGCAATTTGCAGCATCTGAATACGGCGATTATCTGCTGAAGTGATTTTAAATTCAAAATCATCGACAGTGATCTCTTCGCCTTTTTTTGGCATATGACCAAATTTATGCAAAATGATGCCGCCGATTGTATCTGCATCATCTTTATCGAAATCACAGTTAAAATATTCATTAAAATCCGCAATTTCAGTGAGTGCCTTGACCTGGTAAACATTGCCTGCCAAGTGCTTGATATCTTCTGCTATTTCATCATCGGTTTCATCTTCAATTTCACCAACGATCAGCTCGAGAATATCTTCAATCGTCACGACGCCGGAAACACCGCCATATTCGTCGACAACTATCGCCATATGGTAGCGCTGTGAACGGAATTCTTTAAGCAAAGGCTCAACTTTTTTACTCTCCGGCACGATAATCGCTGGGCGAATCACATCGGCCAGTGACGTTAGTTGTTCTTGCTGATTAAAGCTATAAGCGAGTAAATCTTTTGCCAGTAAAATGCCTTCGATATGATCTATGTCTTCATTAACGACAGGAAAGCGCGAATGGCCGGATTCGATAATGGTAGGTAGTGAGTCACTTAGTGGCTCATTGATGTCCAGGGTCACCATTTGTGAGCGAGGGATCATTATGTCTCGAACGCGCATATCAGATACCCCCAATACGCCTTCGATCATTTGCTTAGTTTCTGGTTTGATTAAATCACGATCTTTAGCGTCGTTTAATACTTCAACCAGTTCTTCTTTATTTTGCGGCTCCCCAGTAAACATTTGAACAATTTTATTCAATATCGTTTTGTTTGAAGAGCCGTTGCTAGAGTGGGGATTGTCGTCGCTCATGGAGCTTATTTTTTACCTTTTTTACAGTGAGTCGTTTAGTTTCTAATCAAATTCGATGGAATTCAAGTGCTAATCTAAAAAATCGTGCAACTTAATATGTCATAACTTAGTGGCTAATTGATTTGATATGGATCAGAAATCTCTAACTTTGCTAATAATTTTATTTCCAATGCTTCCATTTCATTGGCGTCATCCTCTGATATATGGTCATAACCGAGTAAATGCAAGCAGCCGTGGATCACCATATGTGCCCAATGGTTGATAAGTGGCTTATTTTGCTGCTTGGCTTCTTGCTCAACCACCTCTGCGCAAATCACCAGATCGCCAAGCAGATCAAGCTCAACGCCTTCTGGCACTTCAAATGGAAATGACAGCACATTAGTGGGGTTGTCTTTATTGCGATATTGCAGGTTAAGTGCCTGGCTTTCGTCAGCATCCACGACGCGAATCGTGACTTCAAATGGTTTGTTATAGGAGGCTAATGCCGTATTAAGCCAAGTAGTAAATTCGGCTTTGCTCGGTAAATTAGTCTTTTCACAGGCAAGCTGTAAATCCAAGGTAATGGACATTAGTGATTGTCGCCCTTGTTATCATTTACTTGTTGAGGGGCGGCTTCTTGCTCACGTGCCTTTTTTTCTGCTTTTTGGCGATTAACTTTTTGCTCAAAGGCATCATAGGCTTCAACAATACGTGCTACTACCGGGTGTCTGACAACATCCTTTGACTGGAAAAAGTTAAAACTTACGCCAGGAATGTTATCAAGCACTTCAATGGCGTGACGCAGGCCTGATTTTTGCCCGCGTGGTAAGTCAACCTGAGTAACATCACCGGTGATCACAGCACGCGAATTAAAACCGATGCGGGTTAAGAACATTTTCATCTGTTCGACCGTAGTATTTTGACTTTCATCTAAAATAATAAACGCATCATTTAACGTACGGCCACGCATATAGGCAAGCGGCGCAATCTCTATAACGTTACGCTCAATAAGCTTTTCGACTTTTTCAAAGCCGAGCATTTCAAATAAGGCATCGTAAAGTGGCCGCAGGTAAGGATCGACTTTTTGTGATAAGTCACCAGGTAAAAAACCCAGTTTTTCTCCGGCTTCCACCGCAGGGCGGGTGAGTAATATACGGCGAACTTCCTGACGCTCAAGAGCGTCAACTGCACAGGCGACCGCAAGATAGGTTTTACCAGTACCGGCAACACCGATGCCAAAGCTAATGTCATTAGTCAGGACATTTTGCACATAAGCCGATTGATTCTTGTTTCTTGGTTTGATCAAACCGCGCTTGGTTTTTATCGTTACCATTTGCTGGTAATCGACATCGACTTTGGTCGGTGCCTGCTCCAGGACATTGGCATCTAATATCGCCAAGTGCACCATTTCATCGGTAATAGTTTTTTCCTGACCTTTTATGATTTCGGTCTCTACATACAAATCTTTGAGTAACTTGATCACGGCGCTAGCGTTATTGGGTTCGCCGACAATTTTAAATTCATTACTGCGATAGCTGATCTCAACCCCTAAACGACGCTCTATGGTTTTGAGGTTATCATCCATAGGGCCACATAAATTAGCTTGTCTGGCGTTATCAACCGGTTCTAATACTAAGCTGTGATTACTAATTTTACTCAAAAGTTTTTATCCGTTTACTAAAATTAACTACCAAAATTAAGGAGTGAAAACACCGACACCTAAATCATCAACATTGGCAGGTTTTGCCTGGTGATGACTGTTAGACAAGATATCTGCCGGAGAGTGCGCAATTCTTAAACCCATTTCACTTTCTTGACGTACCAGCTCGCCGCGCAGAGAGTTGGCATAAACATCGGTGATTTTAACATCGACAAACTGGCCGATAACAGCATGTGGTCCTTCAAAGTTGACGATACGGTTATTTTCAGTGCGACCTCTCAGCTCCATCGGGTTTTTCTTCGATGGACCTTCAACCAGAATACGTTGCTCTGTATCCAACATTTGTCTGGCAATGCGTAGCGCCTGCTGGTTAATTCTGTCTTGTAAAATTTGCAGACGCTGCTTTTTCACCTCATCGCTGATATCATCTACTATATCCGCGGCCGGTGTACCTGGACGGGCGCTGTAAATAAAACTAAAGCTTAAGTCAAAATCCACCGCTTTAATTAAATCCATGGTCGCTTCAAAATCGGCGTCAGTTTCACCAGGGAAACCGACGATAAAGTCTGACGACATACAGATATCCGGACGGGCTTTACGTAATTTGCGAATTTTTGATTTATATTCCAGTGCAGTATGGCCACGCTTCATTTGTGTCAGAATACGGTCGGCGCCACTTTGTACCGGTAGGTGTAAATGGCTCACCAGTTCAGGGACATCTTTATAAACGTCGATAATATCATCGGTAAACTCTACTGGATGTGAAGTGGTATAACGAATACGGTCGATGCCATCTATGGTAGCGATTAAACGAATCAACTCGGAAAAACGGCAAATGGTACCATCGTGGGTTTCACCACGATAAGCGTTAACGTTTTGGCCAAGTAAGTTAACTTCACGTACCCCTTGCTCTGCCAGTTGGGCAATTTCATATAAGACATCGTCTAGCGGGCGGCTGACTTCTTCACCTCGGGTATAAGGTACTACACAGAAAGTACAGTATTTACTACAACCTTCCATGATAGAAACAAATGCAGTTGCTCCTTCGGCTTTTGGCTCTGGTAAGCGGTCAAATTTTTCAATTTCCGGGAAGCTAACATCTACTACCGGGTTATGTTCACCAGTTACTTGCTGGATCATCTCTGGCAGACGGTGCAAAGTTTGCGGACCAAATACCATGTCGACAAACGGGGCGCGCTGACGAATGGCATCACCTTCTTGTGAAGCAACACAACCGCCTACGCCAATTAATAATTCCGGTTTGTCTTTTTTCAGGTTTTTCCAGCGACCTAACTGATGGAATACTTTCTCTTGTGCTTTTTCTCGAATTGAACAGGTATTGAGTAAAATAACATCGGCATCTTCTGCTTCTTCCGCTAATTCATAGCCGTGAGTGGAATCCAAGAGCTCTGCCATTTTCTGCGAGTCGTACTCGTTCATTTGACAGCCCCAAGTTTTGATATATAGCTTTTTGCTCATGTAATTTACGCCTAATCTGTTCTATGAAATTGATTCTAGTTTTTGCTAGAGAATTTTTAGGGGGCGTATTTTACTCTTTCTTTGTCTACTGCGCTAGTTTAATACCATGCGATGAATCAACTTTTATCTATTTGGCTAAAAGCTTTGATATAAATGAGAGAAAGAATAACTATTTTCTCTGAGCTATCGAATTAGCGCATTGGCTTAGTTAGAATAGTGATATAGAAAACAAGAGTTTGTTGAAATGAAGCATTTTGATTGTGCAGTGGTTGGCGGTGGTATGGTTGGTGCGGCAAGTGCACTTGCTCTCGCTCAGCTTGGCTTAACCGTAGCGCTGGTAGAAAAATTTTCACCTAAGGTATTTGACGCTCAACAGGCTTTCGATTTGCGGGTATCGGCAATCTCACTTGGCTCGCAATATTTATTAGAACAATTAGGCGCCTGGCCGCAAATTGTAAACTGGCGGACTTGTCCTTATCGCCGACTTGGCGTCTGGGAAAATGATGCGATTTATACCGAGTTTTCTGCTAAAGAAATTAAACAACCCTATTTAGGCCATATCGTAGAAAATCGTTTGATCCAGTTAGCTTTGTGGCAGCAAATTGAGCAGCAAAACAACATCCACTTGTTTTGTCCCGAAACCCTTGCTGGGTTTAATCAAAGTGATCAACAGGTACAGGTCTTTCTTAGGGAACAGGAAATTAGCTGTCAGCTATTAATCGCCGCTGATGGTGCTAATTCTCAAGTCAGGCAATTAGCTAATATTGGGATTTCAGGTTGGGATTACCAGCAAGCCTGTATGCTGATTAATGTTAAAACTGAAGCTAAGCAGCAGGATATTACCTGGCAGCAATTTACGCCAACTGGGCCTATGGCAATGCTGCCAATGCCGGGTAATTATGCCTCGCTGGTTTGGTATCATCAAAAAGAGGAAATCAAGCGCTTAGCGCATTTATCAAATGCTAAGTTACAGCAAGAGATCATCACACATTTCCCACAGCGCTTAGGCGCAGTTGAAGTGATGGATAAGGGAAGTTTTCCGCTGACGCGCCGTCATGCCAATCACTACCAAAATGGCCGGGTGGTGTTACTAGGCGATGCAGCGCATACCATTAATCCGTTGGCCGGACAGGGGGTAAACTTAGGCTTTAAGGATGTCAAAGCATTGCAAACTGTGATTGCCAAGGCGATCGGCGAGGGCAAGTGTTGGTATCAGTCTAAGGTGTTACTGCAATATGAAAAAACAAGGCGTACTGATAATTTATTAATGATGTCGACTATGGATGCTTTATATGCCGGTTTTAGTCATCCGTCACCTTTGGCTAAATTGTTGAGAAATAGCGGCTTAGCATTAGCAAATAAATTGCCTGTACTGAAAAACAAGGCGTTAGCCTATGCTTGTGGAATTTCTTGAAATTAAATAGATAAGCTTAAATTTATTTTTTAAGAATAAATAATAGAATTTTTAGATGATAATAAGAAAGTGGCTGGGGTACAAGGATTTGAACCTTGGAATGACGGGATCAAAACCCGCTGCCTTACCGCTTGGCTATACCCCAACAGGAGTTCTTACATTGTTGATGCTTTCTTTTACTAAGAATTAGCAAAGAAAGTGGCTGGGGTACAAGGATTTGAACCTTGGAATGACGGGATCAAAACCCGCTGCCTTACCGCTTGGCTATACCCCAACAATGTAATGCTTTCTTCGCAACTGATGTTGCTAGAAATGGTACGGGGTGAGAGACTTGAACTCTCACATCTTGCGATACTGGAACCTAAATCCAGCGCGTCTACCAATTCCGCCAACCCCGCATTTCTATACTGCCTAGAGCTAAATGGTGGCTACACCGGGATTTGAACCTGGGACCCCATCATTATGAGTGATGTGCTCTAACCAGCTGAGCTATGTAGCCTTTCCATCTTGCCTCTCAGCAAGTGGCGCGTATTATGCAAATCTGCTTAGGCAACGTCAACTGTTTTTTTTCAAAAAAATGCGACTTTTTGTCTGTTTGATTAAAGTCTCAGCAAAACGCTGTTATTATACGCAACTATAAAGCTTAGTTGATGCGTTCTTTCATTAATTTGGCAATGTCGGGGGATAAAGTTTCAACTTCTGCCAAATCACTTTCAAGAACGGACTTAGGCAATTTTTTTGTTAATAGTTCGCCGATGTCTTTTGCTTGGCGCTTAGCCGAGAATACCATCATGTTCTGACCATTACAGGCAATATCTTTGTAGAGTTTTCTCAGTTTTAAGTGGTTGGTTTTTAATAGCTTACGTAGACGCTTTTTATCATCAGCAGCAATATATTCACAGATATTTTGTGCAATATTGAAAGCCTGGACATAAGGAGTAAACAGGCCGAGAGAGATAATAAAGCATATTAACGGATAATATTTTTTCATTTGATCACCTTAATAAATTTAGCGCTCTTGCTAATAAGTGTAGGCACAGAGTACTACTATTGCCTGTAAATTTTTAGCAGATAAGGGAAAAAATGTCTTCTGGGGTGATCTGGGGCAACATAAAGGCTGCAATTTAGTGCAGCCTTAGATAATTTTGCTAAGTTTTAGCTACCTGAGGTACGTTCTTTGGCCTTTGCAGCTAAATGTTTCGAGTGCTTATCAAGGGCAGGTATTTCAGCGGCAACTTTTTTAGCGGGCAGTTGGCCGATGATAAATTCTCCGACATCAAGGGCACTGGATTTTGCTCCAAAAATTAGTAAATTGTCACCGTTACAACGTAAGTCATCATAAATATTGCGAATTTTTATCTTTTGTTTTTTTAAAAACTTTCTTAAGCGCTGTTTGTCATTAGCCTGAACATATTCACAAATACGCAGTGCCATCGAGTCATTAGCATAACTTGCTGGGGTAACGCTCATTACAACAGCTGCGCAAATAGCAGAAGTTAATAATTTCTTCATAATGATTCCTAGAAATAATAAAGGGTGTTGTTATTAATAGAGGCAATAGCCTCAAGGTTTTTCTAAATTAATTGTGGTTGATAATTGAGAAAAAACAAGGAATTCGAAATTCCTTGTTTTTAAGGAGGGGCGTAAAATTAGACGTTAAATCTAAAATGAACAACGTCGCCGTCTTTTACTTGGTAATCTTTACCTTCTAAGCGCCATTTACCGGCTTCTTTTGCGCCAGCTTCGCCATTAAATTGAATAAAGTCATGGTAGCTGACAACTTCTGCGCGGATAAAGCCTTTTTCAAAGTCGGTGTGAATCACGCCTGCCGCTTGTGGCGCCGTGGCATTTTGTTTTACTGTCCAGGCGCGCACTTCTTTAACGCCGGCGGTAAAGTAGGTTTGCAGGCTTAATAAACCATAACCTGAGTTGATCACCCGGTTTAATCCTGGCTCTTTTAGCCCCATTTCTTCCATGAAAATTTCGCGATCTTCTTCATCCATTTCCGATAGCTC
>CAZUHQ010000053.1:0-5244 GCA_964620605.1 uncultured Thalassotalea sp.
ATCTCAATCGTTATCTGGACGACAACCCCGTGGACCTTACCTGCTAACCGTGCGGTGTCAGTGCATCCTGCGGTTGAATACTCATTAGTACAATGTGATAAAGATGGCCAGAAGTTCCGTTTGATCTTGGCATCTGAGCTAGTGAAGTCTTGTATGGATCGCTTTGGAATCGATAAATATCATGCACTTGGTTTCTGTAAAGGCGCAGAGCTAGATAAAATTGAAGTTAAGCACCCGTTTTATGATTTTACCGTACCTGTCATTTGCGGTGAGCATGTAACGACAGACTCAGGTACCGGTTGTGTACATACTGCCGGTGGCCATGGTGTTGATGACTTCGCGGTCAGTAAAAAATATGATCTGGAAATTTTTAACCCGGTTGGCGCCAATGGTGTGTTCCTCGAAGGTTTACCGTTATTTGCCGGCCAGCATGTTTTTAAAGCCAATAACTCGATTGTTGATGTGCTTAACGAAAACGGCGCATTATTGCATCATCATGCGTATGAGCATTCTTATCCGCATTGCTGGCGTCATAAAACGCCGATTATTTTCCGTGCGACGCCGCAGTGGTTTATCAGCATGGATAAGCAAGGTTTGCGTCAGGCGTCTTTAGAAGAAATCAAGAAAACTCAGTGGATCCCTGATTGGGGCCAAAGTCGCATTGAATCTATGGTGGAAGGGCGTCCAGATTGGTGTATTTCGCGCCAGCGTACCTGGGGCGTGCCAATTGCGTTATTTGTTGATAAAGACACAGGTGCCTTACATCCGCGCAGTCTAGAGTTGATCGAGCAAGTGGCGCAGCGCGTTGAAAAATCCGGTATTCAGGCGTGGTTTGATTTGGAAGCTGAAGATCTTATCGGCGAAGAAGACGCTAAACAATATGTCAAAGTTGCTGATACCTTAGACGTCTGGTTTGATTCTGGCGTTACTCATTATTCAGTGGTAGATGCTCGAGCAGAATTTGATAAAAAAGCCGACTTATATTTAGAAGGTTCGGATCAGCATCGTGGCTGGTTTATGTCATCGATGATGTCATCGGTGGCGATGAATGGTCAGGCACCATACTCGCAAGTATTAACTCATGGTTTTACCGTTGATGTTAACGGCCATAAAATGTCTAAATCTTTAGGTAATGTGATTACGCCATCAGAAATTACCAATAAACTGGGGGCAGATATTTTGCGCCTGTGGGTAGCTTCGGTTAACTATACTCAGGAAATTACCGTTTCCAATGAGATTTTTAATCGTCAGGCGGATGCCTATCGTCGAA
Source organism: uncultured Thalassotalea sp. (assembly GCA_964620605.1). Classification (GTDB taxonomy): domain Bacteria; phylum Pseudomonadota; class Gammaproteobacteria; order Enterobacterales; family Alteromonadaceae; genus Thalassotalea_E. Next base: position 1,271 of record CAZUHQ010000053.1, read on the forward strand.
TTCGCAATACCTCGCGCTTTTTGTTAGCGAACATCAATGGTTTTGAGCCAGCGCAACATTCGGTGGATGTGAATGACATGGTTGAGCTCGATCGTTGGGTACTTGGCCGGGCAGCGCAATTGCAGGATGAGATTGTTCAGTCTTACGACAAGTACGAGTTCCACAATGTCGTTCATAAACTAATGAACTTCTGTACTACCGAGCTTGGCGGTTTCTATTTAGATATTATTAAAGATAGACAATATACCGCAAAAGATAGCAGTGTTGCCCGTCGTTCATGTCAAACGGCAATGTATTTGATTGCCGAAGCCATGACGCGCTGGATGGCACCCATTTTATCTTTCACTGCTCAGGAAATCTGGCAAGCATTGCCATCAGTTGACGGTAGCGAGCGAGATGAATTTGTTTTTACTGATGTTTGGTTCGATGGTTTAGTGTCTTTAGCAGATGATGCTCAGTTTAATAATGACTATTGGAACAGCATCTTGCAGGTACGAGCAGAAGTCAATAAAGCGCTGGAGAATGCCCGTAAGGAAAAAGTGGTTGGTAAAGCGCTAGAAGCTAAAGTGAGCTTATTCGCTAAACCTGAACTTGCAGAAAAACTGACAGCGTTAGCTGATGAATTACGATTTGTTTTGATCACTTCTGAGGCGGCAGTGGAAGCGGTTGAACAGGCGCCTCAGAATTCGATTGCTACAGAAATTGACGGTCTATGGTTAACGGTTGAAGCGTCAACTGGCACTAAATGTGAGCGTTGTTGGCATCATACCTATGATGTCGGGCAAATTGAAGATCATCCTACATTATGTGGTCGTTGTGTCACTAATGTTGATGGTGAAGGCGAGCAGCGAAAATTTGCTTAAATTCTGCTGAAATTAGTTATCAATAAATGCTCAGAACCCTATAATTAGGCGTGCTGGGCATTTTTATTTTATCTACTCAGAGACAAAATATGAGTCAAAGTGAAAATACATCGAGTTTATCCTGGTTGTGGCTAACGCTAATCTGGTTAGTTATTGATCAAGGAACAAAGTACTGGGTGGCAAACTCAATGGCATTGCATCAGTCTTTTGATATTTTACCGTTTTTCAGTATTACCTATGCGCAAAATCCCGGGGCTGCGTTTAGTTTTTTAGCAGATCAACCCGGTTGGCAACGCTGGTTTTTTACCTTGATTGCGGTAGTCGCTAGCGCGGTATTTTTAGTCTGGCTAAAACGGACGCCTAAAACTCAGCCATTACTGGCAGTGGCATTAGCCTGTATGTTAAGTGGCGCATTAGGGAATTTGATTGATCGTGTGCTGTTTGGTTATGTGATTGATTTTCTAGATTTCTATATTGGCAGTTACCACTGGCCAACGTTTAATATTGCCGATTCGGTAATTTTTATCGGTGCTGTGCTGATGGTTATCGATTCGTTTAAACAAAATAATGCTGAAAACACTGAAGCAGTAAAAGAGAAGTAATTATGGCAAAAGTTATTGAAAGTAATTCACAGGTTATTGTTCACATTACCATGAAGTTAGCGGATGGCTCAGCGGCTGACAGCACTAAAGTTAATAATAAGCCGGCTAAAATCATTATGGGTGATGAAAGCATTTCACCGGCATTTGAGCAAGAGTTACTGGGGTTAACGGTTGGTAGCAACAAAGAATTCACCTTGGTAGCGAAAGATGCCTTTGGCGAATCAAATCCGGATAATATTCATTATGTGGATGCCAGTAAGTTTTCGCTTGAAGCACCGGCAAAAGTCGGCAATATCATTACCTTTACTCAGCCAGGTGGCGTAGAATTACCTGGAATGATCACCAAAGTGTCTGGCGACTCTGTGACGGTAGATTTTAATCATCCTTTGGCAGGCCAGACGGTGACCTTTATTATTGACGTTGTCGACATTTTATAAGGTGGTTTGATGAATATTATTTTAGCCAACCCTCGCGGTTTTTGTGCCGGTGTTGACCGTGCTATTAGTATTGTCGATCGCGCACTGGACTTGTTTGAAGCGCCGATTTATGTTCGTCATGAAGTGGTGCATAACAAGTTTGTTGTTAACGGCTTAAAAGATCGCGGCGCGGTATTTGTTGATGAGCTTAATGAAGTGCCGGATGAAAGTACGGTGATTTTCAGTGCCCATGGGGTTTCAAAAGCGGTAAGAAATGAAGCGAAAAATCGAGGCTTAAAAGTTTTTGATGCCACTTGTCCGTTAGTAACCAAAGTGCATATGGAAGTGTCGCGTGCCAGCCGCAAAGGCATCGAATGTATTCTTATTGGCCACGCTGGACATCCGGAAGTTGAAGGCACTATGGGACAGTATGAAAATGCTAAGGGGGGTATCTACCTGGTCGAATCTGCTGAGGATGTCGCTAAACTTAGCGTGAAAAACCCTGAAGCATTGTATTATTGCAGCCAGACCACGCTATCGGTTGATGACACCAGTGATGTTATCGATGCACTTCGCGAAAAATTTCCAGCCATTGAAGGACCAAGAAAAGACGACATTTGTTATGCGACACAAAACCGGCAGGATGCGGTGCGATCAATTGCCAGTGAAGTGGATTTGTTACTGGTGGTTGGTGCAAAAAACAGTTCTAATTCAAACCGTTTACGTGAGCTGGCAGAGAAAATCGGCACTACAGCCTATTTAATTGATACTGCGGATAATATTGAGCTTGAGTGGTTAACTGACGTTAAGGCGATTGGCGTAACCGCAGGCGCTTCTGCCCCGGCAATATTGGTACAGCAGGTGATTGATATGCTGAAAAAGCATGGCGGTCAAGAGGTTAGTGAATTTCCAGGCCGTAAAGAGGATACGGTATTTGCGGTACCGCTAGAATTGCGCTAGTCTTAGTGAAAGGCTAAAAGTTAAGCAAGTATTTTCACAGTAAGCTTAGGCCTAACTTTAAATAAGCGTAATTAAATGAATAGTGACTGTGCATTGTGAGGATGGCTATTCATTATACGGATGTAAGGTATGGGTTAATGCGGTTCACGTTAGTGATTTTTAACACATATGTTCAATTCTCCTCGATGTTTTATGAAAATAAAATGTCGCTTTTCTGTGTTTATCTTTTAAAGTCTATTATATTTTCTTTTATCGGCAGGTATTTTCTTGCCCGTTTCCCTGTAGAGCAAATGAGTATAGGCTATGAAGCGTTGTAGAAGTCATCAAGGAATGACCTTTATTGAGGTATTAATCGGGTTATTTATTTTAGTAACCGGGGTATTAGGCGCGGTTGCAATGCAGGCATCAGCTAAAAAAGGCAGCTTTGATGCGATGCAGCGCTCAGTGGCTTCTGCGTTGGCGCAGGATATTATCGATAGGATGCGCAGTAATGATCCTACTCAGTTACCAAACTACGTAGGCAGTGATTATGGTGCTACGTTAAATTCTGAGCCGTCAATGCGCTGTAATTCAACGACTTCCCTATGCTTGCCAGCGGAAATGGTCACTAATGACTTATATGAATGGGAATTGGCATTAATGGGCGCTGATGTTAAAAACGGCAGTAATAATGCTGGTGGTTTAGTTGGTGCCACCGGTTGTATCGGTGTGGCTAATAATGCCATTACTGTTGTGATCAGCTGGGAAGGACGTGTTGAGATCAGTGACGGTGGCGCAGATGGTAATCTGGTCAGTGATTGTGGGGGAAGTACGGCAAATAAAAAGCGTCGACAAATCTTAGTGGAGGCGTTTGTTAACTGATGAACAGAGTGCGCGGATTTACTATTGTAGAATTGCTGATTTCATTAGCGGTTGGTTTAGGTTTGCTTGCTGGGGTCTTAAGTGTGTTTGTTGGTATGAGAACAACAACCTCTGAAACCTCAAGCTTTGGTGAATTACAGGAAAATGGTCGGTTCGCGCTAAATTTATTAACGCACGATTTACTGCGACAAGATTTTTGGGGGGATTATGCCGGGACATTTGATCTTTCCAGCCTTACTGGGGTAGCGCAGGCTGCGCCGACTAATGATTGT
>CAZUHQ010000053.1:5254-22304 GCA_964620605.1 uncultured Thalassotalea sp.
GTGTAGGTCAGGGCATTAATAATTCAACGTTTCCTGGTGCTAATGGCCATTTTCGAACCTTATGGGGTGTAACTGTCACGAGTGAGAATACTAACCCTCTTGGTTGTTTTTCTAATTCAAATCCGGCAAAAGCTGATTCTGACATCGTACAAATCAAGCGAGTGTTGGGAGATCCTGTATTAATCGCCGATGTTGATGATGAGCGTTATTACTTAATGACCAATATAGGACACGGTGAAATTTTTGATGGGGCGGCGGCGACTCCACCTGCGATTGATAATAGTCAAATCTGGGAATATCAGCACCATGTCTACTATGTGACAGAACAAACTCAGGGTAGCGATAAAGTACCAGTATTAATGCAAGGCAGATTAACTGACAGCATGGTGTTTTCTCCTGTGGTTGATGGTATAGAAATGATCCGCTTTATGTATGGTGTTGATACCTCAGGTAACGGCGTGGTTAATAGCTATATACCGGCTAATGAGATGAATGCTAACCCCGATTATTGGGACAATGCTGCAACGCCAGCTACCGCAACTGTCACTTCGTCGATTATTGCGATTAAAGTGTATGTTCTGGCGCGTAGTGTGTTACCGGACAATAAATATTCCAATACCAATACTTACCAAGTAGGGGATTTGGCATACACAGTTGACGATAATTATCGCCGCTTGTTGTTTAGCTCAACCGTAACCTTATTTAATGCGAGGATTGATTCATGGCCACCAGAAAATTTACCGGCAATTTAGCTAAACAAACCGGTGTCGTGCTGGTTGTTTCGTTAGTGTTTCTAATCGCTTTAACCGCAGTTGCTGCTGCACTGATGCAAAATACTACCTCAGATATGAAAATGTCAGGTGCGACAGAAGATGAAATGGTTGCTACCCAGGCGGCATTAAGCGCAGCTGATGAGGTGATCTATAATCAAATACAGGGCGCAACTAATAGTTTTGCTCAAAACTTGGTAATGTTTCCGGTTGAAACAGGTTTGCTCCCTGGTACTAAAACCGGGGCGACGGCAAACATTGATATCAGAAATAATGATTTTAAGCTGGAAGCAGATTGCCCCCACTCTCGTTCTGCTTCTTCTGCTCAGGTGTTTACTTGTAATGTCTTGCGGCTGCAGGTAAATCGAACATATGGCCGAACGAATAGCAGTAATGTAGAGGTTAACTCCGGCATAGCGCAGCAACTGTTACGCTAATATCGCTTGGTTTTTTATTGGGGATAGGATTATGAAAAAAATTGTGGTTACTGGGCTACTGACCTTAGTGTCAACGCTAGTGTCATCTGAAGACATAGAGTTATATGTCAGTGAAGGAGTTAAACTGGCGAGTCAAAAAACCCAAGTTCTGATCATTTTTGATAACTCAGGTAGTATGACAACGGAGGAGGAAGTTAAAGTTAGTTATGATCCTAATACTAACTATCCGGCGTTAGATGGCTATACCAAGTTTTCTGAAGAATACTTGTATTATAAAAGGGAAGGTGATGTACCGACACCAGATGATTCTGATGAGTCGCGCAAATTTTTAGCATCCATCAACAGTTGTCATACCTCAAAAGCGATATTGGCCAGTACTGGAATTTATACCGGCCATATTAGACGTTACCGATTTAAAGGGAATTCAGGGGAATGGAAAAATATTCCTAAGACCAAAGGACATAAGGTAAAGGTTTTAGACTGTGAAGACGATGTCATTAATGAAGAACCTACTAATATTTCAAGCCTCCCTCAAGGCTATCCTATTGATGGCTTAGGTGATCAGGATAATCCTATTTATCATACATCAGATATTAATGCAGAGAATGTTGACTGGAGTGGGGATTATGTCACGTTATACAGTGCTAATTACCTGCGCTGGTATCACGGTGTTGGTTCGGAAGTGGTTAAAAAACCAAGAATCGATATGGCAATAGAAAGTATCACTAATGTGATTAATTCGGCACCATCTATCGATTTTGGGCTAGAAGTATTTAATTATAATAATAACGATACTAATAGTGGCCGTAACGGTGGGCGTCTTGTTTTTGGGATAAAAGAAATGACTGACGCTAATAAGGCTAGCTATTTAGATATTGTGCAAAATAAGCTGATTGCGAGAGGGAATACACCATTATGCGAATCCTTATATGAGTCATCTCGCTACTTTGCGGGGAAATCTGTGGTATATGGTGATGATGATAGTGATTATGGTAGTTACAATGGAAACACGCCGCCAAGAGATACTTCGATAGAAAATGGCAGCAAGGTTTATAAAGCGCCGTTTACCAGCTGTAATACCAAAGCCTATGTTATTTTAATTACCGATGGCGAGCCAACACAGGATCATCATGCGGATAGTAAGGTTGAGGCGCTGACCTCGACTAATGATGCCGGAGATGCCATTAGTTTTAATGGTACCAAGTATGATGGGAATTACTTGGCTGGATTAGCTGGCTGGATGAGTGATTATGATGTCAATCTTGACTTATCCGGCAAGCAAACAATAGATACCTATACTATAGGTTTTAGCTCTGGCGCAGATGATGCGGCTCCTTTATTAAAAGAAACTGCTAAACGAGGTGGCGGACTTTATTTTAAAGCACAAGACAGTGTTCAACTTACCAACGCTTTGCTCAGTGCATTACAAGATCTAGAACCGAGTAATGACAGTTTAACGTCAGCATCGGTTGCCGCCAATAACTTTGACCGGACACAAACATTAAATGCAGTTTATTATGCGATGTTTGAGCCGGAAAATGGCCCGAGATGGCAAGGTAATGTTAAGAAATACAAAGTAGTTAATGAAACTCAAGTCGGACAAAATTCTGTCGCGGCGCTGAATGAAGCAACCGGGCATTTTTCGGAAGATGTCACCAGCTTCTGGTCACCGGCAAACTCTAAAGACGGTGACACTGTAGCCGAAGGTGGCGTCGCTGAAATGCTACGCAATAAAACGAATCGCGTTATCTACTCTGATATTGGTACCGGAGGTAGTTTAGCGTTATTTACTCGAACCAATGTTGATGATGTATTTGATAACGATGAAGACGCGTTGGCGGCTGAACTGGATGTGACCACAGAGCAAATTGATGCCACGCTAAATTGGGCCAAAGGCATAGATGTTGACGATGAAGATGGCGACGGCAGTACAACGGATATGCGTTATGATGTTTTTGCCGACCCATTACATTCCAAGCCGTTAGTGGTTAACTATGGTAATGCAATTCGCATCTTGATCGGCACTAATGCCGGTGTGCTTCATATGTTTGAAGATGATACTACCAATGATGTCGTTGATGAAAAGTGGGCATTTATGCCAAAAGAGTTTTTACCCAATATTAAACTGTTGAGGGATAACTTTGCCTCTGAGGGCAAGGTTTATGGTATCGACGGCAAAATTACTTCCTATATTCAAGATGGCAATGGCGATGGCATAGTCAATGGCACTGACAAGGTCTGGATATTTTTTGGCTTAAGAAGAGGTGGCTCTTCTTATTACGCCATGGATATTACTAACCCGGATGCCCCCAGTCTGATGTGGCATATCAACACTAGTACCGATGGCTTTAGTAAGCTTGGACAAAGCTGGTCTCAGCCTAAAGTGGTTTATTCGAAATTAAATGCCAGTGGCTCAGGTGAAAGCGCTGTTGCCGCGCCGGTGGTTATTTTTGGTGGCGGTTATGATATCGGCAAAGACCTTGCTGGTGTTGGCCAATCGGATGGTAGTGGAAATGGCATCTATATGGTGGATGCAAAAACCGGAACGTTGAAATGGAGCCTGAAGCAATCCGGCGGTACTACATCACATTCCGGACTTAGCGATAGTATTCCTTCGAGCATTGCTACTTTAGACAGTAACGGCGATGGTTTTGTCGACCGACTATATACAGGTGATACTGGAGGAAATGTCTGGCGGGTTGATATGCCGGATAAAAACCCAACCGATAGTGATAACCCATGGACAGCATTTAAACTTGCCAGTTTAGGCGGTGAAACTCTTGACTCACATGACCGTCGGTTTTTTAATGAGCCATCAATTGTCAGAACCTTTATTACCGAGACTATCGAAACTACCATTGTTGATGAAGAAGGGGTAGAAGTTAAAGTCGTCAGTCGACAAGAAAAGCCTTATGATGCGGTGTTAATTGGCAGTGGTGACCGATCAAATCCATTAGGAGTTGATACTTTGGATGCCTTTTTTATGATTAAAGATCAAAATATTGCCACTAAATCGCTTGAAGGCGACGATATTCCATCAGTAATAACCAAAGGTGATTTGTTTAATTATACCCATGATCCATTCGGTATTGTAGAAGATGATGATCGCGAAGACTTGGAAATTGAAGTTAGCAAGCATGATGGTTGGTATATAGATTTTGAAACTGACGGTGAGAAAAGCTCATCGTCGGCGATTGCTATTAATGGTATAGCCTATTTTACCTCATTTATCCCGCCAAGCGTTGACATTGATGTTGATCTTTGTGAAGTGCCAAACGGTTACGGTTTCTTGTATGCAGTAGACTTGGCGTTAGGTACCAAAAAATACCTTTGGGATAATGATGCTAACCCTGATGGTATTACCGATAACGATGATAGAAAAGTGTTTATTAGTGAACAGTTTCTTGGCTCTCCAACATTGATCGTTATACCGCAGGACGATGGCGATGAAAATACCGAAGATCAAGCCGTTGGTAATATTATTGTCGGTCGAAAAATTATTCCGGTTGGCTTTCAGTTAAAAACCATGAGAACGTATCAATATATTAAAGAGGAACAATAATGCGGTTACAGGCTAATACAAAACGACTATCAGGCTTTACCTTAGTTGAATTGCTGATTGTGGTTGCCATTATCGGTATTTTGGGGGCGGTTGCTTATCCTGCCTATACCGATCACGTATTACGTTCTAACCGTTCTGAAGGGCAGCGAGAATTAATCCGTCTGGCCAACTTGCAGGAACAGTATTATGTCGATAATCGAGCTTATACCAGTGATATGACTAAGCTCGGCTTGGCGGCAGACCCTTATATTACCGAAAGCAATATTTATAGCATAGATGCGACTTTAGCTGGAGGCGGTTTCACCCTCAAAGCAACCGCTAAGGGCAGTCAACTGAAGGACACATCATGTTTAACCCTGACCATTACCGAGACAGGGGCCAAAACGCCAACCAGTGGTTGTTGGGAGTAAGTAAATGAACAGATTAATTTTAGCGCTTATATTTACTATGATGAGCTTTAGCGGTATTTCCGCAGAAAACGATAAAACTTCGCCAAAGCTTGATATTAAATGCCATGTCGAGTTAGTTGGCGGTGGGGAAACCATTAGCTTGTGGCGTATCCCGCAAAGTCAAAGAAAAACATTGGAACAACAAATGCTTGGTTATAAAATTTATAGCCATGACAGCGTGGAAAAGCGGGAGATATATAAAGTACATCAATGTGTAGCGTCGAAAGATAGTTTTTCGTCAGCCGCGGCGAATCGCCTTGATAAATCGATAGCGAGATAGTGTATAACAGCGAACTAATCTAAATTCAGGAGCATGAAAGTGTGGGTATGAAAAAATGCTACCTTAATCAGCCCTGTTTTAGGGCTAACTACAACTGATTTCATTGCCATCTCTATCTTCGTCCTTGCCGTCATTATCATTATCCTGAGAAGTGTATATCCGCCCGGATAACGAAATATTCACTCCGCGAGATAATTCCGCATAATTAGACGGGCAAAAACTAAACAGGCTATTGGCGCCGCTGGCAAGGCGCCCTGTAGGGGTGTAAACGATCCTAGCTTGATTAAATTTTAATACATCACCTGAGTCAACCTTAGCTTTTACTTTGATAATATCTTCATCGCTGGAATCATATTTGGTTTCATCGTCTTCGTTGGTAAATACTGTCAGCTCACCTTGCCAGTTAGTACCACAACTGCTACCTGATAACGGGCACAAGGTGACGTTCTTACCACTGTTTATCGCGGTATTTCTGGCGGTTAATACCAGCCGGTGAATTTCGGAAATTTGCGCATCTACCCGGGTTTTTACAATAAATTCACTTAAACTTGGGATACCTATAGCTAACATAATGCCAAGTATTGAGATGGAAATAAGTAACTCGACTAAGGTAAAACCTTGGGGTTTGATAATTCTATGACTAAATTTACTGCTTAACATTAGATACATCATCAAATATAGGCCATAACCTAGTTATAACACCGATAACTTAATTCTTCTAGCTTTAGACGGAATAAGCGATTAATAGAGCTAGCCCCTCAACTACTTTTGCTAGTACAAATAATATAAACGTTACTACGATTGACATCCTGCTTACCATTGCCTTTATTAAAGGACTGATAAACCCTGCCTGATACTGCTACTATAATGCCGCGAGCCTTATCTGCGTGATTATAGGGGCAATACTTGAAGGTACCGTTTTGTCCCCAACCCGATAAATGGCCGTTTGCTCTATAAGTTACGCCAGTGCGGCCTTTTGCAAATTGCAGTTGGTCTTGGCTGTCAATCGCGGGTTTCATCGCGATGACCTTATCGTTATTGTTTAATTGTTTGTCGTTATTGGCATCGCTAAATACATATATCGCTTTTGACCAGTCTTCGACGCAAGTCTTATCGACAAGCGGACATAGAGTGATGTCCTGGCCTGAGCTGATTGCAGAATTTCTTGCCGTTAATAGCAGGCGGTATAAGGTAGATATTTCATTATCTACTCTAAGTTTTACAATAAAGTCAGCTAAAGAGGGAACGCCGATGGCTGTGAGGGAAATTAGGATTGCAAGCGCGATAAGTAGTTCTATTAAGGTAAATCCATAGCTATAACGCATGTCACTTCATCCTTGAAGTTAATTAACACGTTATTTAGGTATAGTGGCTATTGAAAGCTTTTGCCAGTATATCTCTAGCCATAGATTGTCGGGATTGCCGCACGTTTGTGTTGCGTTTTTTTATAAATCGTTAAAATAGTTGCTAAAACATCTGGCTCAACCGTTTTACCTTCAAGAAAGTCATCCAATTGATCGTATGTGATGCCAAGTGCATCTTCATCTTTTTTCCCTGGAGTATGGCATTCCAAATCAGCGGTTGGTGCTTTGTTAATTAATCTCTCGGGAGCACCCAAATGGCTAGCCAGTTGTTTGACCTGGCGCTTAGATAAACCAAACAGAGGTGCCAGGTCGCAAGCGCCATCGCCCCATTTGGTAAAAAATCCGGTAATATTTTCTGCGCTATGGTCTGTGCCTATTACTAAGCCTTGCATTAATCCGGCGATTTCATATTGCACTATCATTCGGGTTCTCGCCTTAACATTGCCTTTAACAAAATCGATAGAACTCTCTGTATGGCAGATCATGTGCTGGTGCTGCATCGCGCCAACGACCTCCTGATGAATGCCTTCAACGCCAAGTTTAATATTGACATCAACACTTTGACTCGGCTCAATAAACTCGATTGCTTGTTGCGCATCAGCTTCATCCGCCTGAATACCATAGGGCAGGCGTACTGCAATAAATTGATAATTGTCTTGGGAATTTTCCTGATTGAGCTGGTTTATTGCTAATTGGGCAAGCTTGCCGCAAGTGGATGAATCTATGCCGCCGCTGATCCCTAAAACAAGCGTTTTTAAGCCTGAGTTGGCTAAGGTTTTTTTAATAAAATTGACCCGCCGATTAACTTCAAACTCTATGTCTATTTCGGGGAGCACTTTCATTTCTTCGATAATAGCTTGTGGATCCATTGATTTTCCTTTGCATTTGACCTAAAAAGCGCCGCTAGTTTAGCAAATTCTTTGTTGTTTTGTGAGTGAAATTATTTTGGACTAATGTGGCTGAAGCTTTTGTTTCGTCTATGGATTTGTGTACAATGAACATTATTTGTTTGCAATAACAAGACAACAGGATACTTTATGAAAAAGGTGGAAGCTATCATTAAGCCATTTAAACTCGACGATGTTCGTGAAGCATTGGGAGAAATTGGCGTCACCGGAATGACAGTGTCAGAAGTGAAAGGCTTTGGCCGACAAAAAGGACACACGGAACTATATCGAGGCGCGGAATACATGGTGGACTTTTTACCTAAAGTAAAGCTTGAAATCGTCATTCAAACCGAAGATGTTGATCGTTGTATTAAGGCCATTATGGATACTGCCCAAACTGGAAAAATTGGTGATGGTAAGATTTTTGTCACTGAAGTTCAGCGGGTGATCCGTATTCGTACCGGCGAAGAAGACGAGCAGGCCATTTAGGCATTTTGTTAATAACCAGTAAAAAAGCGCTGAGTCACTTTAGTTGGCGCTATTGCTACTCGCATTTATCAAGCGCTTTTGTATAATCGATGCGCACTTGTTAATTAGGTTTTATTTTAGTGAAATTATTTTATTCTCATTTATTGGTGTTGCTTTATGTATTACTGCAAGGCTGCGCATCGACAACGCAAACCTCGGATTCTGTGATAAGTCAGTTGGTTATTGCCGAACCATTAGTGGTAAATTATAAACGCGAAGTGGCGTTGGCAAGGTTAACTGACGTCTTACAGCGTGCAGAAATTAATGATGAACAGCGGGCTCAGTTATATTATGACCGAGGAGTAATTTACGATAGTGTCGGCCTGCGCTCTTTGGCGCGATTAGATTTTAACCGTGCGTTGCGCTTGAAACCCGACATGGTTGATGCCTATAACTTTTTGGGCATTCATTACACTCAGCTGCAAGAATTTGATCAGGCCTATGAAGCGTTTGATTCGGCTCTAGAGCTTGCGCCTGACCATCAATATGCTTATTTAAATCGAGGCATAGCCTTGTATTACGGTGAACGTGCGCATTTGGCACAGGAAGATTTAGAGCTGTTTTACCAGCAGCAACCAGCAGATCCTTATCGCTTACTCTGGTTGTATTTGATTGAGCAAGAAGTCGATAGCCAGCTCGCCTTTAGTCATTTAAAACAGCGTGCTGCGAATATCAATGATAAAGTCTGGGCCAAACAAATCATCCGATTATATGCCGGTGAAATTTCTCAGCAGAATTTTATTCGCGATATTACGAATAATGTCAATTCCAATAAAGAGTTTAGCGAGCGTTTATGTGAAGCCTACTTTTATTTGGGAAAATTAAATGCCATGCATGGCGATCAGAGAGCGGCTGCTAATTTTTATAAGTTAGCGCTAAGCACGAATGTTTACGAATTTGTTGAGCATAGATATGCTCGCCTAGAGCTCGACATTATGCGGCGTCATGTGATCAGTGAGCCCGTATCACAATAAACATCAATGGCTTGATGAATAAACGCATACTGCTATTTATTACTATTTTAATGAGCGTAATGACTGTTTGGTGGTTACGCTCATTTTTTCTGCCGGAAAATTTATCTCGCCGCCTTGTAAGTGGTAACGTCAGTGATTATGAGCTGAGTTATGCTAAAGCGACTAAATTACCGGCGTATTATCTTTATCAGCGCAGTGGACAGGTGGTGGGCTCTGCCTTATGGTTACAAGCTACTCGCGCTTTGGCAGAATCACAGGCACAATATGCGATTGAATTAGCGCACTATTTTCAACAGCAAAACAATCTGCCAAGAGCTAAATTTTGGTTAACTCATGCTTTGACGTTAAACAGTGAACAAGCCGTTTGGTTGCTGGCGAATATTGAGTATCGAGAAAAAAACTATCCGGCAGCAGCCGAGTTGTTAGCGGATTTAATTGCAAAGCAATCTGCAAAATATTACGAAAAATCCCTACTATTGCTGATAGAAATCAGGCTTATCCAGGGAAAGTTAACAAAAGTTAGCGCATTAAGTGCCAAGCTCGAAGTGTTTAACCCTGAGCATCCTTTGCTTGGCGAGCTGTCTTTTTATTCGGTATTAGCCGTTAACCAGGGAAATGCCGAACTGGCTAACACCTGCCATGCCAGTGTGCAAATGTATGGTACTGAACTGAGTTCTTTACGTAAGTTATCACGGCTAATTGCAGAATTTGAGCAAACGCCATTACAGCAATTCGCCTGTTTTACTACGCCGCGCTATATTTCGCAGGCCAAACTTAATTGTTCACACCAGGGTAAAGAGACAATTCGTTGTGACGAAAAGCAGTGGCAAACGTTAGAGTCAACAATTGATACGCGTTTTATCGGCGTGATGGTGCCGCAAGGGGGAGCCAATGTTAATCATGGCATCTTGTATTTAGACAGTGAAGACAGTCTTTCTGTTTTTGCTCACGAAATAGCACATTTATTGGGGTTTATCGATGAATATCCCTTGCCAAAGCATCATGCAAAGTGTGACAGCGCACAAAGCTCGCCCTTTGCTTTTAATGTCGCGGTATTTCCCAAGGTACTGAAAGGTGACAGGCAAACGCTGAGAAAACAAATCATAGAACAATTAGCCTGGGGAAGATTCATTAAACAGCAAACTCCCATTTTAACTGAAGTTAATGGCCAATGGCGCCTGGGAACGCCTGGTGAATATCGCGATGAAGTAGGCTTGTTTAACAGCAAAACATGCGATAAGCGTCAGACTAATCAAGGCACTAAACTATATCATTTACAGGCGTTTAAGCCGTTATCTAGCCTTACCAGCCTAGAATATCATGAACTTGATTTTCCTGAGTTTTATATTCAGTTATTATTACAAGCACCAGAGCAGTTTTTAATGCCGGATTTTCATCGTAATATTGCTATTGCCCAAACGGCACGTTAGTTAACGCGCTAACCTTCTTTTTCTTTTAGTGCTGTGGTGTTGCTTTCAGGCGTTTTGCTCTTAAGGGAGTTAGTGAACTCTTGTTGTTTTACTATGGGGTTTCGTCGAACTTTGGCCGTTGGCCACATAGTGTTTAAGCTGAATGAGGCTTCTTTTTTATCAAGTTGATAATTTTTACTTTCAATACCTTTGGCTTTTTGGTTGCCAATAAACCATGAGAATAAGGCCATACTACTCACCTATTAATTACCATCTATAAGTTATAGACGATGATTGCTAATAACACCTAATAGCGATGCCAAGTTTATCGCGATAATTTTGGCGAAATTTAGGTATAATTTACTGAAATTATTATCATGAATATGCCAACCTATTGATATGAAAACATTTGATGTTGACAATTTTCGTAGAAACTTTCCTATTCTAACACAACAAGTCGAAGGCGCTAAGCTAGTTTACTTTGACAATGCGGCAACCATGCAAAAACCATTTTCGGTCATTGAGGCTGAACGTCAGTTTTATATGGCCAGTAATGCCAACGTTCATCGCGCAGCCCATGCATTAAGTGCTCAGGCAACCGGTTTGTTTGAGCAAGCGCGCACTAAAGTGCAAACGCTGATTAACGCTCGGCTGACGAAAGAAATTATCTGGACAAAAGGCACTACGGAAAGCATTAATTTAATAGCCCAAACCTGGGGCAGTGAATATTTAAAGTCTGGCGATGAGATCGTTTTAAGTTATGCTGAGCATCACGCTAATATCGTGCCCTGGCAGGCGGTAGCTGAAAAAACAGGAGCCAAGCTGGTGGTGCTGCCACTTAATGAGCAAGGATTGATCGACATTGAACAGTTACAGCGTTTTATTAGTGCAAAGGCAAAAATTGTTTGCTGTAGTCATTTATCTAATGTCGTTGGCAAATTTAATCCCGTTGTGCAGATCATTGCTCGCGCCAAGCAAGTGGGAGCATTAACGCTGATCGATGGCGCTCAGGCAATTTCCCATACTCAGGTAGATGTTCAGGCTTTAGATTGTGACTTTTATGTTTTTTCAGCACATAAATTTTATGGGCCAACCGGCGTCGGTGTGTTGTACGGCAAAGAAGAGCTCTTAAATAAGCTCACGCCTTATCAATTTGGTGGTGAAATGATTAAAACCGTGAGCTTTAATGCTACAACCTATAACGAATTGCCGTTTAAATTTGAAGCAGGTACGCCAAATATTGCCGGTTGTGTCGCATTTGGCGAGGCGATTGATTTTATTAATGGTTATCAGCAAACAGCACTTTATCAACATAAGCGGCAATTGACTCAATATTGTTATCAGCAACTGGCTGCCATTAGTAGCGTGCGCTTTGTTGTGCAAGAAGCGCCAGATATTCCTTTATTCTCGTTTTATCTGGACAATTTACATCAACAAGATGTCGCTGCAGCCTTAGACACAAAAGGCATAGCAATTCGCGCTGGGCATCACTGTGCGATGCCCTTAATGGAATATTTGAAATTATCCGGTTGTTTGCGAGTTTCTTTGTCAGCTTACAATACCAAGGAAGAAATTGATGTCTTGATTAAAAGTTTACAGCAAATCATTCACGAGCATTTGCAGTCAGCAAAAATTAATAATGATCAGGCAATGAACCCGCAAGGGCTGCCGTTAGATGATACGACGCAGCAGATACTCGCCTTGTTTGCCAAGCATAGAAGCTGGGAGAGCAAACATCGGCAAATCATGCTGTTAGGTAAGTCTTTGAGCCGCATGGATAAAGCGCTTAGAACGGAGTCGCGGTTAATCACTGGTTGCGAAAGTGCCGCCTGGCTTGATATTAAGCAAACTCCTGATGGAACTTTTATCATTCAAGGCGATAGTGACGCTAAAATTATCCGCGGCCTGATGGCAATAGTGTTCAGTGCATTTAATAAAAAATGCGCAGAACAAATTTTAGCGTTTGATATTCAGCAGTATTTTGAACAGCTTGGACTGGTTAAACATTTAAGCCCATCACGTGGTAATGGGCTGCTGGCAATAGTGGAAAAAATAAAATCGTCAGTCGCGGATTCTGATTAGCTAAACCTGAGATTAGGCGTTTTTTAGTTTATGCTTATGAATCAGCTTATTGAGCGCTTTTCCTACGGCAAAAAATGCAAAACTGGCAGTAACATGGGTTGCCGCGCCAAAGCCACCGCTGCAATCTAACCTCATAGCACCGTCTTGCGCTTGCTTGGCATGGCACACTTCACCTGTGCTGTCGGGATACATTAATTGCTCGGTAGAAAATACCGCATCTATACCAAATTTGCGTTGAGTGTTGCGAGAAAAGTTATACTCACGACGCAACTGGTTACGCACTTTGGATAATAGCGGATCTTGGTATGTCTGGCTTAAATCGCAAAGTTGAATTTGACTGGGATCTGTTTGCCCTCCGGCGCCGCCAATGGTGACTATCGGCAATTTATTGCGCTTGCAAAAAGCAATAATCGTGGATTTGATTTTTACCGAGTCGATGGCGTCTATGACATAATCATAGTCTTTAGACAATAACTCATTCAGGTTTTCCTGGGTGACAAAATCTTCGATGCAATGGACATCACATTCTGGGTTGATCTGCCTGATACGCTCTGCCATGACATCTACTTTGCTTTCGCCAACCGTAGTGGTTAAGGCGTGGATTTGCCGATTAATATTAGTCGTACAGATATCGTCTAAGTCAATTAATGTTATAGCACCGACACCCGAGCGCGCTAATGCTTCTGCTACCCAAGAACCAACACCACCAATGCCGATAACACAAAAGTGTGCGTTTTTAATAACTTGTGCGCCAGTTTGGCCATATAAGCGGCTAATACCGCCGAAACGTAATTGATAATCAGACATGGGTTGTTTAGGAAAAGTTACCGTGAAAAAAAGTCATTATATCTTGTCTGTAGCTGCTAAAAAATCATTCTGGAAAATTTTATTTATCAATGACTAGACTAATACCAATTAAAAGGAGTATAGCCATGATTTAAGCTGTTAGCTGAAGGATTTAACTAGCCATTAATTAACGATAAAATCTGTTTTGTATTCAATATGCAAAGTGAATAAATATTTGAGTAATTAGTCAAAGCAGGTGTTTGAATATTTACTGAAAAGGGTAGTAGTTTTCTGAAAAGCAGGCAATAAAAAAGCGGCTAGAAAACTTAGCCGCTTTAGTTATGCATTTGATATGATTATCTGTCTTTTAAAGGAACAAACTCACGGTTAATTTCGCCAACATAGTTTTGACGTGGGCGACCGATTTTTTGACCTGGTTGACCTAACATTTCATCCCAGTGAGAAATCCAGCCAACAGTACGCGACATCGCAAAAATAACGGTAAACATGTTTGTAGGAATACCGATGGCTTTTAAGATGATGCCTGAGTAGAAATCAACATTCGGGTAAAGTTTCTTCTCGATAAAGTACGGATCTTCCAACGCAACTTTTTCTAATGCCATAGCAACGTCTAACAATGGATCTTTAATACCGAGCTCGTTTAATACTTCATGACAGGTTTCACGCATTACTGTGGCGCGTGGGTCGAAGTTTTTATAAACGCGGTGACCAAAGCCCATTAAGCGGAACGGGTCGTTTTTATCTTTTGCTTTCGCAACAAACTCATCTACACGGTCTAACGAGCCGATTTCTTCTAGCATAGTTAAACAGGCTTCGTTAGCACCACCGTGTGCAGGTCCCCATAAAGAAGCAACCCCTGCTGCGATGCAGGCATATGGATTAGCACCAGAAGAACCGGCTAAACGTACGGTTGATGTTGACGCATTTTGCTCGTGATCGGCATGTAAGGTGAAAATGCGATCCATGGCGCGAGCTAATACCGGGCTAACCTTATATTCTTCTGCAGGCACAGAAAACATCATATGCAGGAAGTTTTCTGCATAAGTTAACTCGTTACGTGGATAAACAAACGGCTGACCTATGCTGTATTTATACGCCATCGCTGCGATTGTTGGCATTTTTGCGATTAAGCGATGAGCGCTACGCATGCGTTGAGCTGCATCATTAATGTCTAAATCGCTGTGATAGAAAGATGATAATGCACCAACAACACCACAGACCATCGCCATAGGATGGGCGTCAGGTAAGAAACCTTGGAAGAAGTGAACTAATTTTTCATGCACCATGGTATGGTTAGTAATGATGCTTTTGAACTCATCGTATTGCGCTTTAGTTGGTGCTTCACCGTTTAATAGAATATAACAAACTTCTAAATAGTCAGCTTCTTTCGCTAAGCTGTCAATCGGATAACCACGGTGTTGAAGTATGCCTTTGGCACCGTCGATAAATGTAATAGCTGATTCACATGAAGCCGTTGCTAAAAAGCCTGGATCATATGTGAAGTAGCCTGCACCACCTAATGTACGAATATCAATTACGTCATTGCCTGCTGTACCAGAGAGTACCGGTAACTCGGCAATTACCTTGCCATCAATACTAAGAGAGGCTTTTGAATCAGCCATATGTTTTACCCCTATCTAATTCGTTTTCTGAATAACTTTGATATTTTATCATTATAGCAAATTGCAAAGTTAATCAGTTTTTATGAATATAAAACTGCGCGCTATTCTACTGCAAAACACCCCCTAAAAGTCAATTCAAAAGTTAGATGTTTAGACTAAAGTCATATGATTATTTGTTTTAGGTCAAAAAATAGGCGCAAGCCTTTAAAATTGCGGTGAATTTCTCGGTTAAGAAAATTGTAATTAAAAACTTAGGGCTATATAATCACGGTGATCTAAGTTTTGTTTGCTGAGCGCTTTAAGTTTTGCAAATTTGAACTAAGATCCTTGGGGGGTTGCTCATACAAATTATTATTCTTGGGTAACAATAAAAAAAGTTGAAGGCTCTTTGGAGCTCTTAGGCACAATCGTGAAAAAACAACGTCCTGTAAACCTAGATCTAACTACAATAAAAATGCATCCAGCGGCAAATGTTTCCATTTTGCACCGTATTTCTGGTGTCATTATGGTGTTTGCTATTGGTATTTTATTGTGGACACTTTCATTATCATTATCTTCTGCTGAAGGATTCGCACAAGTTGAGTCATTACTTGATGGCGTATTCTTTAAATTGATTATTATCGGTATTACTTCTGCTCTTATTTACCATGTACTTGGTGGTATTCGTCACTTATTGATGGATATGGGGCATTTTGAAGAGTTAAGTTCTGGCAATGCTACTGCCAAATTAGTGTTGGCTCTTTGGGTGATCCTAACTGTCGTTGTAGGAGTTAATTTATGGTAAATAATGCAGCAACTGTAGGCCGTAGTGGCGTACATGACTTTATTCTTATCAGAACCAGTGCTGTGGTACTGGCACTTTATACTTTTTATATCTTGGGTTTCTTTATTACAACACCAGATGTGACATTTGAATTATGGCAAGGCTTCTTTGCCAATATCTGTACTAAAGTATTCACTATTGTCGCACTGTTTGCTTTATTAATTCATGCCTGGATCGGTATTTGGCAAGTATTATCTGATTATATTAAACCAGCGTTTTTACGTGGTGTATTACAATTTTTCTTTGCTGTTACTTTACTCGCGTATTTAGTAACTGGCTTTTTAACTGTGTGGGGTGTGTAAATGAGCGTACCTGTTCGTGAATTTGACGCCATAGTTATTGGCGCCGGTGGTGCCGGTATGCGCGCCGCATTAGCTATTTCTGAATCTGGCAAATCTTGTGCCTTGATTTCTAAAGTGTTTCCAACTCGTTCTCATACGGTATCGGCGCAAGGTGGTATTACCGTTGCGTTAGGCAATGCCCATGAAGATAACTGGGAATTCCATATGTACGATACCGTTAAAGGCTCCGATTTCATCGGTGATCAGGACGCGATCGAATACATGTGTAAAACCGGTCCTGAGGCGATTATTGAATTAGAAAAAATGGGTTTACCATTTTCTCGTACCGAAGAAGGTAAAGTTTACCAGCGTCCATTTGGTGGTCAGTCCAAAGACTTTGGTGGTGAGCAAGCGGCTCGTACCGCTGCTGCCGCTGACCGTACGGGTCATGCATTATTGCACTGCTTATATCAGCAAAACGTTAAGAACAAAACTAATGTGTACTCAGAATGGTATGCGTTAGATTTGGTGAAAAATGACGACGGTAACGTTGTTGGTGCAACTGCTATTTGTATTGAAACCGGTGAAGTTTGTTACTTTAAAGCGCGTGCTACGGTATTAGCAACTGGTGGCGCTGGCCGTATCTTCGCATCTACAACTAACGCGCATATTAATACTGGTGACGGTGTTGGTATGTCACTGCGTGCTGGCGTGCAAATGCAAGACATGGAAATGTGGCAGTTCCATCCTACCGGTATTGCCGGTGCGGGTGTGC
>CAZUHQ010000054.1:0-22133 GCA_964620605.1 uncultured Thalassotalea sp.
AGAAAAACCTCGCTCAACCCGACTCGGATCGATAGCCGCCGTCGGATCGACCCGAAGCCAGCCCTGGCCATCTAGCCAGACTTCACTCCAGGCATGGGCATCACGCTGGTAGACACTATAATATTGCCCCTGCTGATTGTATGTTCCGCCTAGATAGCCCAGCACCAGACGTGCAGGAATACCGGCGGCGCGCATTAAGTAGGTAAAACTGCTGGCATAATGTTCACAAAATCCCGCCTGGGTATCAAAGAAAAACTCATCCAGACTGTTATTACTAAGCCTAGGCGGCGTTAAGGTATAACGATAATTTTGCTGACGAAAACGCCCAAGAACCGCTTGAATAATAGCAGAGGGATCTCCAGCAAACTGCCTTGCCAATTGCTGGCCATATTTGCTCAGTTGAGGATTATCACCAACATCAACTTGCTGATAACGGCTGAGATCATCCACTTCAAGGCTTAATTGCCGATCCAGATAGCTGGTGACTCGATACGCAAACGGCTTGCTCACCCGCTGTTTGCTAAGCAGTGAATAATCAGTTAATTGTCGGATCTCGCTATTTCCCTGCTCTGCCAGGGCAACGTCTAAGCCAAACAGCCAATGCTGATTACTGGGCTCAGCAATCACCTGATAGCTTAATTTTTTGTTACCAGAAGCAAGTGTCGCCAACATCTGACGATTAAAGACATTGGTTTTACCTGGCCTTTGCTTGGCCTGACTCCACTGGCGATCGTCAAAGTCAGTTAATACCAGTGCGCGCCAGTACATTTGTTGGTATGGCGGCACTATACTGTCAAATTCTACTCGAAATGCCAATGCATTCGACAACGCCAGGTTTGCGATATCTCCTACTTTTACCTTGTCACTTAAACCGGTTTTCGCGGTATTAACCGTTGGCATTTGCCAAAATGGCGGAATTTTTGGAAATACGATAAACAACACTATCGCCAGTGGCAGGCTTTGTAGTAGCAAGAGACTCGCGGTTTTCAGCTGAAATTGCCAGCTTTGCTGTTGACTAAAATAACGCAATAAATAGCTGAAATTGAATGTCGCAATGGCGGCCACCACTATCGCGAAATACAAAGAATGTTCAAAGATAAAGCTACAGCTTAACAGCAATATTCCCAGAATCACCAATAGATAAAAATCACGAACCTGGTTTAGCTCGAACGGCTTTAACAGATAGGCAAAAGATAATAAATGCAGCATACCAAGCAATAAACCAAGTTCTCGCCCGGTTAACGCCAGCAGCACACAGCCGCTCAGCGTTATCATTAACTTAGCGATACGCGATGGCCGCCGCACCAATTTAGTAATAACGGCCAGGTGAAAAACCAGGCATAGCAGAGCTAATGCGATAAACCAGCTCGCCAATTGCAAAATTAATGGCAGTAAATTCAGTGAGATAAGTACTAACAGCATCAGCTGCATCGAACCGGATATCATAGGCTCGGTATTGGTAACTTGCCTGCTATTTTTGCCCAATTTACTTATTTTTCCTATTTTGCCCATAGGTTGCCACTTTGGTTAAGCAATGATGTAAATGCTGCTGCCCGCACCCGGGCTGAATGACGTCACCACTTAGCGCCAGGCCATAATCTAAATTTGCACTTTCGTATTCAAGAACAAGAAAACACAACTGCCTTAATTTATTTTCGATTGTCGATGCGTTTAACTGTTCAAGCGATAAGATATCTGGCTCGGCAACTAACGGCTGATAAGCTTTGCTATACCATTGCCCGGTTTTTGCCAACTGCTTCCACGCCACCTGGTTCAAGGCTTCCCCCGGTATATAACTGCGAAGCTCGTAAAAATTATCACTCGCTGGCGAATGCCCCGAAAGCAGCGTTTCTGTTTCCTGTTCCCGCCAATGTTGCCCGATACCATGTTGCAGGCAATGCAAAGGCTGAGGGCAAACCACCACCTGAAGGTCAAATTGTAAATGAGTCCAGCAGCGAAATAAGCCCAGAGGATAATAGCTGGTCAAGGTTAAACGCGGCAGTTGATAGCGTCCTCGCCTGGTATATTGCACAGGAACTTTAACGATGGAAGTTTGACTCAGCGTCGCGACACTTTTCTGGTTATCTTGAGTAAAGTTTAATGCCAAATGATAGCGTGGCATTGAGGTTTCCAGAGTCACAGGCACTAAAATTTCCTGCTCGCTATAGCCTAAATACTGACCTTTGGCGGAAACCGCCAGCCCGGAAACATTGATAAAGCTGGCAAGCATGGAACTAATAAACAGGCTACTCAGAATATAACTCATTAACAACATTAAGTTATTCTGATAATTAGTCGCCAGCACAAACAGCAAGCCAATAAATGCCAAAAATGCGAGACCAAAACGACTTGGGAAAATAAAAACATTACGCTGACTTAGCTTTTGGCGCTCTTTGCTCGGCATCCGTCTGGCGAGCCAACGCTCAAAGCGCCGCTTAAATTGTTGTTGCAAATTCTGCCAACTAACGAGCACCTTCACTATGTTCACCAAATAGCGCTAGGCAAACGGCTCAGCACTGTCAATTTTCATTAACAGCTGCTCACTGATCAGTTCACTATCATCGGTCAGCTGTAAAGAACCAGAAATTCTGTGCTGACAAACCGCGCTAAACACCGCTTTAATATCATCCGGCAGCAGATGATCCCTACCGCCAATATAGGCCCAGGCTCTTGCCGCGGCAATCAATGCCTTACCGGCGCGTGGTGACAACGCATTCATCGCCCCATCGCCGGTTCGGGTTAGCTGAAACAAGGCGATAATGTAACCTAAAATCGCTTCAGAAACATAAACCTCGGCAACCTGGGCTTGAATTTGTTGCAACTCCTTTAGCCGTAAAGCTGGCTGCAACTGCTCCAAAAGATCGAGTTCTCCTGAACTGAGTAAGATTTTTTTCTCCGCCGTGATATCGGGAAACCCTAGTGATATCCGCATCATAAAACGGTCTAACTGAGATTCAGGCAAGGGATAAGTACCGGCATGAAACATCGGATTTTGCGTCGCAATAACAAAAAATGGCTCAGGCAATAACAAGGTTTCACCATCAACGCTGATTTTGCCCCCTTCCATCGCTTCTAATAACGCACTTTGGGTTTTCGGGCTGGCACGGTTAATTTCATCCGCCAGCACTACCTGATTAAAAATCGGCCCTTTATGCAAGGTAAAGCGCTGGCTGTTCTGATCGAATATCGAAACGCCAATGACATCTGACGGCAGCAAATCGCTGGTAAACTGTACCCGCTGATAACTTAAGCCTAAAGAAACGGACAGTACATGAGCCAAGGTGGTTTTGCCCATGCCGGGTAAATCTTCAATCAATAAATGGCCTTTGCCGAGCAAACACGCCATCGCTAACTTCACTTGTTGCTCTTTACCAATAACGATGGAATTAACCTGCGCTAATACCTGTTCGATAAGCTGCTGCATAAATAACCGTTTTTTGACCTTAATCAAGAATCACTCTAGTTGAGTATGACATGCTGATCACAAGTTAACAAAAGGAATAGGTCTATGGGGCAAAATATTGATCAGACCGAGTTTTCTGATAACGATTACCGTCACTTTCAAACCAAGCTTTTTGAACAATTAGCAACGCTAAAAGCAATGTTAGCTCGCCCTAATTTTGGCAACGAGCCATTAAAACTTGGTGCCGAACTCGAAATGTACCTGGTGGATCACCAGGGAGAAGTCAAACTTAACAACCAGTTATTACTGGAGAAATTAGCAGATCCGCAATTTCAACCTGAGCTGAACCAATACAATTTAGAGCTAAACCTTTCCGCCTTTGAACTACAAGGTACGCCGTTTAGCCATTTGCTCAATGAGATACAAACAAAAACCGCTAAGCTCGAAGCCCTCGCGGCCAAATACGATACTAATATAATTCCAATTGGCATCTTACCAACGTTACGTAAACAACACCTCAATACCGTTTGTATGACGAAAATTCCACGCTATTCCTGTTTAGCGAATCACCTTTATCAACAACGTGGGGAAAATTTTCAAATCAACATTAATGGTGAAGAAGGCTTAACTATTGATTTTTCGGATATTTGTGCCGAAGGCGCCAATAGCTCGTTTCAGGTACATTTAATGACCAAACCTGAAGAATTGGTGAAAATATTTAATGCCGCACAGCTGACCTTGCCTTTTGTCACCGCAATCGGGGCAAACTCAGCAATTTTTATTGGTAAATCCTTATGGGACGAAACCCGAATCGCGCTGTTTAAGCAATCCCTGGATATTCGTCTGCGCAACCAGTTTCAATGGCAGCAACCAACCCGGGTTAACTTTGGCCATGGCTGGCTGAGAACCAGTATCTGGGAACTGTTTGCCGAAGCCGTTGCACTTTATCCGCCCTTATTGCCGATAGTCAAAAAAGCGCCCCCGAATAATGAATTGGCAGAATTATGCTGTCATTTAGGCACGATCTGGCCCTGGCATCGTCCAGTTTATAGCCCGCAAGGCAATGGCCATATCAGGATCGAATTTCGGGCAATTCCGGCCGGCCCCACCAGTATCGATATGGTAGCAAATGCCGCATTTGCTATCGGCTTAGCCGCGGGGTTAAAAGCTAATATTGAGGAAATGATCTCTTACATCCCGTTTCGTTTTGCCGAATATAACTTTTATCGCGCCGCCCAACATGGGCTAAATGCTAAGGTCTTGTGGCCATACAAAAATAAATACCAACCACAGGAAGTTGATATAAAACAAGTTATCGCAAGCTTGTTGCCAATAGCACACCAAGGTTTGATCTCTCTCAAAATATCATCACAAGAAGCCAGCTATTATCTATCAGTAATAGAGCAGCGGCTGGATAATCAATTAACCGGCGCTATTTGGCAAAAACGCACCTTAAAAGCATTAGAGCAGAAGATGAATAAACAGCAAGCCTGTCAGAAATTGGTTCAACGCTATTTAGAAAATTGTCGACGTTGCCAACCAGTGGCAACATGGGATCAATAATGAACATAGACTTTAACGATATTGAATATTTATCCGACCCGGATGAACGGACACTCAAGGCGGATTATCGACAATTTTTGCTGTCGTTAGATGTTCCGACGATTATTGATATTAACGGAAAAAATCCTGAACGATGCCGGGTGATCACTACCTTATTGCATGGCAATGAACCTTCGGGGCTTATCGCCATCCATCGCTGGCTTACTTCAGTGTTTCCTGAGCTGCAGCCGGAAACTAACTTAAGATTTATTATCGCGTCAGTTGAAGCAGCCAATGCCAGCCCATTGCTTAATCACAGGTACCTCGACGGCGGCCTTGATCTTAATCGCTGTTTCGGCGAACAGAGCAATGAAGGCTATTATCGACGGGCACAATTAATCGAGCAGGCAATCAGGGAAGTCAAACCTGAAGCGGTTATTGATCTGCATAACACTTCCGGCTCAGGTCCAGCATTTGCGGTCTCGACCCTGATCTCAGCAAAAGGACTAACCTTGGCATCTTTCTTTTGTGATTCGATTATCCTCTCTAACATTAAGCTTGGCGCGTTAATGGAGCAAGACTTTAACTGTCCGACCATTACCTTAGAATGTGGTGGAGCCAATGACGAGCAAGCCCACGAAGTGGCATTTTCAGGCATATCGCAAATAGCAAAATGCCAGTCACTAAATAATTATCAGCAGAAAAAACAAGTCGATGTTGTCTATAAGCCATTAAGGTTAAAGTTAAAACCTCATAAGAGTTTATCTTATAGCTGTCATAACGAAGGTTATCACGGCGTCACCTTAACCTCGAAAATTGAACAGTTTAATTATGGCAGTGCCCGTGAAGGACAATTACTTGGTTGGTTAGATGAAAAAGGACTGGACAATCTTGAGCTAGTTAATGACGCCAATGAAAATGTTGTCGACCAATATTTTACCGTACGAGACAATCAGCTGGTATGCCGCACTAATATGCGGATATTTATGGCAACCGCCGATAAAAAGATCGCCTTAAGTGATTGCTTATTCTACATAGTCAATGTGCCGAGTAATGCATCATTTTAAGCTCATGTACATAGCCGTTAGCACTTAAGAGCTTGAGCCGCTAACTGCGAGACAAAATAAACCCCGTTTAAAATCTGCTTCGTGCTATTATTGTCCTTTGCATTTTTTCAATCCCTAGGTTTATGAGCATAGATTATTTTTCTGCCTTTATCATTGGTTTACTGGGCTCTGGTCACTGCATTGGGATGTGTGGTGGCATCACTACCATGTTCACCTCCTCCTTAGCTAAAGATTCGCCCGGCTACCCTGTTTATATTCTGGGCTATAATTTTGGTCGCATTACATCTTATGCCGTTATCGGCGCTATTGCCGGCTTTACCGGCTCATTAGCCGCAAAAAATATCGGCTTGCCTATTGCCGGTTTAAAAGTCATTGCCGGTATTTTTTTGATCTTGCTCGGGCTCTATATCGGGCAATGGCTGATGTGGCTCACTAAAGTGGAATTGGTTGGCAAAAAGCTTTGGCAATATATTTCGCCGCTAAGTAAAAGCTTATTGCCAGTTAACAGTATCAAAAAGGCCCTGTTGCTCGGCGCTGTATGGGGCTGGTTGCCTTGCGGTTTGGTCTATTCAACCTTGACCTGGTCACTAGCAAGCGGCAGCGCCAGCACAGGAGCCTTGATCATGCTGAGTTTTGGCTTAGGTACTCTGCCAGCAATGCTGTCGTTATCTTATAGCCTGGTAAAAGGCCAAAAACTGCTTAAAGATATCCGCATTAGAAAATTCATTGCATTGCTACTAATTGGCTATGGAGTTTTTACATTAAATATTGCATATAACACCCTGTTTTAATACCATAGCTTAGCTAACAATTAAGATTGAGTAATAAAGGATTTTATGTACAAGAGTCAATGTTCCAGTCAGCAACATATCCACTGCCAAAATTGTAGTATCAGTGAGTTGTGTCTGCCTTTTTCATTAAATGAGAAGGAAATGGATACCCTAGATCAAATCATAGATCGCAAACGACCGATTCATAAGGGTGAAGAACTCTATCAGGATGGGCAAAAAATGCAGTCCTTATATGCAATTCGCTCTGGTACTTTTAAAACCTTTACCGTCAACGAAAGTGGTGAAGAACAGATTACCGGTTTTCATCTTGCTGGTGATTTACTTGGCTTTGACGCCATCGCGGCAACTGAGCACCCAAGTTTTGCTAAAGCACTTGAAACCTCCATGGTCTGTGAAATTCCCTACAATACTTTAGATAGTTTATCTAACAGCATGCCAAAATTGAAAAAACAAATTTTACGCATGATGAGTTCGGAAATTAGAACCGATCAGGAAATGCTGACCTTGCTAAATCGTAAAAATGCAGAGCAACGCTTAGCGACTTTTATCAGCTCGTTAAGTACCAGATACCAGGCGCGCGGTTTATCTGCCAAAGAATTCCGTTTAACCATGACCCGCAGCGATATCGGTAATTACATAGGTTTAACGGTAGAGACTATCAGCCGGTTATTAAACCGCTTTCACAAAAGCGGTATCATTGAGGTTGATGGCAAACTCATTACCATACTGAACCTGGACAAACTTAACGAGTGTGCTGATTTATAATCGGCACATTCACTCTATTGCCTATCCCCTCTATCTAGTTGACTGTTTTTCATACTTTACTTTTGCTAATCATTGATTTAAAACAAGGTATCAATGATCACTATTAATGTATTCTCGCTATACTAAGATTATTAAATAACCAGTTTCGCGTTAATTGGAGCAGATAATGGAAAAGTATCAAAAAATATTAGCCGTCATAGATCCAACAACTGAAGAGCAAAAAGCACTTGAACGAGCGGTTGAGTTAGCGAAAAAAACCGGTGCCGTGATCACCGCATTTTTATCGATTTATGACTTTTCCTATGAAATGACCACTATGCTTTCCAGTGATGAACGCGAGGCCATGCGCCAGTCGCTGATCAATGATCGCATCCAATGGCTAGACGATATTATCGACAGTATTGAGCACAAAAACCTGACCATAGACAGCAAAGTGATCTGGCATAACAGACCGTTCGAACCCATTATCGAACAGGTATTAAAAAGCCAATACGACATAGTGATTAAAGGCACTCACCAACACGATAAATTAAAGTCAGTGATCTTTACCCCAACCGACTGGCATATTTTAAGAAAATGCCCTTGCCCTGTACTATTAGTGAAAGAGCATTCCTGGCCAATCAACGGTAATATAGTGGCGGCACTTAATGTCGGCAGTGATGAATCTGAGCATCAGTCACTGAATGTTAAAATCACCGAAGAAGCGATTAATTTATCTAAACTGATTTTAGCCAATATTCATTTAGTCAACTCTTTCCCCGGCACACCGGTCAATATTGCTATTGAAATCCCGGAATTTAATGCCAGCGAATACAATGAGTCGATGTTTAACCATCATAAAGAAGCGATGGCAAAACATGCCCAGAAGTATTCGATCGGAGAAGAGCATACCCATGTTATTGAAGGTCTGCCGGAAGATGTCATCGAGAAATTATCCAAAGATCTGGATGCCGAACTGGTGATTCTCGGCACAGTTGGTCGCACCGGTATCTCAGCAGCATTAATTGGCAATACTGCCGAGCATGTTATCGATAGGTTAAACTGCGATGTATTGGCACTAAAACCTGACGGCTATATTTCGCCAATGGAGGAATAAAGTTAGCCCAAAGAGCACAAACTGAGCGCTAATAGATGTTACTTAACGCTCAGTTTGTATATAATACGCGCCGATTTTTTGATTTTCACAGCAATAGGCGCTCAATGGCAACCAATCCGCTCACCGATAATTTAACGGCTCAACAAGCATCTCAGCTCAATAAACTGGAAAAACGACTGCGTCGTCATGTTGGTCAGGCAATTGCTAAATATAACATGATTGAAGATGGCGATAAGGTCATGGTGTGCTTATCTGGCGGCAAAGATAGTTACGCGTTACTATCTATTTTGTTGATTTTAAAAGAATCGGCACCAATTCATTTTGACATAGTGGCGGTTAACCTGGATCAAAAACAACCTGGTTTCCCAGAAGAAGTATTGCCAAATTATCTGGAATCTATTGGCGTGGATTACAAGGTTGTCGAAGAAAATACCTATGCGATAGTCAAAGAAAAAATCCCAGAAGGTAAAACCACCTGTAGTTTATGCTCTCGCTTGCGCCGCGCGGTTTTATATAAAGCAGCAAAAGAGCTAAACGCCACAAAAATCGCCTTAGGGCATCACAGGGACGACATGATAGAAACCATGATGCTCAACATGTTCTACGGCGGAAAATTAAAAGCCATGCCTGCAAAACTGGTATCAGATAATGGCGAGCATGTAGTGATACGCCCACTGGCCTTTTGTAAAGAAGCCGAACTGATTCAATATGCAGAGCTTAAACAGTTCCCGATTATTCCGTGTAATTTATGTGGCTCGCAACCTAACCTGCAACGCCAGAATATCAAACAAATGCTTAACGACTGGCATCAACAATTTCCTGGCCGCATCGAGTCAATGTTTACTGCGATGCAAAATGTTGTGCCTTCTCATTTATGTGACAGCGAGTTATTCGATTTTAAAGCGATTAATGTCGACTCCGGCATAATCAATGGCGGCGATTTTGCGTTTGATCCGGCAGATGATTTAGCGATAGCACCAGCAACTGCGCCATCGTTTGAACAAGATAAAACTCAACAACTTGATATTGTTGAAATCAAATAATTTCTATTAGCTAAAATTTTAGAGGCATTATGTTAGAGCGACTATTTGCGTTATCAAGCCATCAAACATCGGTTAAGCAAGAAATGATTGCCGGAGTTACCACCTTTTTAACCATGGCCTATATCATTTTTGTTAACCCGGCTATGCTGGCAGCAACCGGCATGGATCATGGCGCTATCTTTGTTGCCACTTGTCTGGCAGCGGCATTAGGTTGTTTTATTATGGGTCTGCTCGCCAACTATCCGATAGCATTAGCACCTGGCATGGGCTTAAATGCCTTCTTCACCTATAGCGTAGTGTTGGAAATGGGTTATAGCTGGCAAGTGGCACTTGGCGGGGTATTTTTCTCCGGCTGTATTTTTACCCTGCTGAGCCTATTTAAACTCAGAGAATGGATCATCAACTCCATTCCTCATGCCTTACGTTTTGGTATCGCCGCCGGTATAGGGCTATTTCTAGCGTTTATTGCGTTAAAAAATGCCAGCATTATTGTCGATAATCAGGCGACTTTCGTTGCGCTTGGCGATGTCACGACATTTCCTGCGGTAATGTCAGCACTGGGATTATTCCTGATAGTCGGCCTGGTCAATAAGCAAATAAACGGCGCTGTGATGATAGCGATCTTAGTGATCACCTTAGTTGGCATAGTTGCTGGTAACATCGAATATCAGGGGGTAATTTCTGCCCCGCCATCGATTGTGCCAACCCTTATGCAGCTGGATATCGCCGGTGCCTTTAACATCGGCATGATCAGTGTGGTATTTGCATTCTTATTTGTTGATTTATTTGATACCTCAGGCACGCTGATTGCGGTGGCGCAAAAAGGTGACTTACTGGATAAAAATGGCAATTTACCTCGTTTAGGAAAAGCACTACTCGCCGATTCAACTGCTACCGTTGCCGGTAGTATGCTCGGTACATCAACCACTACCAGCTATGTTGAAAGTACTGCGGGGGTTGCCGCTGGCGGCAGAACAGGCTTAACCGCAGTAGTAGTTGGACTGTTATTTTTACTGGCATTATTTTTCTCACCGTTAGCCGCTATGGTGCCTGCTTACGCTACTGCCGGGCCGTTATTTTATGTCGCGGTATTGATGTTAGCCGGATTAATTCACGTTAACTGGCAAAATTTATCAGATGCCGTGCCTGTCGCCATCATCTGTATTACCATGCCATTAACTTTTTCGATCGCCCATGGCATTACCTTTGGCTTTATTAGTTATGTTGCTGTTCGGCTGTTTAGCGGCCAATTCAAGCAGCTAAACCCAAGTGTATTAGTATTAGCTTCGCTATTCTTGGCTAAAGTGATTTTTCTCGGTTAAAAATCGTTAAAAATCACTAACATTTCAAATGATAAAAAACGCGGTACCTGTCTCGCGTTTTTATTTATCCTAAAATAGGAAGTCCTAGCCCTATTCCGCATCATAGCTTTCAAAATAACGCTGGTTATGACGGATCATTTCACTGATCTCCAGTACATAGTCAGTACCACGTTCTGAATAAGGCAATAAACCGGTCGCCAGAATTTGTGGGGATAACGGCTTATTTTGCTGACGCAGCTGAGCACGAATAATACGGAATACTCGATAAGCCGGATTAGTATTTATATTGAATAAATAATGCTGTACTGCATTTTCGACTGAGTCAAATGCTGCCACTTCATGCTTAAGACCTTCATCACGCCCATTAGGTACCATGCCGCAGCCTTTTTTATAGCACCAGATACCGAAAAAATTTAACCCGATACGGGCAAAGCGTGACGTTCCCCAGGCAGACTCATTTGCCGCTTGAACCAAGATCAATTCATTTGGCACAGCATCCACTCTTGTGATGAGTTCCTTAATTTTTTCAATCGGTGGTAACTGCTTCTTTAGCTTATATTTTTCCGTAAGCTTCTGTATTAACAGGTTTTCATCGGCGGTTATCGGTTGAGCCTGCTGAAGTTTTTCCCTAATCGGTAATAATTGTTTTCTAAGCTGAAGAATCCGTTGATTCTCACTACTAATTGCCGGTTTAATAAAAGCAAAGAACTGTTTTTTCTTTTGCTTAATGTCCTTTATTTCAGCGAACTTTGGTAGCTTGACATTATGCAGTGGTTGTTCAACTTTAGGCTTAACACTTACCTGCTGATCTTTTGGCTCAGGTTTTTGGTAGCGCTTTTGCTCAAGCAAAGGCTTGACTAACGCAATAACAAACAACAGCAACAAGCTGCCCCTGAGCAACCATGTTTTAAACATTACTAACTCCTTTTAGTTATGCCGAAAAGGTGCTGTCAAAATGCTCACTGGCATCTTTACTGACACTTAATTGCATACCAAAAATTTCCCGATACAAAATGCCTTTCACGTTATAAAACATAGGTGCTAAATAGCTTAATGCAAATAAAGTTACTACTCCACCGAGCAAAGCAACATTCGTTTGCGCTAACAGTACTAAGGGTAATGCGGCTAATACTAGCGCAATAAATAACAGAAAATAAATGGCAAATAACGAAAACCATTGAAAACGAGTAACCTGTAACGATAAGGTAATCGCCTTAAGCGGTGACAGTCTTTTTTCCACCACTAACGGCAAAGCGAGAGATAGGGCAACTGCGAGATAAATTCCCGGCACAACCATCATGGAAATCCCCAGCGCGACTAATGTTGAAGACAATAACGCACAAATCGCCACCCAGCTGCCACGTTTTAAAAACGCATATATAAGTTTAACTTGAGTTTGCAAGCCAACCGCATGGAAAATCCCCATCATTTCAACGCCAACCAGGAATGGATAGACCACTAAGGTCACTAAGATATTTAGCAGAGCGCTGGCTTGTTGATCTTGAAACAGCAACTCGACACCGCCAACAAAGCTAGTCACCAATAGAGTCACTAACACACCTATCATTAATGAGATCAGTAAACCGAAATTAATTGAACTGCGTGATTTTTGGGTCAAACGCCAGGCTTCTTGCAGTACACCTTTGACATCTATGACATATTCTCCTTTCAATGCCTTTTCTATGCTACCACCTACCTGTAAAATTGAACGTTCTTCCACTAAATTACCTTTTTTATCAAACAACTGAGCCAGGTTTTGTTTTCGCCGTGAAAATAAAACCACAAAGCGCTAATTATACCTAAAGTTAAGCAACGAATAAAAAGATTTTACGTTTGATGAATTTTCCGTAATATTTGCTCAAAATAGTGACTTCCCTTCTCTCGAGCCAGCTTAATATTATTTTCAGGGATCTTTTCCGGCTCCGGGTATAGCGCCAATACTTTAGATATGCTGTGCTCTCTGATCAAATGTAAGGTTGGTAATGGTGAACGATTGGTAAAATTAGCGGCATCATCGATGTTTTCGCCCTCAAAGAGATAGTCAGGATGAAAACTGGCTATTTGAAACACTCCTTCAAACCCCATATCCAGCAACAATTCGTTAGCATAGTCGAGCAACTCTAAATAAGCTTCAAAGTCTCGAAATCCCAAGCTACAAATAAACAAGCTAGTTTCAACCTCTGAATGCCCAGCTAAATATTCAAGCTGCTCGGCAAAGTCAGCTAACGTTTTTTCTAACCGGGTATGCGGACACACCTGGTAATGAATGCTGTTATTAACAAATTCTTTCTTGGCAAACGGGCAAAAATTAAACGCTATGATCACCTGCTCAAGCCATAACTTAGTCTTAGTAACCGCTGGATGTACTTGTGTTGTCATTATGCTTCCTCGGTTTGCTGTCTGGCATTTTGCTGCAATCGCCACATGCGATAATAATGTCCTTGTTTTTCTATTAAGCTGTGATGGTCTCCCTGTTCAACCAACTGCCCTTGATGTAACACCAAAATATTATCAGCGTCGATTATCGTCGATAAGCGATGGGCTATCACCAGGCTGGTGTGATTTTCCGCCACTTCTTTGATTGCGCCTAAAATTGCCTGCTCCGAATAACTATCGAGTGACGAGGTTGCTTCATCAAACACTAAAATTGGCGGGTTCTTAACAATTGTTCGGGCAATTGCCACCCGCTGTTTCTCACCACCAGAGAGTTTTAAGCCGCGCTCTCCTACCACAGTATCCGCGCCTTCGGGCAAAGATTGTACAAAGGCAGATAAATGCGATAGCTCAATCGCTTTTTCCACGGTTTGCCGATCGACAGTCACATCACCGTATAAAATATTGCTATATAAAGATTCATTAAACAACACAGTATCCTGCGGCACTATGCCGATATGCTTACGTAATGAATCTTGTGTTACTTGAGAAATGTCCTGCCCATCAATCGCAATATGGCCACTACTGACATCATAAAAACGAAACAGTAATTTCATTAAGGTTGACTTACCCGAGCCGCTCTCACCGACAATCGCCACTTTTTGTCCGGCTTTAACGGTAAAGGAAATATCGTTTAAAATTCGCCGGTCGGCATGGTAGTGAAACGATACCTTATTAAAAGCCACTTCTCCCTGAGTGACAGCTAAGTCCTTTGCATTGTTAATATCTTGCACTTTCGGAACGCGCAGCGTTAAGTTAAACATCCGCTCAATATTGGTTAATGAGCCTTTGATTTCTCGATAAACAAAGCCTAAAAAATTGAGCGGAATAAACAGCTGCATCATAAAAGCATTGATCAGCACAAAATCCCCCAAGGTCATTTGCTGGTGCGCCACCTGGTAAGCTGCCAGTGCCAACATAGCCGTCATCGATAAGGAAACAATAACCGCCTGGCCACCATTTAGCGCAAACAGCGACATCCGATTTTGCAATTTAGCCTGCTCCCAATCGGCGAGCTGGGCGTCATAGCCCTGCGCTTCATATTCTTCGTTCGAGAAGTATTTTACCGTCTCATAATTGATCAAGCTATCGATAGCCCGGGTATTACTGCGAGAATCCGCTTTATTAACTGCCCGAATATACTCAGTGCGTCTATTGGTTGCGTAAATGGAAAACGCGATATAACTGGCTATCGCTATTGAAGTCACTAACGCGAAACTAACGCCATAGTTAAACCATAAAATCGAAATCACCATCACGATTTCAATTAGAG
Organism: uncultured Thalassotalea sp.; assembly: GCA_964620605.1. Lineage (GTDB taxonomy): Bacteria > Pseudomonadota > Gammaproteobacteria > Enterobacterales > Alteromonadaceae > Thalassotalea_E. Next base: position 14,736 of record CAZUHQ010000054.1, read on the forward strand.
TCGGCACTATATTAAACACCATAAACTTGATCAAAAAGCCAACCCCTGAGGTGCCACGATCGATATCGCGTGAAATCCCGCCGGTTTGGCGATCAAGGTGAAAATCTAACTCCAGCTGATGCAAATGACGAAACACTTTTAAGCCGATACGTCTTACTGCGCGCTCTGTCACTTTCACAAACAAGGTATCGCGGATTTCAGCAAACAGCACGATTGATAAGCGCACTATGCCGTAGGCGATCACCAGAGCAAACGGCACAAACAAGGCACTGTTATCTCGCCCCTGATCTAAGGTATCTACCAGGTCTTTTAAGACAAACGGCAAATAAACACTGGCAAGCTTAGTCGCCAGCAAACATAGCAAGGCAATAAAAATGCGGGTTTTAAATTCTAACAGATAGGGTAACAGCAGCTTGATCACCCGCCAATTAACCTTGGCATCTTCTGCTATTTCAGGATGATGGGAACGACGCATAATCGAATATTATAACCAATGAAAACGCCACTCTAGCGGCTTTAACAAAGCAATACAAGCAATGATCTTATCGCGTCATTGTGCTAGTGTGGATAACACAATTGTTCATCATTTCATTGCCATGGTTACTTTTATCAATACCTTGCTCGATCGCTGCCTGTTCACGGTATTTTTTGTTTTAGGCGTCCAGTTGCCGGAATTTATTACTCAATATAGTCAACAGCTATCAGGGCATTTAAGTGAAGCAAAATTACAACTGGTGCAATTTCAGCAGCTAGCAGACCTACAACATAATGGTAATTTAGTGAAGCTGATCAATAGTTTTAAAGCCAATCAGGACATCACAGTAGTTGAAACCGCTAAGATAATTGAACAATTAATTATTCGGGTGAATTATCTCGAACAACATCTAGTAGACATGCTTAGCCCTTCTTATTGGCTTCAGATAAAGACTCTGTTGCTAGAGCATGATTTGGCGATAGTACAACAAACCGCTACACTCTTTAAGCTAGCAATCCCGCTGGAAATAAATGCCCTGGCAACCGGTGTCATATTGGCGTTATTCATAATAACATTGAAAGCATTGATAACATTGCTCATTAGGCGTTCATTCACCAAACGGCAATTTATACCAAGTGAATTAAATATTTGATTATTCAGCGAGAATTAAAAGGCTTAGAGGCAAGGCTTTGATTACAGCTAATGGTTACTCTCTTAGCAAAATCAGTAACGCAGCATATAAGCCTTTTAAACTCGCTCTTTGGGAGCTTGTCAGGAAAGTGATAACTTTACAAATTGCTTTGATGGAGAATGCTACACCTGCATCAATTTGCTTTGTTCCCACGATCCTGACATGGCTCTGAACTGGTTAAATAATTATTTCAATTGGTATTAACCATTAAAAAAGGCCACTCAACATCAGCTGAGTGGCCTTTTTTTATTATTTAGCGCTAACCTAAAAGTTAACCGTTACCGTTTTCAACACGACTTTTTAACTTTTGTCCCGGTCTAAAGGTCACTACTTTACGGGCAGAAATTGGAATATCTTCCCCAGTTTTTGGGTTACGACCCGGTCGTTCACTTTTTTCACGAAGATCGAAATTACCAAAACCTGATAATTTAACCTGTTCACCGGCTTCTAAGGTGCCACGAATTTCTTCAAAAAACACTTCCACCATATCTTTTGCGTCGCGCTTACTCAGCCCAACTTTTTCAAATAAATGTTCTGCTACTTCTGCTTTGGTTAGCGCCATTGCTTAATCCCTCAGTGATGCATTCAATTCAACTTTTAATGTATCGACCACACGATTAACGACATCATTGATATCTTTTTCTTCAAGTGTCTTTTCATGATCTTGCAATACCATGGCAATTGCTAAACTCTTGAATCCAGTGTCAATTCCATTACCTCGGTATACATCGAACAAGTTTAGATCAACTAAATAATTTCCGCCAACATTTTCAATGAGTTGTAACACTTTTTTTGCTTCAACTTCTTCTTTCACTATCACGGCAATATCGCGGCGATTAGCTGGAAAGCGAGAGATTTCGCCAGCTTCAGGGATGTTTTGTGTTGAAATTTCAGACAATAACAACTCAAAAACTAATGTCCGGCCATTTAACCCTAATTTTCTTTCTAATTCAGGGTGTAAGGTGCCAACATGGCCAACTAAGCTATCTCCTTTATAAATAGCCGCTGTTTGTCCCGGGTGTAAAGCGTCAATTTCCGCTTTAACAAATTGGTATGCCTGCTGATCACCCGTTAATGCCAATAAGCTTTCAACGTCTGCTTTAATATCGTAAAAGTCAGCTGCCTTTTTTTCCATATTCCAATGTTCTTGGTTAACGTTACCACTGATAACACCGGCGATCATTTGCTGCTGACGCACACCATTCTCGGCACTTTGATCAGGAATAAAACGTAAACCGCTTTCAAACAAACGGACTCGTGATTGCTGACGGTTTTGGTTATATACCACAGATTGTAATAAGCCAGTCCATAAGCTAACGCGCATCACCGACATTTCCGAAGAAATCGGATGTGGCAAGGTCATCACTTCTTGCTGAGGATGCAACATGGCTTGCACTTTCGGATCGACAAAACTGTAGGAAATTGCTTCCTGATAACCTCGATTAATTAAGGTTTGGCGTAAACGCGATAATGGCAGCTCAGCTTCCTTGTTATCACACATAGTTAACGTCGCATTTGGCGAAACATTTGGAATATTGTTGTAACCAAAAATACGCGCCACTTCTTCAACTAAATCCACTTCAATTGAAATATCAAAGCGATAGGCTGGCACATTCACTGTCCAGACATCATTATCAAAGCTTAATTCAAAACCTAAGCGGGTTAATATTTCACTGACTTTGTCATCTGCAATATGATAACCAATACGACTATCTAATTTTTCACGACGTAAAGTTACCTTACGCGCTTGTGGAATATCTTGCTCACTGACTGCTTCGACGATTGGTCCTGCTTGACCACCGACAATCGCTAATAACAATTCAGTTGCACGTTCCATGGCATCACGTTGTAACTGAGGGTCAACACCGCGCTCATAACGATGTGACGCATCGGTATGCAAGCCGTATTGACGAGCTTTACCTAAAATAGCTAGCGGTGCAAAGAATGCGCTTTCTAAGAAAATATCTTTACTGCCTTGTGAAACTCCAGAATGCAAACCACCAAAAATACCCGCCATGGCTAATGCTTTAGTGCTATCGGCTATCACTAAGGTTTCTTCTGAAAGCGAGACTTCATTTTCATCAAGCAATACCAGCTTTTCACCTTTGTTTGCAAAGCGAACATCAATTGCGCCGTCAATTTTAGCGAGATCAAAGGCATGCATTGGATGACCAAGCTCTAACAAAACATAGTTAGTAATATCTACCACAGGATCGATTGAACGCACACCACAGCGACGTAGTTTTTCCACCATCCATAACGGCGTTGTCGCATCTAAATTGATGTTTTTAATCACCCGGCCTAAGTAACGCGGACAAGCTTTAGGCGCTGAAAGTTTGATCTCACGGGTATCATCAATTGTTGGCGCAACTGCCGTAATTTCAGGCTCATTTACCGTTAAACTGTTTAATACCCCTACTTCGCGCGCCAAGCCTTTAAGACCTAAACAATCGCCACGGTTAGCCGTTAAATCAACATCAATAGTAACGTCATTTAAATCTAAATATTCACGCACACAAATGCCTACTGGCGCGCCTTGCGGTAATTCAATAATACCGTCAGCACTTTCTGCCAAGCCAAGCTCAGATTCACTACACAGCATACCGTGAGATGGTACGCCGCGCAGTTTTGCTTTTTTGATTTTAAAGTTGCCCGGTAATACTGCGCCAACAGTTGCTACTGCAACTTTTAATCCTAAGCGACAATTTTTAGCGCCACAGACGATATCGACTAATTCACCATCGTTAAAATCAGCGCCTAAATTAATTTTTGTTACCTGTAACTTGTCAGCATCCGGATGTGGGCCACATTCAACCACTTCACCTACTAATACCCCGGTAAATTCACCGGCAACCGGATCAACGCCATCAACTTCTAATCCCGCCATGGTAATTTGATGAGATAATTCATCAGAAGAAATAGCCGGATTTACCCACTCACGTAACCAAGATTCACTAAATTTCATTTATGCTATTCCTACTTGAACTGTTGTAAAAAGCGAAGGTCATTTTCGAAAAATGAGCGAAGATCGTTTACGCCGTAACGTAACATGGTTAAACGCTCTACCCCCATACCAAAAGCAAAACCGGAATAGACTTCCGGATCGATACCAACCGCTTTCAAAACATTAGGATGCACCATGCCGCAGCCTAGCACTTCTAACCATTTACCATTTTTACCCATAACATCCACTTCGGCAGACGGCTCGGTAAACGGGAAATATGACGGGCGAAAACGAATTTCTAAATCTTCTTCAAAAAAGTGGTGGAGAAAATCATGCAAGATGCCTTTTAAATGGGTAAAGCTGACGTCTTTATCCACCATTAAGCCTTCAACCTGATGGAACATCGGGGTATGAGTTTGATCATAATCGTTACGATAAACCTTACCTGGTGAAATAATTCGAAGTGGCGGCTGCTCTTTTTCCATGGTACGGATTTGTACGCCGGAAGTCTGGGTGCGTAACACTAGCTTAGGATTAAAATAGAAAGTATCGTGATCCTGGCGCGCCGGGTGATGCTCTGGAATATTCAAGGCATCAAAATTGTGAAAATCATCTTCGACTTCCGGCCCTTGTTTGACTGAAAAACCTAAGTCACCAAAAAAACTTTCAATACGCTCGATAGTTCGCGTCACCGGATGTAAGCCTCCTGCTTGATTGCCTCGCCCCGGTAATGTGACATCGATCGATTCCTGCGCTAATTTTTGCTTGATCACTTCAGCGCGTAAAAATTCACCACGTTCAGTTAACAGCTTCTGTACTTGTTGCTTCGCCTGGTTAATTACTTGTCCAGCTTTAGGCTTTTCTTCTTTCGGTAATTTACTCAAGCCTTTCATTTGCTCGGTAAATAAGCCTTTTTTGCCTAAAAAATTGACGCGAACTTGATCAAGTTCAGCCGGATCGGTTGCAGCAGCAATTGCTTGTTCTGCTTGCAATATAATTTCGTCTAAATTCATGAGTTCCTCTAAAACGACTCTAAAGCACAAAATAGCAGGCTTTGGGTAGACTTAAGTATTGAAAAAATGGTCGAATAGTTTACACAAAATTATTATAAAAATGTAGTAAAACCAGTGTGTTTTTCACGGTTTTTTAAGTAAATATTGATAAAATTCTCAATATAAAAATGGCTATGTTCCCGATAGCTGTTGCTAGGTAAAAAAGCAAAATGCTACGAGTCCTTCCATGGAAACCCAGCACCAGCATATATACTGGTGCTGCTTGCTCTTATTACCATAGCAACATCTTGGTTTATCAATGAACTAGAGCCTGCTCTAGATAAATAACCACAATTAAGAGGAACATAGCCATGAAAATTATCGGGCAAAGACAAAAACTCGCCCTTGGGAGCTTAAATAGTTATTTCAATTAGTATAGAATCCGCTAACATATTGAGGACAACGAAAAATTCAAGGAACAGAATGCAAGTTTACACGGCAAGACAAGCAATACTAAATCGAAAAGAACATGTTGTTGCTTACGAATTGCTCTATCGTGACAGTCCTGACAACATTTTTCCGCGAATTGATCCACATGAGGCGACTGCTAAAGTCGTAATGCAGACCCATTTAAATCAAGGAATTACCCCGATTACTGACGCTAAGCCAGCATTAATTAATTTTGGCGAACAATCTCTTATCGAAGGCCTGCCATTATTGCTGCCGAAAAAGCAGGTGATGGTTGAAATTTTAGAGACAGTATCACCAAGCGAACAAGTTTATCAAGCCTGTAAAGCCTTATATAACCAGGGCTACCACTTAGCATTAGACGATTTTATTTACCGTCCTGAATGGGCGAAGTTCTTTAATTTAGTGAAGTTGATCAAATTTGATATTCAGCTTACCTCTTTGGAGAAGATTGAACCGCTGATCGCTAAATTAAAGCAACATAAAAAACTGAAAATACTGGCAGAAAAAGTCGAAACCAAGGAAGAGTTTATTGAAGCCAAACGCCTTGGTTTTCATTACTTTCAAGGCTATTACTTTTGCAAACCGCAAATGAGCTCAAATTATGACCTGGAAACCAATCAACCTGTGTTACTGAGTTTAGTACAAGAAAGCCTGAAATCGCCGATGAGTATCAATAAGATAGCAAGTTATTTTGAACACGACTCGGCATTGAGCTACAAGTTATTGAAATTTGTTAACTCAGGTATTTTACCTATTACCCAAAAGATGGATTCGATTAGAAAGGCGGTAGTCTATCTTGGCGATTTACAAATTAAAAAGTTGATCCTGTTAATGGCAACTGGAATAATTGCGTCAGACAAACCGAAAGAGCTGACCCGTCTGGCGATCATCAGGGCAAGATTTTGTGAACTTATCGCGCAAAAGGCATTGCCGGGACAAAGTGAAGCCTGTTTTATCACGGGACTGTTTTCTCTGCTAGATGCCATGCTCGACAAGCCAATGAAAAATATTTTGAAAAACTTATCCTTAGCAGAAGAAGTCACCCAGGCACTGCTTTCCCCTAAACCTTCACTGTTAAAATATGTCTTGGATACCGTCAGAGAATATGAACAAGGCAGCTGGTTTAAAACCAAAACCACGGCAGAAATGATCAATGTTGATTACGAAATACTCGCTGATTTTTACAAAGATGCGGTGATTTGGGCGAATAAATATGATCACTGCTAACAGTCGATAACTATGCTCTATTCAAGTAAAGACTTTTAAATAAAATATACCCCGCTGTTATGCGGGGTTCGTTTTTCTTAAACTTTGTTTCTTAATCAATTAACTGATATTGATTTTTTAATATTTCAATGATTTCAGCTTTTGGATTATCACTTAATTCAATTTTTTCGCCAGTGATTTTTTCCGCAATATCGGTATAAGTTTTTGATACTTGCATTAGCACTTCAGTCGGCAATTCATTATCTGCCGCTAACGCGATACGCTCAGCCATACGATCTTTATTTAACAAGATGTCAGGATCAGGAAAATGACTTAATAACAATTGGCGAAAACCTTCTTTAGAGTTTTCAACCACTTTACCACTACGATATTGTGCGCCATCCCAGATCCGCGATGAATCAGGCGTGCCGACTTCATCCATATAGATCAACTTATCAATACCATGAATATCTTTTACATAGCCAAACTCAAACTTGGTATCAACAAAGATTTGATCGAGTTTTGCTAACTCACCTGAAATCAAATCAAAACCTTCTGTTAATATTTTTTCATATAATGCAATATCATCAACAGATTTAAAGTTAAACGCCTGATAATT
>CAZUHQ010000055.1:0-21848 GCA_964620605.1 uncultured Thalassotalea sp.
ATGATGATTATCGCTCAACCCTGTTAGAGTCTGGGATTAAAATGCGCTAGCCATGGCTCCCTTTGTGAGGTTAGTTGATATAACTTGCATTACGCCACAAATTCTGAATCAAACTGGGTTTGTCGGAGGCTAACTTTCTTTAGAGAATTAGCCAATGAACAAAAGAATAACTTACTTACTAGAAGTCCGCGAACGTGCAGTTCGACTGGTTTTAACATCAGAGAATGAATATTCATCTCGCTGGGCAGTAATTCAGTCGATTGCGGGAAAATTGGTTGTACACCAGAAACATTAAGAGCTTGGATCAAACAATCAGAAGTTGATGCAGGTATCCAGCCGGGTATCCCAACTAATACAGCTGCTCGACTCAAAGAGCTTGAAAGAGAAAACCGTGACCTTAAGCAGGCCAATGAAATCCTGAGAAAAGCAGCCGCTTTTTTTGCCCAAGCGGAACTCGACCGCAAACCAAGGAAATAGTGGATTTTATTGATTACTATCGTGATTTGTATGGTGTCGAGTCAATTTGCAAAGTATTGCCAATAGCACCATCCACATTTCATCGCCATAAAGCGCTTGAAAAGAACGAGAAGCTACGCTGCAAGCATCATCACACAGATGAAAAGCTTAAGTCTGAAATTCAGCGCGTATGGCAGGAAAATCACCGAGTATATGGCGTACCTAAAGTATGGAAACAGCTCAAACGAGAAGGAATTAAAGCCGCTCGTTGTACGGTTGAAAGATTAATGAAAGACCTTGGTATTCAAGGCGTTTGTCGCGGTCGCCGTTGCATCACCACGATACCTGATGAGAATGCAGAGAAGCCTTTAGATCACGTTAATCGAAACTTTACCGCGAATCGTCCTAATCAATTGTGGGTTGCCGACATTACCTATGTTGCTACATGGTCTGGCTTTGTTTATGTGGCATTCGTTATCGATGTATTTTCACGAAAAATCGTTGGTTGGCGTGCGTTAAAGTCAATGAAAACACAGCTTATCTTAGATGCCTTAGAACAGGCCTTATGGGCAAGAGGTAAACCCAAAGGCGTTGTTCATCATTCAGACTGTGGTAGTCAGTATGTCTCAATAAGACATACTGACAGGCTTAATGAAGCAGCCTTTACCGCATCAGTTGGTAGTGTTGGAGATTCATACGATAATGCGTTAGCGGAAACGATTAACGGCTTGTATAAAGCTGAAGTTATCCATAAGATGGCCCTTGGAAAGGGGTTGAACAAGTCGAACTGGCCACTTTAGATTGGGTTGACTGGTTTAATAATAAACGCCTTTTAAGTTCGGTTGGCGATATTCCGCCAGCAGAATATGAAGAAAATTACTATAGACAGCTGTCTGATGATCAGGCAGCATAACTCAAATAAATCCGCCTCCGAATTTACCGGGGCGATTCAGTATTGTGCCCTTATGGATCTTGTAACAGATTCTGTGTAACTGTCAGGTTTAAATATAGTCGACCAAGTTGTTTTCAAATTAAATCACAAACCGATTTAAGGCTGCATTCCAATTTATTTATCACATCATTGGCTATTTTCTCACTAATTTTTAGTAAACAGTTTTAATATTTCCAGACAAACCAGTACCTAATTTGCTGTTTTTTTGTTAGAATCGCGGCAATTTTTATGCATTGAGTATTTATAGATGAATGTTATTGAAGGTTCTTTTGTCGCTTCAGGCAAAAAATTTGCGATTGTTGTTTCTCGTTTTAACCATTTTATCGTCGATAGTTTATTGGCAGGTGCAATTGATACTTTAAAGCGTCATGGTAATGTTAGCGATAGTGATATCACGGTAATTAAAGTACCGGGTGCGTATGAATTACCATTAGTTGCCAAAAAAGCGGCGAAATCAGGAAAATATGATGCGATTATTGCTATCGGTGCGGTTATCCGTGGCGGTACGCCACACTTTGATTTTGTTGCTGGCGAGTGCAACAAAGGTTTAGCGCAGGTTTGTTTGGAGTCTGAAATTCCTGTTTCTTTCGGTGTTATTACTACAGATTCTATCGAACAGGCAATTGAACGTGCAGGTACCAAAGCAGGTAACAAGGGCGGTGAAGCGGCACTTGGCGCATTAGAAATGGTTAATGTGCTGTCTCAGCTATAATCTAAGTTAGAATTTTTAACAGGATATCTTTGTGAAACCATCACCTAGAAGAAAAGCCCGTGAATTAGCCGTGCAAGCGGTGTATTCATGGCAAATGAGTGACAATTCCATTAGTGACGTTGAAGCGCACTTTCTAACGGAAAATGCCAAGCGTCGTTTTGAGATTGAATATTTCCAAAAACTGTTTCGCGGTGTAACAAACCAGGTTAGTTCGTTAGATGCTGCGATTGAGCCGCATGTTGATCGTCCGTTAGCCGATATCGATCATATTGAAAAAGCAATTTTACGTGTAGCAATTTATGAACTTAGTGACTGTGCTGATGTACCATATCGTGTGGTAATTAATGAAGCGATAGAATTAGCGAAACTTTTTGCCGCTGATGACAGTCATAAGTTTGTTAACGGCGTATTGGATAAAGCAGTTAAACTTATTCGCCCGCAAGAATAGCTTGCATTACTCACTTATTTAACTGTTGTCGTAAGGCGCCTAGTGATAGTGCGCCTTTTATATATCTAGCGCTTTCTGCTAACAGTTATTAATAAATCATCAATTGATGTTAATCACATTATGAAAGAATTTGAATTAATTAGAAATTATTTCACAGAGCAAATAGTAAAGCGTAAGGATGTGTTTTTAGGCATAGGTGATGACTGCGCGTTATTAACACCTCCTGAGCGCCAATTTTTAGCGGTCACTACCGATACCTTAGTTGCTGGTGTCCATTTTCCTGAAAATACCCCAGCCAAGGTGATAGGTCATAAGACTATTGCGGTGAATTTATCTGATTTGGCTGCCATGGGTGCTGAACCTTGCTGGATTTCTGTCGCTATCACCTTGCCTGAGGTTAACCTTGATTGGGTCGGTGAATTTTGCCAGGGAATGTTTGAGCTTTGTGAATATTATAATGTTCAGCTCATCGGTGGTGATACTACCCAGGGGCCGTTAAGTATTACCGTGACGGCGCAGGGAACGGTGCCGCAGGACAAACAATTAACGCGATCTGGTGCAAAAACCGGTGATTGGTTATATGTTACAGGGGAAATTGGTGATGCTGCGCTTGCGCTAAAGCATTATTATCAGGAAATCAGGTTAACGGATGAGCAGCTAAAATATGCTCAAGAGAAATTAGATTGTCCTACCCCTCAAGTGCTTACTGGTCAGGCGCTTAGGGAATACGCTTCTGCGGCCATCGATCTTTCCGATGGTTTGTTAGCGGATTTAGGCCATTTATGCCAGCAGTCAAATGTCGGCGCCAATTTAGTCTTAGATCAATTACCGCTTTCATCAATTTTGATTGAAAGTTTAGGTGAAGAGAAAGCGATTGAACTAGCATTACAGGGCGGAGATGATTATCAGCTGCTGTTTAGCGTTGCGGAAGATAAAAAAGTCGGCATGGAAACCGCGCTTGCCGATATTGGTGCTAAAGTCACCTGCATTGGTCAGCTAAACCCTTCGGGGAAAATTACTACCACGTTAAACAGTAAGCCAACTCAGATCACAGCGAAAGGCTTTGAGCATTTTAGTGGTGATGATGAATAGTCGTTCAGAGCTTCGCTTTAAATTATCAGACCCTATTCAATTTTTGGCATTAGGCTTTGGCAGCGGTCTAGCGCCTAAAGCCCCTGGCACCTTTGGTACCTTAGCGGCTTTGCCGATATTCGCTTTACTAACGCTTGTCAGCTCTAGCTGGTATTTAGCAATAGTTATTGTGATGGCGATTGTTGGTATTTATATATGTGGCTATTGCGCAAAAGCGGTTAATGTTCATGATCATCCGGCAATTGTCTGGGATGAAATCGTCGGTTATCTGATCACTATGTTTATGGTGCCGGTGAGTGTGCAAAGCCTAGTTGTTGGCTTTTTACTGTTTCGCTTTTTTGACATAATCAAGCCCTGGCCGATCTCCTGGCTGGATAAACATTGCCATGGCGGCTTTGGTATTATGATCGATGATATTGTTGCAGGACTCGCAGCATTAGCTTGTATACAGTTGATTTTATAATGTTTTGATAACTATCGTTGTTCTATGTAGTGCAGTTCGATAAGATTTATTAGTAATAATTAAAAAGCCCAAAGTATTGAGATACTTCGGGCTTTTTAATTTATAAATTACAGAGTCATTAATGCAAAATACGCGCTTTGATTGTGCCTTCAATCGCTTTTAATGCGTTTAATGCGGTCTCGCTGTGATCGGTTTCAACATCAATAACTACATAACCAATTTGATCATCGGTTTGCAGATATTGCGCGGCAATATTGATGTTGTTTTCAGCAAATGCCTGGTTAATTTTGGTTAAAATACCTGGTTGGTTATGGTGAATATGCAGTAAGCGGCTAGCACCAATATGGCCTGGTAACGAAACTTCCGGGAAGTTAACCGCAGAAAGTGTCGAACCGTTATCAGAATATTTCGCCAGTTTACTCGCAACTTCCAGGCCGATATTTTCCTGAGCTTCTTTGGTACTACCGCCGATGTGTGGCGTTAAAATAACGTTATCAAATTCACGCAGTGGCGAGATAAACTCTTCGTCATTGCTTTTCGGCTCAACCGGGAAAACATCGATAGCGGCACCGGCGACTTTCTTTGAGCTCAACGCTTCTGATAGTGCATCAATATCGACGACAGTTCCGCGTGATGCGTTAATAAAAATGACGCCATCTTTCATCACGTCAAATTCTGCTGCGCCCATCATATTTTGGGTTTGTGGTGTTTCCGGCACATGCAAGCTCACCACATCTGCTTCTTGCAATAACGAGGTTAAGCTCGTGGCCTGGCTGGCGTTGCCAAGTGGCAGTTTAGTTTCTATGTCGTAAAAACGTACCTTCATACCGATAGTTTCCGCCATAATGCCAAGCTGCATACCAATATGGCCGTACCCGATGATACCTAAAGTTTTACCACGTGCTTCTACCGAACCGGTCGCTGATTTATTCCAAACGCCACGATGAGCTTGTGCGCTCTTTTCTGGAATTCCGCGCAGTAGCAGTAATAACTCACCGATAACCAATTCAGCGACAGATCGGGTATTAGAAAACGGTGCATTAAATACTGGAATACCACGCTTTTGCGCGGCTTTGGTGTCAACCTGATTGGTACCGATACAAAAACAACCAATAGCGACTAATTTTTTCGCATGGCTTAGCACTTTGTCATTTAGCATGGTGCGCGAGCGAATACCAATAAAGTGGGCATCGGAAATTTTCTCGATCAGCTCCTCTTCCGCTAACGAGGTTTTTAGGTATTCGATATTACTGTAACCTTGAGATTTCAGTTCTTCCAGGGCACTTTGATGAACCCCTTCAAGTAGCAAGATCCTGATTTTTTCTTTCGCTAATGATTTATTACTCATGGTGCTTAATCGCTCTCGACTATGTTGCAATGTGACTATATGGCAAAGTTATGTTACTAGCTATGTACGTCTATTCTTTAGTTATTTAGATGGCTAGATATCTAAATATGGACAATAAACTAGCATATAGTGCATAAACTCTAAAGTGTTATTTTACTATTTTTGCACCTTCGGGTGTGCCTAAAATCAAGACGTCAGCACCGCGGTTGGCAAACAGGCCGTTAGTAACAACGCCTACTATCGAATTGATGGTATTTTCCAGCCCTTTAGGATCAATTATCTCTAAGTTATGCACATCGAGAATGACGTTACCGTTATCAGTGATCACTCCCTGGCGATATTCAGGATCGCCGCCGAGTTTCACCAGTTCGCGGGCGACATAGCTGCGTGCCATAGGAATGACTTCAACTGGTAGTGGAAACTTGCCTAACACAGGTACTTGTTTGCTTTGATCACAAATGCAAATAAAGCTTTTGGCAACCGCAGCAACGATCTTTTCCCGGGTTAATGCGGCACCACCGCCTTTGATCATATCCATATGCTCGGTAATTTCATCAGCGCCGTCGATATAAACATCGAGCTGATCAATACTGTTGAGATCAAACACTTCAATGCCATGTGCTTTCAATCGCTTGGTAGATTCTTCCGAGCTTGAAACCGCACCGGTAATTCTGTTTTTTATCGTGGCAAGGGCATCAATAAAGTGGTTAACGGTTGAGCCGGTGCCGACGCCCACTATGGTGTCATCTTGGATAAATTCCAGCGCTTTAAGTGCCGCGGCTTTTTTCATTTCATCTTGAGTCATGGTGCTTCCCAGGTAATTTTTTGCCTTAGTATAGCAGCCTGTGATCCGATAAAATATCTTGAGTTAATGATTGCTTAAAAAAACTTAAAGTGCTTGGTAGGTGTGATAATTTCCGGTAGCGGAATATCCCAACTTTCACTTGGTATTTCGTCAACTTGCTGACAATCATGGGCTATGCCAATCGGATAAGGTTTATTGATAAAAGTGCGATGCTGATACCAGTAATTTAAGGTGCGATCGTAATAGCCACCGCCCATGCCGAGGCGTTCACCACCGCTATCAAAGGCGACTAATGGCGTTAAAATCATATCGAGTGCCGCGCAGGGCAACACCTCACAGACATTGAGTTTAGGCTCAAAAATGCCGTATTGATTAGTGATCATTTCACTGTGCGCGTGGTAGTGAAGGAACAATAAATGCCCTTTACTAAACGGATGGATCACCGGCAGGTAGGTAACAATATTATGTTGCCAGCACCAGTGAATAAATGGAGATAAGTCAAGTTCACCGTCGTTTGCCAAGTATACTGCGATATGCTTTATTTCGCAGTCTTTGATGCGTTTTGCTAATTGAGTTTGTAGTGCATGCGCTGATGCATGCTGAAATTCGCTTGATAATGCCTGGCGCTGAGCTCGACGCTCTTTTCTTAGCTGCTGTCTTACTTGTTGAGAGTATTTATTATTTTTCATAAAAAGCGGCGGCATCTGCCACCGCCCGTTACTTCAATGAGTTAGTTTCAATTAGTTAATTATGCCGTAGTGGCAGCGGTTTTGCTATCAAGTTCTGTTTCATTAGTTTCATCTGCTAAATTTTCCCAGATACGAGATTTCAGGCTTAACAATAAAATCACGATACCAATACCGATACTAAACAGGCTGATTTGAATATACAAATTCGGTAATTGGTCAACCTGGTTCGGATCAAAGTTACCGGCTAATAAACCGGAGATGATATTACCGATAGAGTAGGTTAATACGAAAACTCCCATCATTTGACCGGCAAAACGGCGCGGTGACAGTTTACTGATCGCACTTAAGGCTACCGGGCTTAAACATAACTCACCAACCGTGTGTAAGAAGTAAGTGGCAACTAACCAATATGGTGCTACTTTTAATCCAGAAGCTGCGTACTGAGCGGCAAAAAACATCACGATAAAGCCACTTGCCATGATCATCAGACCTATCGCACATTTAATACCATAGCCTGGGCTGACAAAGCGTTTGCCTAAATTGATCCATAGCGCGGCAAAAAATGGCGATAACAACACGATAAACATAGCGTTTAATGACTGAAACCAACCTGTTGGGATTTCAAAGCTGCCAACCAAACGATCGGTGTAATCTCGGGCGAACAAGTTCATTGATGAGCCTGCTTGTTCAAATCCTGACCAGAAACATGCCGAAGCGATACATACCAGTAATAGCGCACCTAAACGTTTCATTTCACTATTGGTTAGGTTACCAAACATATAAATTGAGGCGTAATATAAGATAAACATAACAGTGAAACTGATGGCAACATATTCGGCGACAGATACAGGGTCGATAGCAATAGCACCGTTAATGGCAAGGGCGGTTACCGTTGCTATGATGATCAGAATTGCGCCAATCGCCGTCCAGCTCATTTGTTTGCCTTTTGCTGATAATGGTGCAGCAGGTTCTGCGCCAACGCCTTGCAGTTTATCTATGGTTTTTCGATATTGTATTAAGCCGGCAGCCATACCGACGGCAGCGGCGCCAAATGCCCAGTGCCAGCCAAAGTTATCCTGATCTTCCATCAAATAGCCGCAGATGGTGTAACCTAATACTGAGCCCATATTAATGCCCATATAATAGATGGCATAGCCTGAATCTCGGCGTTTATCTTCGTCTGAATACAGTTGGCCAACCATAGCACCAATATTAGGCTTTAATAATCCGGTGCCTAAAATCACCACTATCAGGCCGATAAAAAAGGTTTTATCATTTGGGATTGCTAAAATTATATGGCCGCACATAATGATGATGCCGCCGTACCATACCGCTTTTTGGCCGCCGAGCAGGCGGTCAGAAATCCAGCCGCCAGGTAGCCCCATAAAATAAACACTACCTGTATAGAGGCCATATATTGCCGCGGCAGATGCTACGGTTAAGCCTAAGCCGCCTTCTTGCAGGGTGGCGGTCATAAAGAGTACCAGCAGCATGCGCATGCCGTAGTAACTCATGCGTTCCCACATTTCGGTAAAGAACAAGGTTTTAAGACCTTCTGGTTGACCAAAAAAGGTCTTAGTATTTTGCGTTGTCATAAATTTTCCTTCCTAAGCTATGCCGCTAATAATGAGTCTTTATTGTTGTTAGTTTTGCTATCACGAATTTGCTTTTGCAAAATAGATAAGATAAATGCGGCACAATCTATACTATCAAGGCTCATTTATACCTGTGATGCTGGGTGAGCGCAAGCAATGACGTTTTTTTGTCATTGATTAGCGTGTAAATTAATATTGATTATTTGTTATCTGTTAGTTGCTTAGCGATGGAAATAAAGCCTGAGCTTTATTTAATGGCACTACTGGTTTTTTTGACCTTATTAGTAGTATGATCGGCGGCATTAATCTTTATTCATAATGGAAATTAACATGGCAAAAAAGATAACCAAAGCAGTTATTCCGGTCGCAGGACTTGGCACTCGGATGTTACCGGCAACTAAAGCAATCCCAAAAGAAATGTTGCCGATCGTCGATAGACCACTAATTCAATACATAGTCAATGAGTGCATTGATGCCGGTATTAAAGAAATCGTCCTGGTAACCCATTCGTCAAAAAATGCCATTGAAAACCATTTTGATAAGTCGTTTGAATTAGAAACGACGCTGGAGAAGCGGGTTAAGCGCCAGTTGCTTGATGAAGTTCAAGGCATTTGTCCTAAAGGGGTAACGATCATGCATGTTCGCCAGGGGGAAGCAAAAGGATTAGGGCATGCGGTATTAAAAGCGCGGCCAATTGTTGGCAGTGAGCCATTTGTTGTCGTGCTGCCGGATGTTATTTTAGATGAAGCCAGCGCTAATCCTAGAACGGAAAACCTTGCTGCCATGCTGCGCCGCTATGATGAAGTTGGTCATAGTCAGATAATGGTTGAGCCTGTGCCAATGGAAAAAGTCAGTAGCTATGGCGTGGCGGATTGCGAAGGGCATCAACTTAACGCTGGTGAATCTAAAGTGATGACGGCGGTAGTGGAAAAACCGGCTGTCGAAGATGCGCCATCGAACCTGGCGGTTGTCGGTCGTTATGTGCTGTCGGAAAAAATCTGGGATTTGCTGGAATTTACTCCACCAGGTGCCGGTGATGAAATTCAGTTAACCGATGCCATTGCCAGCTTAATGAAGACTGAAGCTGTTGAAGCATTTCATATGACGGGAAAATCGCATGATTGTGGCTCAAAGCTCGGCTATATGAAGGCAACTGTTGAATATGGCTTGCGCCATCCTGAGCTGGCGACCGCATTTAAGCAGTATTTAACCGAGTTACTCTAATTTTCACTGTCAGATAGAAAAGGATAGCTATGAACATGGCATTAGGGGAGTTAACTGCTTTAGCAGAACGTGCAAAATCCCGAAATATCACGGAGCTTTTTAGTGATAAGCACCGCGCTCAAACTTTTACCCTTGAAGCGGCAGGAGTTGTTTTGGATTATGCCAAGCAAAATCTGTCGCAACCAGAACGCGATAGTTTGTGCCAATGGGCGAAAGAGCAAGGGTTATCGTTAGCTATCGAGCAGATGTTTAGCGGCGAGAAAATTAATGTCACCGAAAATCGCGCCGTGTTGCATGCGTTATTAAGAGCGCCGGATAGTGAAAAAAACGCTGTATTAGGGAAGCAAGCTGATGAAGTGATTGCGACCGAGCAGAAGATGGCGCAGTTGGTTGATGATGTTAGCAGTGGGAGATATCGGGCATCCGATGGTGAAAAATTTACCCATGTGTTAGCCATCGGCATTGGCGGTTCTTATTATGGCGTCAAACTAGCGGTTAGCGCGTTAAAACCTTACCAAACTAACGGGCTGGATGTTCATGTTCTAGCTAATGTTGATGGTGATGCGCTTGCTGAAAAGCTGGCGCTATTACCGGCAGCAACAACGCTAGTCGTGGTGATTTCCAAAACCTTTACTACTCAGGAAACCATGTTAAATGCCAGAGCCGTTAAGCAGTGGATGCTCGCTAACGTGTGTGATAATGGTGTGATTGCTCGGAACTGGTTTGCTGTCAGTACCAATATCGAGGCGGTCACTGCATTTGGCATCGCAGCAGAAAATATCCTGCCAATGTGGGATTGGGTCGGCGGCCGTTTTTCCTTATGGTCGGCGGTTGGTTTGCCGCTGGCATTGGCTATCGGTAATCAAGCCTTTAATGACTTGAAGCGCGGCGCTTATCTTATGGATCAGCATTTTCGCAAGGCACCGTTTGAGCAAAACATGCCGATACTAATGGCATTAATCGGTATCTGGAACCGTAATTTATTAGGCTATTCCAGCCTGGCAATTTTACCCTATAACCATGCACTCAGGGCTTTGCCTGGTTATTTACAGCAAACGGACATGGAAAGTAATGGCAAGTCAGTCGCTAAATCTGGCGAAACGCTTAACTGGCAAACCGCACCGATAGTGTTTGGCCAGGAAGGCACTAACAGTCAGCATGCGTTTATGCAGCTAATGCATCAAAGTCAGGAGATTATTCCAAGCGATTTTATCGTTTGTGCAAAGAGCCATGATAATCATTTTGAGCATCAGCAGGTGCTGGTTGCCAACTGTTTTGCCCAAAGCGAAGCCTTAATGCGCGGTAAAAGCTTAACGCAGGCGAAAGCCGAGTTGATGGCTCAAGGAAAATCAGAACAAGAGGCCGAAAGCTTAGCGCCTCATAAAACCATGAAAGGTAATACCCCGAGCAATACCTTATTAATAAAGCAGCTGACCCCGGAAACCTTAGGCGCGTTATTAGCCTTATATGAGCATAAAATTTTTGTCCAGGGCGTTTTATGGCAACTGAATTCTTTTGATCAATGGGGCGTGGAACTGGGCAAGGAACTAGGGGGGCAAATATTACAGCAGATGGATAGAGAATCGGGTCATGACTTTTCTGCTTCTACCCTTTCATTAATAGAGCGCCTTCAGAAAATGAATCAAGAGTTAAGTTAAATGCATTAACTTAACTTTTAATATTCCATATAGGTCTATAAAAGTGTTTTCTTATATGGAAGGCATTTTTTAGTTATGGCAAAATTGCTCCATATATTATGTATGGATGTAATTAAAAGACGCCAATGAACCTGACTCATTTACAAAAGCTCGAAGCCGAATCTATTCACATTATGCGTGAAGTGGCGGCGGAATTTGACAAGCCGGTAATGCTATACTCGGTTGGTAAAGATTCTGCCGTGTTACTGCATTTAGCACGCAAGGCTTTCGCACCTGGTAAAATCCCCTTTCCTTTATTGCATGTTGACACTACCTGGAAATTTAAGGAGATGATTGAGTTTCGCGATCAAATGGCAAAAGAATACGGCTTTGAGCTGTTAGTGCATCAAAACCCGGAAGGCCTGAAAATGGGCATCAGTCCGTTTGTCCATGGCAGCGCTAAACATACCGATATCATGAAAACCCAGGGCTTGAAACAGGCGCTGGAGCATTACGGTTTTGATGCCGCGTTTGGCGGCGCTCGTCGTGATGAAGAAAAATCTCGTGCTAAAGAGCGGGTTTACTCATTTCGAGATAAAAATCACCGCTGGGATCCGAAAAGCCAGCGTCCGGAATTATGGAATATCTATAACAGTAAAGTGGATAAAGGCGAAAGCATTCGCGTTTTCCCGCTTTCTAACTGGACGGAATTAGATATCTGGCAATATATTTATCTGGAAAATATCAAGATAGTGCCGTTATATCTGGCGAAAGAACGTCCTGTAGTTGAGCGTGACGGTACCTTGATTATGGTTGATGATGACCGTATGCCAATTGCTGATGACGAACAGGTGATGATGAAAAATGTCCGGTTTAGAACTTTGGGCTGTTATCCGTTAACCGGTGCGGTTGAGTCAAACGCTACCACTTTACCTGAGATCATCCAGGAAATGTTATTAACGAAAACTTCAGAGCGCCAGGGGCGAGTTATCGATCACGACTCCGCCGGCTCAATGGAGAAAAAGAAAATGGAAGGCTATTTTTAGGTAAAATATTACCGCTTTTAATCGTTAATAATTGCTGGCGCAGCCGGCACTGAAGACCCTATTTCAAGGAAATACTATGAGTCCGAATTCAGACTTACTGGCAACAGATATTGAAGCTTATTTAAAACAGCATGAAAACAAAGAAATGCTGCGATTTTTTACTTGCGGCAGCGTAGACGACGGTAAAAGCACGTTAATTGGTCGTTTATTGCATGACTCAAAAATGATTTTTGAAGATCAGCTGGCGGCGATTGAAAATGACAGTAAAAAATCTGGTACTACTGGTGAAGAAGTCGATTTGGCGTTGTTAGTGGACGGCCTGCAATCTGAACGTGAACAAGGCATTACCATTGATGTTGCCTATCGTTATTTTGCCACCGATAAGCGCAAATTTATTATTGCCGACACCCCGGGACACGAGCAATATACCCGTAATATGGCAACCGGTGCCTCGACCTGTGACTTAGCAGTGATCTTAATCGATGCCCGTCACGGCGTG
Organism: uncultured Thalassotalea sp.; assembly: GCA_964620605.1. Lineage (GTDB taxonomy): Bacteria > Pseudomonadota > Gammaproteobacteria > Enterobacterales > Alteromonadaceae > Thalassotalea_E. Next base: position 12,967 of record CAZUHQ010000055.1, read on the forward strand.
CAGGTGCAAACTCGTCGTCATTCCTTTATTTGTTCCTTGCTCGGTATCAAACACGTGCTGGTGGCGGTTAACAAGATGGATTTAGTGGATTACAGCCAGGAGCGTTATCAGGAGATCAAAAAAGAGTATCGCGATTTTGCCGATCAATTGAGTTTTGACGATGTTCGTTTTGTGCCGATTTCCGCACTTAGAGGCGATAACGTGGTCGAAGAAAGCGCCAATATGCCATGGTACCCCGGTGCAACCATGATGAAACTGCTTAATACCATCAAGGTAGAAGGCAATTCTGAGTTTACCGAGTTTCGTTTCCAGGTGCAGTATGTTAACCGGCCACACCTTAATTTCAGGGGCTTTGCCGGTACTATCGGCTCAGGCCATATTCGCGTCGGCGATGAAGTGGTGGCACTGCCTTCGGGTAAAACCAGCACGGTTAAATCTATCGCTACCTTTGATGGTGAATTAGAGCGCGCCGACAAAGGCCAGGCGGTAACACTGACGTTAGAAGATGAAATCGATATCAGCCGCGGCGAAATGATCGTTAAAAAAGGAGCCTTGCCAACGTCATCAAAAGAGCTTAATGCCAGCGTGGTATGGATGCATGAAGATGAGCTGGAAACTGGCCGCGAATACTATATTAAGCACGGCAGTAAAACCACTACCGGCCATGTTTCGTCGCTTGAGCACAGGGTTAATGTCAATACCATGGAGCAGTCGGAATGTTCGCAACTGGCATTGAATGAAATTGGCTCGGTAAATTTCGAAGTCGCGGAAGCCTTGCATTTCGATGCTTACCAAAGCAATAAATCTACCGGCGCTTTTATTATCATCGATCGCTTAAGCAATATCACAGTGGGTGCGGGTATGATCAACCGCGCGATTAAAAAAGGTCATGAGTATGAGTTTAGCGCCTTTGAACTGGAATATAACGCTTTGATCCGCAAACATTTCCCTCATTGGGGGGCACGCGATATTTCAAAAATGAAATAGCGCAAGCCGTTCAGCTATTGTTAGCTGAGATAGCATAAGTTGTATTGTGTTATCTCAGCTGTTACAACTTACCCAATTGTATTTTTTTTGATTATTTGCTGCTAAAAGGACAACAATAGTGGTAGCAACACAGTGGTGTTTAATCGCGATATTTTTTGCCACCTTTATCGGCCTGGTAAAGTTTCAGCGTGTGCCGGAGCGGGTGTTTGCCGCTGCGATGCTTGCTTGTTTAGCGGCATCTTATGTCAACACCCAAGATATTTTAGCTAATGCGGTCAACCCCGGGTTAGTGACGCTGATCTTGTTGGTGCTGGCCTCGTTTTCGTTTGAGCGCACCTCCATTTTGCGCCGGATGTCGGCGGTGATGATCAATGGCTCGGCGTTTTTTTCGACGCTTCGCACTTTAGTTTATAGTGCGCTTGCTTCGGCATTGATGAATAATACTGCCGTGGTGGCGGCGTTGATTTCTACTGTGCAAAATAATCGGGTGATCAACCCGGGCAAGTTGCTATTGCCTTTATCGTTTGCCGCGATTTTAGGCGGTACGTTAACGCTAGTGGGCACTTCAACTAACTTAATCGTCAATACCATGTTGATTGAGCGCGGCAATACCAGCTTAGGATTTTTCGATTTTACTCCGGTTGGTGTCGCAGCCTTAGTTGCCTGTTTATTAGTTGTGTTAATTCGTCAGTATAGTTTGCCGAATATTAAAAAAGAGCAGTTGGCCAATCAGGATTACTTACTGGAAGCCAGAGTCAGCAGTGACTCTAAAATGATCGGCCTAACAGTGGAAGAAAATGGTCTGCGTAACCTGGATGCGTTGTTTTTAGTGGAAGTGATACGCCAGGGACGCCTGATTTCGCCAGTCGCGCCAGATGAAGTGTTAATGGCTAACGATAAGCTGATTTTCTCCGGCGATGTCTCTAAAGTCTTGGTGTTGCAACAGTTTGACGGCTTAAGCTTGTTTGCCGAGCAGGATGGCTTATTGCGTGATAACCTGACGGAAGTGCTGATCAAGCCTGACTCTGCCGTGGTCGGTAAAACCCTAAAACAGGCGGGATTTCGCGCGCGCTTTGATGCCGCTGTGGTTGCGGTGCGCCGCGAAGGGGCGGCACTTTCCGGTAAACTCGGTTCGTTAATCATTCAACCTGGGGACTTTTTGGTGTTGGCGGTCGGCAACGACTTTAGTACTCGTACCAACTTAACGAAAAACTTCTATATCTTATCCGGTCACCAGCCGGATAATATGCTCTACGGCTGGCGCGATAATATTACCTTGTTTGGTTTTATCGGTGCGATTGCCGTTTCTGTGCTCACCAGTGTCTCATTACTTAAATGTATGATTTTTTATGTTGCGCTCATAGTGTTTAGTGGCTGTTTAACGATTAATGAAATTAAACGGCGCTTTCCGCTGGAGATCTGGATGATAGTGCTCGGCGCATTGACCTTAGCTAGGGCGCTGGAAACCAGCGGCGTTGCTGAACTGATCGCAGAAAATATCGAGGCTGTGCTCTCCGGACAAAGCGCCTATTTTACTCTGGCGGCGATTTTCATCCTGACTTTAGTGATCACTGAACTTATTACCAATAGTGCGGCAGCGGCACTGATTTTTCCAATCGCCTATAGCATTGCCCTGGGCTTAGGCGTTAGCCCAATTCCGTTTGTGATGGCGGTGGCGTTTGCCGCCAGTGGCAGTTTTATCAGCCCGTTTGGTTATCAAACCAATGTCATGGTCTATAACGCCGGTAATTATTCACTCAAGGACGTGATTAAGTTTGGCCTGCCGGTATCGATAACTTATAGTGCTGTGGTGTTAATCTTACTGCCAATAGTGTTCCCTTTTAACCCTTAACAAGTGAAAGTTGTGATGAAAACTGAAAATACCGTGTGGCATGCTCAGCATGTAGATAAACAGCAAAGAGCCAAGTTAAAGCAGCAAAAACCTTGTTTATTGTGGTATACCGGCTTAAGTGGTTCGGGAAAATCAACTATAGCCAATGCCGTCGATGCCTTGCTGTTTGAACGAGGTTGTCACAGTTATTTGCTCGATGGCGATAATGTTCGCCACGGCTTAAACGGCGATTTATCCTTTAGCGATAGCGACAGAGTCGAGAATATTCGTCGTATCAGTGAAGTGGCAAAACTCTTTATCGACGCTGGATTAATCGTCTCGACGGCGTTTATTTCGCCGTTTGCCACCGATAGAGCGCTGGCAAAAAGTAAGCTGGTTGATGGCGAATTTCTTGAAGTCTATATTGATACGCCGATCGATGTTTGTGAGCAGCGCGACCCTAAGGGGCTTTATAAAAAAGCAAGAGCTGGTGAGCTCAAAGACTTTACCGGAATAGACTCAGCTTATGATGTCCCTCAAGCGCCGAGTCTGCATATCAAAACCGCTGAGCTAAGTGTTGAGCAATGTGCTGAGCGAATAGTTAGTTACCTGGTTGATAATCAATACATTAAATAAAGGAATAGCCCATGCATTTTGATGTTTTTAACGGCGATGCTGACGGTATTATTGCCTTATTACAGCTAAGATTAGCTCAGCCGAAAATCAGTCAGTTAATTACTGGTGTAAAGCGGGATATAAAACTGTTAAAACAGGTACCTTTGTCTGCGACTTCTGTGACAGTATTGGATATCTCGATGGAGAGCAATAAAGACGCATTATTGGCATTACTGGATACAGGTATTGATACTTTCTATGTAGATCACCATAGAAGTGGTGATATCCCACAAAATGGTCGTTTAAAAGCCATTATTGATACTGATGCCAATACCTGCACCAGTTTGCTGGTTAATCAACACTTAAACGGCCAATATGCCCAGTGGGCAGTGGCGGCAGCGTATGGCGATAATATGACGGCCTCCGCGAATGCCCTGGCCGAGCAATTAGGCTTGACTGAGAGTGAACGTGGGTCGCTGAAAAACTTAGGGATTTATATTAACTATAATGGTTATGGCCGCAGCGTTGAGGATTTACATTTTGCGCCGGACGAACTGTTTAAAGCGCTATTGGCATACCCGAAACCTCTGGCATTAGTTGCCGAAGCTGATTCTGTTTACCATCAGTTAGCACAGGCGTATCAAAACGATATCCAGCAGGCAAATAGTGCGAAAGTACTGGTGGATAATGATATTTGTAAAATGGTCGAACTGCCGGATGAAAAATGGGCGCGCAGGGTCAGTGGCGTGTTTGGTAATGAACTGGCGAATCAATCACCGGATAAGGCACATGGCGTATTTACCGTGAATACTGACGGTACTTATACCGTAAGTTTACGGGCGCCGCTTAATAACAAGCAAGGGGCGGGTGATATCTGTGTGCAATTTCCAACAGGTGGTGGCAGGGCTGCTGCTGCGGGCATTAATCAATTACCATCACAAAACATTGAACAATTTATCACAAGCGTGTCACAATATTATGGTAAATAAACTATCATAAGGTTTAACAGGGAACTTTTGAAAATGAAACTTTTGATCACCGGCGGAACTGGCTATATCGGCAGTCATACCGTTATTGAATTACTGAATTTGGGCCATGAGATTGTTATTGTCGATAACCTGGCGAACTCTTCAACTCAAGTGCTGTCTCGCATTGAAACCATTACCGGCAAGCTACCTGTTTTTATTGAGGCGGATATTTGTGATCGCCAGGCGATGAATGAAGTTTTTTCTAGCCACAGTATAGATGCGGTGATCCATTTTGCTGGTTTAAAAGCGGTTGGTGAGTCAAATACTATCCCGCTAAGTTATTATCATAATAATGTCAGTGGTTCGGTGGTTTTGTTTGAAGTGATGGCTGAACATAAGGTTAAAAACTTGGTGTTTAGCTCCTCTGCCACTGTCTATGGTGAAAATAATACTTCGCCGTTAGACGAAACCATGCCAACTTCCGCCACTAACCCTTATGGTCAAACCAAGTTAATGATCGAACATATCTTGTTTGATTTGGCAAAAAGTGACCCCGAATGGTCGATTGCCTGTTTGCGTTATTTTAATCCGATTGGCGCCCATGAATCTGGCTTAATCGGCGAAAACCCTAATGGTATTCCTAATAACCTGCTGCCTTATGTGGCTCAGGTGGCAGTTGGGCGTTTACCTAAGTTACAAGTGTTTGGCGATGATTATGATACTCCGGACGGCACAGGTGTGCGGGACTATATTCATGTCGTTGATTTAGCATTAGGTCATGTTAAAGCGTTGGAAAGCCTGGATAAAATTTCTGGCTGTCAACCGATTAACCTGGGCACAGGTAATGGCACCTCGGTGTTGGAAATCGTCAATACTTTTAAAGCCATCAGTGGCCAGAATATTCCTTACGATATAGTGCCAAGACGTGCCGGTGATATTGCGACTGTATTTGCCGACGCCAGTGTTGCGAAAACATTATTGAACTGGCAGGCACAGCGGGATTTATCGACCATGATTAGCGACACCTGGCGCTGGCAGTCGAAAAACCCGAATGGTTTTGCCTAAGCGGTTTATTTATCGTAAAAAAGCGCCAATGGCGCTTTATGTACAGGATGTACGGTATGCCGTGGTGCCATGGAAGGCGAAGAGCGGCAATGTATCTATTAATGTGAAGCGATTAACCCTGTAACTGCGCCTGTTCATCTGCCCAGGCAATTGCCTCATTATAATCTTTCACTACTTTTTCTTTGGTCAGTCCGAGTTTCTCCATTACCACGCTAGTTTTATCCCAATGAGCCTGTTCGATTTGCTCGACCAAAATGATCAAGGCGGCTAATAGCCCTTTTCGGGTGGTTAACGCCTCTTTGATTTCCTGAGCCAGTGGCAGTTTTTCCAAAATACTGTCGAGTGATTCATCCAATATGGCATCTATTAACGACAGCAGCCCGGTTAGAAACGCGATTGAGGTGTCGATCGGTGCCTTGATATCGCTGGCGATTAATTCGCAGAACTTAGCCCGGGTCATGGCGGCATTGATCAGCTCGGATGGCTTGTCCGGGTTAACATTAGTGGCAAACATCAGCCCGAGGAAACGTTTTAATTCGCCGGAACCTAAGGTGACTAACGCTTGCTTGATGGTCGATATTTCACTGCGGCGTCTGAATATTGCCGAGTTGGCATATCTTAACAGCTTGTATGACAGGGAAACGTCGCGCTCGAACACCGAAGTGATACTGGCCAAATCGAGCTCAGGCTTTGAGGTTTCGTATAGCAGCTCTGCCATTGCCATTTGTGATGGCGATAATGACTTGGTTTTTACCATTTCCGGTTTGGCAAAGAAAAAACCCTGGAATAACTCAAAGCCTAGTTCCAGCGCCTGATTATATTCGTCATAAGTTTCCACTTTTTCCGCCAGCAGTTGAATATGCGGATGCTGGCTGATCGCCTGTTTAATCTCGTGGATCTGTTCTATGCTGGTGTCTTGCCAGTCAACTTTGATGATTTTGATATAAGGGTAAAAATGCGCCCACACTTTTTGATGAATATAATCATCCAGTGCTAGAGTGTAACCATCGCCGTGAAGTTCTTTACAGAGATTGAGTAAGGTTTTGCCTGGTTTGACGGTTTCCAGTATTTCAACCACTACTTCATCTGTGGTTAGCATTCTCGGGTAATCTTTGTTAAGCGTTTCCAGGGTGAAATTGATAAACGCAGGTTTATTGCCAGTAAACTCACTGAACCCTAAGTGAAACTGGCTGGCTTCCACCATTTTACTGGTGGCTTCGTCGCCATCTATATCGGGGAAGATGTTATCAATACTATCGCGAAACAATAATTCATAGGCAAAGAGTTTTTTGTCCTTATCCAGAATCGGTTGTCTGGCTGCATAGAAATACATAGGAATTCCTGTTTACTACTCTAGGTTATAGAATATATGAAAATTAATCGGATATTTCATTACTTTTTTCTAAAAAGAGGGATTAATTCTGCAAATGGTAAGCAGTACCATGAAAATGACAAGTTTTAGGGTAAAAACATAGTAATAATAATGAATATCAGCATAATAGCACTGGTTATTAACGGTGTTTGCTATTGGTATTAAAATTAAAACGAGAAATTATCCATAGCAGCAGTCAACAGTGGAGATTATTTTGGCATTTGCGACTTTTATTTCTTTAGCAATTTATTTTATTGTTATGCTGGCTATCGGCCTGTATGCGTATCGAAAATCAACCAGTGACGTTTCCGGTTATATGCTAGGTGGCAGAAGTTTGAGCCCGGCGGTAACCGCGCTTTCTGCCGGCGCCTCAGATATGAGTGGTTGGATGTTGATGGGGCTGCCTGGTGCCATGTATGTTTCCGGGCTAAGCAGTATGTGGATCGCTGTTGGTTTATCCTTAGGTGCTTATTTAAATTACCTGATCGTCGCTCCCAGGCTGCGTACTTATACCGAAGTGGCAAATGATTCCATTACCTTGCCGGATTTTTTTGAAAATCGCTTTGCCGATAAGTCTCATTTATTGCGATTGATTTCTTCGATAGTGATTATCGTCTTTTTTACTCTTTATACCTCATCTGGCGTGGTTGCTGGCGGCAAATTATTTGAAAGCTCTTTTGGTTTAAATTACGAAATCGGTTTGTACATAACTGCCGGTGTCGTGGTGCTTTATACCCTGTTTGGTGGCTTTTTAGCGGTCAGCCTAACTGACTTTGTTCAGGGCTGTATTATGTTTGTCGCCTTAGTGTTAGTGCCGGTTGTCGTGCTTAACGATGTTGGCGGTTTATCGGCAGTGACCAGCAGCGTTGAAATAATCAACCCGCAGTTGCTTGATATGTTTGGTGGTGTTTCGGCATTAGGGATTATTTCTGCGATGGCCTGGGGACTCGGCTATTTTGGCCAACCGCATATTATTGTTCGTTTTATGGCGATCCGCTCGATTGCTGATTTACCGGTGGCTCGGCGTATCGGCATGGGCTGGATGCTAGTGTCGATTTGTGGCGCCATGGCGACCGGCTTTGTCGGTATTGCCTATGTCGCGAAAACCGGTAGTACACTTCAAGATCCTGAAACTATCTTTATTTTGTTATCACAAGTGCTGTTTCATCCGTTAATTGCCGGCTTTTTACTGGCGGCGATTTTAGCGGCGATCATGAGTACCATATCATCACAACTGTTAGTGACGTCTAGTTCATTAACCGGTGATTTTTATCAAATGTTTTTAAATAAAAATGCCAGCGAACAGCAATTGGTCAGGGTTGGTCGTCTATCTGTGCTTGCTGTAGCGCTGGTGGCGGTATTTCTTGCTTATGATAGAAACAGTTCGATTTTAAGTCTGGTGAGTAATGCTTGGGCTGGCTTTGGTGCGGCATTTGGCCCTGTAGTGATTTTAAGCCTATTTTGGAAGCGGATGAATCGTAACGGTGCGTTAGCGGGCATGGTGATTGGTGCTGCTACCGTACTATTTTGGATTTATGCTCCTGTGACAGTCAATGGGCAGTCGCTAAGTGCAATCGTCTATGAAATTGTCCCAGGTTTTATTCTTGCTACGTTTACGATAGTGGTGGTTAGTCAGTTAACCCATCAAGCAAATGATGAAATTGAGCAGACGTTTGAGCAGATGCTTGAGCATCATTAATAAGGGATAAAGTGAGTAATACCAATTGGTTAAGCATTACTAAACAAGGAAAATACTTAATCGCTCTGTATTCTTTTATAGTTATATTGTCGCAGTGGCGACGGCTCGGCAACTGCGTCCTGCGTTGCTCTACCTCCGGCATCCCGGCACAAAAATGTATGGAACATTTTTGAACCGCTTTAGCTTGCCTGTGAAACAGGCGAGTATCAGGACGATACGAGTAATATAACCAGATAAGAGAACTAATGTTAGAAAGTATTTCTTTCTAACATTACACTAGGACTGTTGAACTTTGCTGTTTGAATTTTGTTCAAGGTAAACGCCTTCTGATCGCGGCACTTGGAT
>CAZUHQ010000056.1:0-21661 GCA_964620605.1 uncultured Thalassotalea sp.
CCATATTAACCCGGATCAGACAACAAACAACTTACAATTGGTAACATGAAATCACCTGTGCTGTGCTTATTTGGGGATTTGGCCTTTACTTCGTTTTAAAAAAATCGACGGTAAAAGAAATGACCCTGGGTGCCTTGGTACACGACATAGGTTCAGCAAAAGTGCCAAGAGCCATTTTGGAAAAAAATACCACGCTCAGTGCAAATGAAATGGCGGTAGTAAAGAAGCATGTTTTATGGGGCGTAGAGCTGGCGAAACGCGAAGGCTTTACCAGCCCTATTATTATAGATATGTTGGTTAACCATCACGAAAGAATCGATGGCTCAGGTTACCCGCGTGGCATCACGGATAAAAAGTTATCCAAATTATCAAAGATCACCGCAATTATTGATGTTTACGATGCCATGACCGGCGATAAAGCCTATAAAAAAGGCGAACTCCCTCAAGCAGTTTTACGGCATTTATTAAAGAATAAAGATAAATTTGATCAGGATTTAGTTCAGCAGTTTATCAAGTACCTAGGTATTCATCCGGTTGGCTCATTGGTCAAATTATCTAACGACAAACTGGCGATCGTTATCGAAAGTAACAGACTTGAGCCATTAAAACCGAAGATCAAAGTGATCTACAGCCTTAAACTCAATCGTTACACAAAACCTAAAAATCACGATCTCACTGAAGAAGAATTCGGTATTGTTTCTTCAGAACTTGCCAGTGACTATCAAATCAACCTCAATAAGTTAATCCGAGATATTGTCAATTAGCGTCCAATTGGCAATATCGTTCATTTATTATAAATCACGGAAACTCTCGGAGAATACTACCAATAAAAATGCCACTTGGCATAAGCTAAGACCAAGTGGCACCTACTATTTAAATGAAACAATTAACTGTTGTTAACTTGTTTAACAAATTGCTTAATCGATACACCATTACATTTTAAATTCTTCACATTGCTTTTCTTGGCTACCGCAGCAAGACCTGATTTGGCAGCCTGTAAACAAAGCTGTGAATCTTGGCTATGATTCGCCGCATATAAACTCACTTGCGGTTTTTCTGATGCTTCAGCATTTTGCTTAAAATGTGCCTTGGCAAATGCCTTAATCGACATACCATTACATTGAGTATTTTTGGTAAAGTGGCTGTACTTGCCGCCAAGCTCCTTACCCTGAGCTAAAGCAGCCTGATAGCCCTTTGTTGCAGCAGTCATACAAAGTTGGCTGTCCGCAGAATTGTCTAACGGATAAAACTCAGCGTTGTCGCTAACTGCTTGTGCAGCAGTTGCAGATAACAATAAAGACAAGGTGAAAGTAAATTTTTTCATAACGACTCCAATCTAATGAGCGAATACTTAATTGGCGGGCATCATACAACTTAACGCGCATTTTTCAATCAGATTACGTGCAATATTTGATAAAAATCAAAATAAATAAAATTATAAACGGATTAGTTACATTAAATTGAATATTAGTTAATTTTTATAACATTTAAAGAGGCTTACTCATCGCCACAATTTGATAAGCTGTGTAGGTCGCCACGAACGTAGTGAGGTACGACAAAAATTTGTTGAAGTAAACTTCAATCGACAATAAATACCAAATTATGCTCCTGCAATTTCGCTATACCATACATCCTGTATATATGCGCTCCTGTTCGTCCCTGAACCCGCGCTATACCATACATCCTGGACATATGCGCTCCTGTTCGTCCCTGAACCCGCGCTATACCATACATCCTGTATATAAAAAAGCCGGGCATTACCCGGCTCTATCATTCAAAACTAATTAAACTACTAAGGCATCATAGCTTCCTGATCCGCGCCTTCTTTTTCAATCACTTCCGGGATCAAATCTTCTTTAGAAATACCTAACGCCAAAGCGACCGCACTGGCAACATATATTGAAGAATAAGTACCAACAAAAACACCAAATAATAGTGCCGTAGCAAAACCATGAATAAGCGCACCACCTTGGAAGAACAAGGCAACCAATACCAACAAGGTAGTGATCGAGGTAATGAAAGTACGGCTTAACGTTTGAGTTAATGAGATATTGATGATCTCTTCCGGGCCGCCTTCACGTACCTTAGGAAAGTTCTCACGAATACGATCTGATACCACAATGGTATCGTTAAGCGAGTAACCGATAACCGCTAAAATCGCCGCCAATACCGTTAAATCAAACTCTAGCTGTAACACTGAGAATAAACCTAAGGTTAGCAAGACATCGTGAAACAACGCGAATACTGAGCCTAAGGCAAAGCGCCATTCAAAACGAAACGCGACATAGACCAGAATACAAATCAGCGCGGTTAACATTGCAAGGCCGCCCTGCTCAGCTAATTCATCACCAACGCTGGCACCAACAAACTCGATACGGCGCATCGCCAGTTCTTGCCCTGTGCCCTGCTTTAATATCGACAGGATCTGGTTACCGAGCATGTCCGCTTTGATATCTTCACGCTGCGCCAGACGAATCACCACATCTTTTGAGCTGCCGTATAATTGCACCACCGCATCATCAAAACCATTGCTATCCATGATTTGGCGAATTTGCGTTAAGTTAGCAGCTTTTTCAAACCCCACTTCAATTAAAGTACCGCCGGTAAAGTCCAGACCAAAATTAAGCTTGTTGACAAATAACGAGCCCAAAGACGCGAGCATTAACAAGATGCTGAACACCATAGCACCCTTGCGATAACGCATAAACTCGACGGTTTCTTTCAATTTTAATAATTGCATCTTAATAATTCCTATATTGAAAGTTTATCGAGACGTTTACCGCCCCACACTGCGTTAACAATAGTACGAGTACCGATAATCGCGGTGAACATCGACGTCAAAATACCGATAGATAAGGTGATAGCGAAACCTTTAATCGGTCCAGTACCGACAGCATATAAAATAATTGCCGCGATCAAAGTAGTAATATTGGCATCTAAAATCGTCGAAAACGCCGCATCATAGCCTTGGTGAATCGCCTGCTGAACCGACTTTCCTTCGCGCAGTTCTTCACGGATACGCTCAAAAATCAGTACATTAGCATCAACGGCCATACCGACGGTTAAGACGATACCCGCCATGCCAGGTAAGGTTAAGGTTGCTCCCGGGATCATCGACATCACGCCAACAATTAATATCAGGTTAGCCCCTAATGCCAGGTTCGCTACCACACCAAAAGCACGGTAATAAATCAGCATAAAGATAAACACTAAGGCAAAGCCACCGACAATTGCCTGAAAACCAAGTTCGATATTTTCCTGACCCAGTGATGGCCCGACAGTACGTTCTTCAACAATTTGAATAGGGGCAATTAAGGCACCAGCACGTAATAGCAACGCCAAGTTATGCGCTTCTTGCTGAGAACCGGCACCGGTAATACGGAAAGATTTACCTAAACGCGCCTGAATAGTGGCAACACTGATGATCTCTTCGTGTTTTTCAAAAATAGTATTGCCTTCACTGTCTTTACGTTCAGTCGGCTTATATTCGATAAACACAGTTGCCATTGGCTTACCGATATTATTTTTCGTCGCATTTGAAAATTTGCTGCCACCTGGTGAGTCCAAGGTAATGTTTACTTGCGGGCGAGAATACTCATCAAAGCTTGAGCCGGCATCAACAATATGATCACCAGTTAACATTATCCGTTTTTTCACAAGCGTTGGGCGACCATCTCTGTCATACAATAATTGCGAGCTCGCCGGCACTCGACCGTTTAGCGCGCTAGATAAGTCACTTTGCTGATCGACCATTCTAAATTCAATAGTTGCGGTAGCATTAAGAATTTCTTTTGCTTTAGCGGTATCTTGAACACCAGGCAATTCGATAATGATATTTTTCTGACCCTGACGCTGTACTAACGGCTCAGCAACCCCTAACTCATTAACCCGGTTACGGATAATGGTAATATTTTGCTGTAAGGCATATTCACGAATTTCTTTTAGCTTTTGCTCTGTCATCGCAGCACTAAGGGTTAGGTTCTCTTCGTTATCGGTGAAGAGAAAATCGCGATAGCGACGTTTTAAATAGGAAGTGGCTTTTTCTAAATCTTCAGCATTACGAAACTGGACATTAATGCCGTTATCGGATTTTTTCACGCTACGGTAGCGAATTTTTTCATTACGTAAATCGCTGCGAAAATCGCCAACCATACCATCTTGCGCTTTCACTATCGCCTCGTTCATATTGACTTCCATGGTGAAACTGACGCCACCACTTAAGTCCAAACCAAGCTTCATCGGCACACCGCCAATGCTATCTAACCACTGTGGCGTTGCCGGGGTCAGATTTAATGCCACCGAGTATTTTTCACCTAATGATTCATTAAGCAAATCACGCGCTTTGATCTGATTTTCGGTATTTTTAAAGCGTACTAATACCTGGCCTTTTTCTAGCACGATACTGGAGAAGTCAATTTGCTCTGTGCCGAGCTGAGCTTTAATGCTATCAAGTGTTGATGCGTCTGCCTCGACGCCTCTTAAGCCTGATATTTGTACTGCCGGATCTTCGCCATAGAGGTTCGGCGACGCATAGAGCGCTCCGATCACTACCACAAATAACACCAGCAAAGTTTTCCATAGTGGAGACTTGTTTAACACAATATTTCCTTAGCTAATTCAAAGAAAAACACCCATCAAAGACGGGTGTTAATAATTATAAGTTTTTCATTGTCCCTTTTGGCAATACGGCATTTACCGATGCCTTTTGTACTGTTACTTCAGTGCCTTCGGCGATGCTGATCACGAGAAAATCTTTCTCATCAGAGACTTTTACGATTTTACCAACCAAGCCGCCTTGCGTTAGTACTTCATCACCTTTTGATAAGGCCGACATTAAGCCTTTATGCTCTTTTACGCGCTTGGCTTGCGGACGGTAGATCATAAAATAAAACACTAAACCAAAAACCAATAGCATGATCACCATTTCCATACCGCCGCCCTGAGGTGCTGGAGCGCCAGCTGCATGTGCTGTACCAATCAATAAACTCATAATATCCTCTTATACTTGTTCTAATTCTAAAAAAAAGGTTAAACCTGTTGACTGCCTTCGGCTAACGGTGGTACCGGTAAACCGCGCAGCGCATAAAATTCTTCGACAAATTCGTCTAACTTACCTTGCTCAATCGCATCACGCAAACCTTTCATCACTCGCTGATAAAATCTCAGATTATGGATAGTATTAAGCTGCGCGCCTAAAATTTCATTACACTTATCCAGGTGATGTAAATACGCCTTGGAGTAATGCTGACAGGTATAACAATCACATTCGCTGTCTAATGGCCCGGTATCAGTTTTATTTTTCGCATTGCGAATTTTTACCACACCGTTAGTAACAAACAAATGACCATTGCGTGCATTACGGGTTGGCATCACACAATCAAACATGTCGATACCGCGACGCACACCTTCCACTAAATCTTCCGGTTTGCCTACTCCCATCAAATATCGGGGCTTATTTTGTGGGATCAAGGGGGTGGTATGATCTAAGATGCGGATCATATCTTCTTTTGGCTCACCAACCGATAAACCGCCGATGGCATAACCATCAAAATCTATTGCCTGCAGACCGGCAACAGAGACTTCGCGCAAGTCTTCATACATACCGCCTTGCACTATGCCAAACAAGGCATTGGGGTTATCGCCATGGGCATCTTTACTACGCTGCGCCCAACGCAGCGACAATTCCATTGACGAGCGTGCCTGTTCGTGAGTTGCTGGATATGGCGTACATTCGTCAAATATCATCACGATATCAGAGCCGAGTTTACGCTGTACTTCCATCGAACGCTCTGGCGTTAGCATGATGCGTTCACCATTAACCGGCGAGCTAAACTTTACCCCTTCTTCGGTAATTTTACGCATTGCCCCGAGGCTAAACACCTGAAAACCACCAGAATCGGTAAGAATCGGCTTATCCCAGTTGATAAAGTCATGCAAATCGCCATGCTGTTCGATAATGTCGGTACCAGGGCGCAGCATCAGGTGAAAGGTATTACCTAAGATGATCTCAGCGCCGATTTCCTTGATCTCTTCGCTTTTCATGCCTTTAACTGTGCCGTAAGTACCAACCGGCATAAATGCCGGCGTTTCTACTGTACCACGGGCAAAGGTTAAGCGGCCGCGGCGCGCCTTACCAGCTTTGGTTAATAACTCAAATTGCATTGCTTTTTTGTTGGTTGTTTCTGTCATAATTTTCCTTACCTACCAGCGAAACAGGCCGGCGGTTGAGTCGTTATCGTATAAATTAATCGTATAAATTAGCCGCTCAGCTTTTAACTTGTTTTCTTGGTTAAAAACATCGCATCACCATAACTAAAAAAACGATATTTTTCGGCAACAGCATGTTGATATGCTGTCATGATATTATCGTAGCCAGCAAACGCGCTGACTAACATTAATAAGGTGGACTCTGATAAATGAAAGTTAGTGATCAGTGCATCTATCACCTGAAACTGATAGCCAGGGGTAATAAAAATACTGGTATCGTCATAAAATGGCGCAATTAATTCGTCGCTATTTCCTGCTGCTTTTACCGCCTGCGCCGCACTTTCAATCGAACGCACTGAGGTGGTGCCAACAGCAATGACTCGACCGCCATTAGCCTTAGTTTGTTTGATTTGCTCAACAACCTCTTCCGATACTTCAACATACTCGGCATGCATAATGTGATCATTAATATTTTCCACCCGCACCGGTTGAAAAGTACCGGCGCCAACATGCAAAGTGACAAACGCCAGAGTAGCACCTTTGTTTTTAATTTTTTCGAGTAACTCATCATCAAAATGCAAACCCGCGGTTGGTGCAGCAACCGCGCCGGGCTTTTCGTTGTAAACTGTTTGGTAGCGCTCTTTATCGCTGTCTTCATCCGGGCGATCAATATAAGGCGGCAATGGCATATGCCCAATTTCTTCCAACACAGTTAGCACATTTTGCTCGGCAATAATCTCAAGCTCAAATAGCGCATCGTGTCTTGCCACCATTAACGCTTTTACTTTGCCTTCGAGTAATAATTCACTGCCGGGTTTAGGTGCTTTACTGGCGCGAACATGGGCTAAAAATCGCTTATCGTCCAGTAAACGCTCGACTAATACCTCAATTTTACCGCCAGTGGCTTTTTCGCCGAACATCCGCGCCGGGATCACTCGGGTATTATTAAAAATCAATAAATCGCCAGCATTAATTTGTTCAAGTACATCACTAAAATGCAGATCGTTAATGTCACCACTGTTACCATCCAGCGTCATTAGTCGACTGGCAGTACGATTTGCTTTCGGGTAACGAGCAATCAGCTCTTCGGGTAATTCAAAGAAAAAATCGGCAACACGCATAGTTTAATTAGGCTTCACGACACTATTTGATAAAAAACGCGTAATTTTAGAGTCCGGCACCGCGAATAGCAAGTAATACCAATTGAAATAAATATGTCAATTGGTATAAAACTCAGGTTTAACGCCGCCTCAACACATTAAGAATAAATATCACTGAAAGTTATAATGAGCATAGATAAAAAATAATCTTACTAAATCATCAGATTATCGTATGCTGTAGCAAAGCTAGCTAACAGTACTCTTATCACTTATGTCGCTATCTCAATCGCAGCAAACATCAGACAACAGCAGCCAGCAGGCATTAATTCATGCCATTGCCAAAACCATATTAAATGGTTTTGCTCGCCATATTTATCTGTTTAGCGAGCTAACTCAGAACGCCAAAAGCCGCTTTGAAAATTGTCAATGGCAGGCAATACAGGATGCGGCGCGAGAACGTACCGATTATTTTGATAAGCGGGTCGAAGAAACCTTAGTCACCCTAAAGCAGGATTTCGAAATATCTACCCTAGATAATGAGCTGTGGAAAGCAATCAAGCATTGTTATATAGAGTTATTACAACAACACCCGCAGGCGGAATTGGCAGAAAGCTTTTACAACTCGGTTTTCTGTCACCTGTTTGAGCGCAAGTATTACCACAATGATTTTATTTTCGTGAAATCAAGCCAGACTGATATCAAGCCGCTCGCCCATCCGCCAATTTACTCCCGTTATCAGCTCGCCGAGAAAGGGCTGCGCAATACCATTAAACACATCATAAGTAACGCAGATTTCAGCTTAGCTTTTCCCAAGTTAGATAGTGAAATCAATGCCATGCTAAGAGCGTTTAAGCAACGCCCTAACCTGGCAAAATACCGGTTATCTGAAATTGCCATAGATATTCTTAACTTTACTTTTTATCGCAACAAAGGCGCCTATTTAATCGGCCGGGTGGTAACGCCAGAGAGCGAAATCCCTTTTATCGTTTCCATATTAAATAATGAACAGCAAGGTCTGTATATCGATGCGCTGTTAACCGAACAGGAAAATATGGCGGTGGTATTTGGCTTTGCCCGCTCCTACTTTTTTGTCAATTGTTTATACCCTCAGGCACTGGTGAATTTTTTACGGGCGCTGATCCCCCATAAAACTCGCGCCGATTTATATTCAGCCATCGGTTTTCATAAACAGGGCAAAACCCAGTTTTACCGCGATTTTCTTCATCACCTTGCCAACAGTAACGATGAATTTATTTTGGCAGAAGGCATTAAAGGCATGGTGATGTCGGTGTTTACCCTGCCTTCTTATCCTTATGTCTTTAAAATCATCAAGGATAAATTTGCACCCAGCAAACGGATGACGAAAAATGACGTTAAAGCGAAATATCGCCTGGTGAAATTACATGACCGCGTCGGCCGCATGGCAGATACCATGGAATACTCAGAAGTCGCGTTTCCAAAAGCACGTTTTTCACCTGAGTTATTAAAAGAACTGACTCAAGTGGCACCATCGATTATCCGCTATGAAGATGACTTGATCATTATTGAACACCTTTATATCGAACGCCGGATGACGCCACTTAACCTTTATCTCGCCAAGGCAGACGAGCAGCAAATTAATGATGCAATGTTTGGCTATGGTGAAGCGATCAAACAATTAATCGCCGCCAATATCTTTCCCGGCGATATGTTGTTAAAAAACTTTGGCGTTACCCGTCACGGCCGGGTGATCTTTTACGATTACGACGAAATTACTTATATGAATGAAGTGAATTTCAGGGTAAAACCAGAGCCTGTGACCGAAGAGCAAATTTATGCTGCCGAGCCCTGGTATAATGTTGAACCCGGCGACATGTTCCCAGAAGAACTCGCTACTTTTGCCTTGGCAAACCCAAAATATCGTCAGGCGTTTTTAATTCATCATGCAGATTTACTGAGCGCCAGTTATTGGCAGCAAAGACAAAAAAACATTACTAATGGTGTTTTTGAGGATGTTTTTCCTTATCCGCAGGAATTGAAATTGGCTAAGATATTAGCCGCTAGCATCGAAAGCGAACATTAATTAGTGAAAACGGACAATAATTAGCCGAACGGCAAAAAATGTGAATTTAGCGCTTTACCTTTAGTTTTGCATCAGTATAATTCTCCTCCGTTGCAGGGGTATAGTTCCAATTGGTAGAACAGCGGTCTCCAAAACCGACGGTTGGGAGTTCGAATCTCTCTACCCCTGCCATTTTCTCTTCTTGATTTTCTAAACTCTATTCCAATAAATTAATACTTAACAAGCTATTCTAAGCTCTTTATACTGCCCTCATTATTCTTTCTAAACTGTCGCTGTGCTATGACTGTTACCAGTAAACAATTTACTTACCTCAATGAAATGGGCATTAGCCTGTGGCAACGAAAAAGCCTGATAGAAGAATCAACAGAAACTGAGCAGCCAACAGCAGAAAATACACTCAAATTTTCATTGGAAGAACTTGCCAATCAAAAATTATTTCAAGACATAGTGCTGGCACTAGGCAGCGAGCTCAGTGACATTGAACAACAGCAAAATCAGTTAATCGTCGGCGATATGTACTGGCAATTTAGTGACCAACAAGCAATATCATTGGATAACGGCATATTAATCACGCCGGAACTAAACTCATTATCGTCAAGCGCACAACATAAGAAAGCACTGTGGCAACTGCTACTCCAACATCAATAAACTAACTATTTTATGAATTTAGAGTTTTTCCCAATCACTACCTTGGATATCAGCAAACTGATGCCAATAGAAACCGCCTGTCATTCCCATCCCTGGAGCAAGAAAATTTTTGCCAGCTGTATTGGCGACCGCTACTTTGGCTATTACTTAACAGACCAAGCAAACATTATCGGTTTTTATGTCGGCGAATATATTTTAGGTGAAGCGACCTTAATGGACATCTGCGTTAACCCGGAGTTTCAGGGCAATGGCTATGGCAAATATCTGCTGGAGCATTACCAGACGCAGGCACAAGAGTTGGGCGCAGAAACCTTATTGCTGGAAGTCAGGGCGAAAAATATCGCCGCGCTGATGATGTATATCAATAACGGCTATAGTGAAATTGGTCGTCGCACCGGCTATTACCCGAGCAAAGTCGGTTATGAAGATGCGATAGTGATGAAAAAGCAATTATCAGCTGATAACTAGGATTTTAGCCCCTCATTGAAAATATCACTTTTCAATGAGGGGAATACTTACTTAAAGCTTCATGGCTTTATATATTCACTCAATATCGACGTACTACCCAGCATTTACATTATTATACGAGTAGAGCTTCAATCCAATAAAAATGTACAACAACGCTGATTCACTTATAAGGTAAAATCAAACCTGGTTTTAATATCAGATAACGGCTGTTCTAGCGCAGCATACTTCCATTGTGACAGCGCCTTTATTGATACTTCTTCAAATATCCCTGCAGGGCTAGATTCTAATACTTGGATGTTATCAACAGTACCGTCAGTATTGATAGAAAACGACATAGTAATATTGCCTTCTATCTTTTCATTCAGTGCTTTTTGTGGCCAATTAGGCTCGACATGCGTCACTAACTCTCTACCTCTGGTTTTAATTCTGCTTTTCAGTGCGCTAACTTGATCTTGTTTGATTAACTCTCTTTTCCCGTGAAAATCGTCAATAACAATTCGGTTAACCGTACCATTATTTTCGTAATGGACATCAAAGCTTCTGTTTATTACAGGTGTAAACCAGCGATTAGTCGTGGTTTTGAATATTTCCGTTTGCTGGGTTGAACTTTCCCAGCGATAGCAAATATTTTCAGCACAAGGTTCAATATAAAACTCTGTACCTTCTGCCAGCTTATAGTGCCCAATTAACGCTTTTTTCTCTTCTTCAGTAGATTTTAATACTGAATAAACAGGACGTTTTAAAGCAAGCGAGGATAATTCATCATCAGCCTTATTTGTCATATTATCTATCCACGGTTTATGAGCACTGGTACGTGTGTAATATTCTACAACGCCATATAGCCCTTCTCCGTCATCGTTATTCCTTTGATGAGAACTAACTCCGGCTACTTTTAAGCCATCAGGTGTACGAATAAAAGCAGGACCTCCGCTATCACCCGGGCCACTGATCCCCTCCAGAGCGAGGGCGTTATCTTGTGGAGAGTCAAAGTCAAAAGTGAGCCAAAGCGGCTCTGTACTTTCAATGCTATTTTCGGCGTGATTTAACACTTGGCTTGCACCGGTAATACCAAGTTGGCCATTACCGATATCACCACGCCCAACAAACCAAACATGTTGATTCTTTTCATCTGTTAAGGTGTAAATGTTTGTACTTTCAACACCTAAGACAGGACGATCGAGTTTTAGTAATGCGATATCATGACTTAAGTTATCTTTATTATATTCTGGGTGTTCAATAATAAATTCGACATAATACTTTTGTTGATTAATAACTAGCTGCTGCTTACCCGGCATATAGGGCGTACCATGTGCGGCAGTTATAATCCACTGCGGGGCAATGAGTGTTCCAGTGAGAAACTTTAAATCAACAACACTTGGGTATTGAGTTTGCGTTACCTGGTATTGTTCCGGTTTAACGTCGTGCCTAAAGACAATCGCATTGCTACTCAGAGCAAATAACATTAAAGCAACTAGCATTAATAATAAGGTTAGACTTGTAGCAACGAGCTTTAATGATAAGATTAGACTCGGTAATTTTTTCATTATGATTACTTTTTAATTGGTTTGTTGTGTAGAGGTCTTTATTATTAAAATCACTTTGAAAAGCCACTGTTCAGCACTTAATAATTTATAACTTTTGACTATCCAATTTATACCTGTAATTTAAACCGATGATAAATAAAGAAATTTCAAAAAACACTCAGCAAAACAAACAAGTAACCGTTTCTCAATTAATGCAGGCACCATTTGCAACTGGCTCACTTATTGTTAATTTTAATCAAAATCAAATCACCCTCGACGGAGAAAAATTAGTTTTACAGCCTAAAGTTGTAGAGTTGCTCATTATCCTTTGTGCCACTAACGGCAAAACAATAAGCAAGCAAGAACTCATAGAACAACTATGGCCAGATACCATTGTCGGGCCTGATTCGTTAGCCAACACTATGACCAGGCTTCGAAAAGCGTTAAACGACGATGCTAAAAACCCTCAGTTTATTAAAACCGTACAGCGAAAAGGTTATTTATGGTTACCACCTGTTAAGAATGTCACAAAAAGCAACCGAGCACTGCCGAGCAAAAAATCAATGATACTACTTAGTATTCTATTGTTTGGCTGCCTGCTTTATTTTACTTTTCCATCAGCGCCGGAACCGGAAAAATTTCCATTTCCTGATCTATCAATAAAAAAACTGGATCAAGGTGGATACGAAATAGAAGTTGGCATCGATGGCAAGCTTACCAAAGAAAAAGAAAAAGCTATGCTCGAAGAGCTAAAGCGAATTACCGGAGAAGAATCTTCTGGTATGGTGTTTACCGTTGACGACATTCCTCCTTATTGCACAGATAAAAACAATAAAAAACAACCATGTACCAAAGATGAAAATAAGTAGTAGCTGAGGTTTATCTCAACAACGGCTATAGCGAAATCGGTCGTCGCACCGGTTATTACCCAAGCGAAGTCGGTTATGAAGATGCGATTGTGATGAAAAAAGAGGTGGATAATTAATCCACCTCACGCTTTTATTTCATTACTCAATTTACACTTATTATTGCGTCACTTTGATTTTTTCAATCAGGTCACCACTTTGATAACTTGAGTCACTATTCAGGCGAAAATCCAACTGAACCAGGTTATTTCTCGAAACATTCACTAACGGCTTATATTTCCACTGTTTTAATGCCGCTAAAGCGACCCGATCAAAAACATAGGCGGGTTCGCCATTCATCACTTCAGCATTGATAACACTGCCATCAATATTAACATCAAATTTTAGCACTACCGCACCTTCAAGCTTTTCAACCACGGCTTTTTCCGGATATTTAGGTTCAACTCGATGAATTGGCCAAATTTTTTCTTTCGCTTTTGGCGGTGTACGATGTTTAGGCTGAGAAACATCTCCACCTAAACTCCCGGCATAACTAAAACCCGAGAGCATAGCGACTGCAAGTAAAGAAGCTAAGGACACGCTTAATACCGATGCTTTTGTATTCAATTTTATTTGCTCAATACGTTCAAACATAATGGCTTTATCTCCATATTTTTTAAAGGATAATTGTGCAAAGGCAATCCGCGGGGCAGTTTCTGCTACCACCAGCAATGCCTTGCTGTAGTTAACCCTGCTACTGACTTGTTTGCGCGCCAAAACAAAAAAGTCGCAGGAAAGTTCCTGATCTCGGCGAAAACGAAAATACGCCAGCCAGACCAGAGGGTGGAACCAGAATAATGCCACTAATAATGAATTGCCAGTAACTGAGCACCCAATAGATCACCATGATGGCTGTTATCAATAACGCAACATAAGCAAATATTTCGCTATCAAAAGAGCTTTGCAGACCTTGAGTTGGGTTAATGATAAACTGGGTCAACTCACTGCTGACATTTACTTCCTGTGGCGCTGACGGCCAGGGAAATAAATAAGCTAAAAGGCTTAATGGCACTAAACTCCACAATCGGTAAAGGTGATTAACTCCCAAATGTCGCCTCAGCCAAGAATGGCAACACAATAAGCAAATAATAGATAAGGTTAAGGGAGACAATTTTTGCAGCGAAGCCAAAGCATTGGTGCGCTGTAGCGTACGTGCATTGCTTTTTATCAGCTCGATAAAAGCTTCTTTATGCAAGCCGTGAAGCTGATATGTGCTTTTGGCTGCTAATTCAAATTTTGTTACTAATCTCATTGTAACCTCCTATATTTGGAGGCCGTGACAACCACGGCCTTTGTAAAGCCGCGTAGTCGAGAATATGTGGTTGCCTGCACCTGTGGTCGCAATGCAATGGAGAAGCATTTTATGCTTGCAGGAATAAACCGCTATTCACGTTAATGTGGATGCTAAAAAGGCCGCGTGGGGTCACGCGTTTTCAAAATTTTGGTGCTAAAGATTGATTGGTCATTTGGATCAGCACTAAAGCGCTGCTGCTTTTGTTTATAAAGAGTTTCGCTGCGCAGAAAAAAGGCAGAACACGTTCGTGTTCGCATCTAGTGTTCTAGTTTCCCCTTTTGGGTAGACATAAAAATATCACATAACTTGGCTTCATCAAGACATCCCCCTGTCTGGATTGCGCCAAAACATATGATCTTCGCTCGCCAGCTCGCTTCTTTTTCTGGGGTTTCAACCCCAAAAGGGGATGTGTTTTTAAGATTAAGGAGCAAAGAAATGAGCGAAGAAATTAAAATTTATGTTGCAGACCTAGCGGCATACAACAACGGCAAGTTACACGGTGTTTGGATTGATGCCACGCAAGCGCTGGACGACATTCAAGAACAAATCAATGAGTTATTAGCCAATAGCCCTGAAGACGATGCCGAAGAATATGCCATTCATGATTATGAAGGTTTTGCAGGTTATTCTGTGTCTGAGTATGAAGGTATTGAGCGCGCGCATGAGGTTGCTTGTTTTATTGAAGAACATGGCGAAATTGCAGGCGATTTATTATCTCACTTTGGCGATAGTATCGACGATGCGCAAAAAGCGATTGAAGACAATTATTGTGGTTGCTATGCCTCACTGGCTGACTATGCCGAAGAGCTGACCGAAGAAACCACACAAATTCCTGAGCATTTAGCCTTTTATATCGACTATGAAAAGATGGGGCGTGATATGGAGCTTGGCGGTGATGTATTTACCATCGAAACAGGTTATCAGGAAGTGCATATTTTCTGGAACCATTAAACAGGCGAGCTCTTGCCCTTTCTTGTTGAAGGGGCAAGAGCTTACTTTTGCAGCGCACTTTTTGGGCTCAGCGGCCTTGCAGCCTATATCGCTCATACTTCGCTTGTCTTGTCTCCTTTGTCGTCAAGCTGAGCCCCAAAAGCTTAAATAGAGAACGATATCGGTACTTAAAACACCGATATCAACATGCTTTCAAACCTATATAGGTTTAAGTTTGAATATTTTCACGGCGATTAGCGCCGTATAAAAATAAAATGGTAAACTAACTCAGTTTGTGTTAGTTTATGTATATTGGATTTCACGGCGAATAGCGCCGTAAAATAATTAATTATTAAACTTCTGAAAGGCTTTTAGCTTGGTTGATAATACAACTTTAGAAGATGGTGCTGTAAAAGAGACTTATAAACAGTCACTTAAAGAGCTTTTGCCTTACGGCATGCTTGCCACTAAAAAGTGGCTAGCAGAGCAAGGGCTAAGTGCACACGCATTAGATAATGCAGTTAAAACAGAAACCTTGCTGTTGTTGGCGTCAGGTGTATATAGCCAATATACCCGCTCTATAAGCTGGGAAGGGGTTGTAGCGTCCATGCAGCGCATGGAACAAAAAAGTGATAGCGAACTCCCCCCTGAAATAGTGGGTGGATTATCGGCATTAGCATTGTCTGGTTTGTCGCAATATTTGGCGTTGGGTAGTAAATCGCATGTACATTTATATGCGCAAGACAAACTGCCAACATGGTTGGCGCGCTTGTCTCTTCCAGCCACATTTGAAGGACACAGCACAAATAAGCTATGGCCAGAAGAATTATTGCAAAACAAGGCATTTGTTAAAGAGCATATATGGGAGCAGGAATTACCGCCTGTTTATTTTTCTTGCCCCGAAAAAGCAATATTTGAGGTGCTACTTAATGTGCCTGATGCAGTCAGCTTTGAACACGCTGACGAATTAATGCAAGGCTTGGTAAACTTATCACCTAGAAAACTAGATAAGCTTTTAACAGCGTGTAAAAACGTAAAGGTAAAACGGCTCTTTTTTTGGTTGGCTAAACGCCAAAACTATCCATGGTTTAAGAAGCTAAACGAAACTAGCTACGATTTAGGCTCAGGTAAACGTGTCGTCGCTAAAGGCGGTAAGTTAGATAATGATTATTTGATCACTGTGCCAGCACATATGATCGAAAGTGAATAAAGAAAACGAGCTAATACGGACAGAGCACGGATGGATAGAACAAGTATTTATTACAAGCAAGTGCAATTGCTTATACAGGTAATCCCTTTTGTCGCGCAGCAATCTTGCTTCGCCCTTAAAGGTGGAACAGCTATTAACTTGTTTGTTAGAGAATTTCCTCGCTTATCAGTGGATATAGACCTTGTCTATTTACCTATGAATGGCCGCGATGAAGCATTGCAGGAAATTCGCGATGCATTAGATGCAATTAGTGCTAATTTGAAAGGCACGTTTAGCGATATTGAGATCACTGAGTCATACAAGAACAAAAGTGATGCACTTAGACTGATTGTTTCACGTAACGGTGTACAGATTAAAGTTGAGCTTTCTCCTGTATTACGTGGGACTGTTTTTGAGCCTGAGATCATGGAAGTGTGCGAGGCGGTAGAAAATGAATTTGGTTACGCTGAAATGCCCGTTGTGGCATTGGCTGATTTATACGCAGGAAAGATATGCGCAGCACTTGATCGCCAGCACCCAAGAGATTTGTTTGATGTAAAGTGGCTGCTTGAAAACGAAGGGTTAACCGACGATATCCGTAAGGCATTGTTGGTATATTTGTCTAGTCACAGTAGGCCAATGGCTGAATTGCTTAGGCCACAGTTTAAGGATATAGCGGCCATCTATACTGGCGAGTTTGCCAATATGGCTGAGCATGATGTTCCATTAGAAGAGCTAATTTCAGTAAGGGAGCACTTGGTGGAACTTATTCATCAAGGTTTGACAGAAGATGAAAAAGAATTCCTTTTGTCATTTAAAGATCGAGCCCCAAAATGGGAGCTTCTTGGCTTGGAAGGCATAAGTGAGCTTCCAGCCATAAAATGGAAACAGATTAATCTGGCTAAAATGTCAGACGACAAGCATCAGCAAGCTTTTGAAAAGCTCAATGCTGTGCTAACAAATTAATTTATAGCGCGTAGCAATTTTGCTAGAATAGCGCATTTATTTTTCATCGCTTTGATGGGAGGTTTTGCTGGCTGAAGGCCTTAGCAAAGACTTGAGAATCGAGGCTTAGAGTTAACTTTATTTTTTGTACAAATTGTTGTACAAAATAGGATTTAGAACAGATGGCAAACGCCGAATTTCTCAATGAAATCAATATGCGAAGAACTTTCGCTATCATCTCTCACCCGGATGCCGGTAAAACCACGATCACAGAAAAGGTCTTGCTTTTCGGTCAGGCACTACAAAAAGCCGGTACGGTTAAAGGTAAAAAATCCGGTCAACATGCAAAGTCAGACTGGATGGAGATGGAAAAAGACCGTGGTATCTCCATTACCACCTCGGTTATGCAATTTCCTTATGGCGACTGTTTGGTCAACCTGTTAGACACCCCGGGTCACGAAGATTTCTCTGAAGATACCTACCGTACTTTAACGGCGGTCGACTCTTGTTTAATGGTGATTGATACCGCCAAAGGTGTAGAAGACAGAACCATTAAACTGATGGAAGTCACCCGTTTGCGTGATACGCCGATCATTACTTTTATGAACAAAATGGATCGCGATGTCCGCGATCCGATGGAAGTAATGGATGAAGTTGAAGATATCTTAAAAATTAAATGTGCGCCTATCACCTGGCCAATCGGTATGGGTAAAGAATTTAAAGGCGTTTATAACGTTCTAACCGATGAAACTATTTTGTATCAGTCAGGACAAGGTCATACCATTCAGGAAAAACGTGTGATTAAAGGCCTGGATAACCCAGAGCTTGATGCTGCTATTGGTAATTACGCCGAAGATTTGCGTGAAGAACTGGAACTTGTAGTTGGCGCTTCACACGAATTTGACCTGGATGAATTTTTAAAAGGTGAATTAACCCCGGTATTTTTTGGTACCGCCCTTGGTAACTTTGGCGTTGATCATATGCTTGATGGCTTAACCAAATGGGCACCGACACCATTGCCACGCAGCACTGACAAACGCGACGTTGCCGCCAGTGAAGAAAAGTTCTCCGGCTTTGTTTTTAAAATTCAAGCGAATATGGATCCGAAACACCGAGACCGTATCGCCTTTATGCGTATCGTTTCCGGTAAATACGAAAAAGGCATGAAAATGCGTCAGGTGCGTATTGGTAAAGACGTAAAAATTGCCGATGCTGTTACCTTTATGGCGGGTGACCGAGCCAATGTTGAGCAAGCTTTTGCTGGCGATATTATCGGCCTGCATAACCACGGCAGCATTCAAATTGGCGATACCTTCACCTCGGGTGATGAAATGAAATTTAGCGGTATTCCGAACTTTGCTCCAGAAATGTTTCGCCGCATTCGCTTGCGCGATCCATTAAAAGCCAAGCAATTGCAAAAAGGTTTGATCCAGTTATCAGAAGAAGGCGCAGTACAGGTATTTCGCCCGTTTAATTCTAACGACATGATCGTAGGTGCGGTTGGTGTGCTACAGTTTGAAGTGGTCGTACAGCGCTTAAAAACCGAATATAACGTCGACGCAATTTACGAGCCGATCAGTGTTGCCACCGCCCGCTGGTGCACTTGTGATGACGAGCGAAAATTAGAACAATTTCAAAAGAAAGCCTATGATAATCTGGCATTAGATGGCGGTGATAATTTAACCTATATCGCACCAACCATGGTTAACTTAAATTTAGCGCAAGAACGTCATCCGGAAATTGCTTTCCATCAAACAAGAGAACATTAGTTGGCGTCGTATATCGCATTTAAACTGCATTGCCGACGTCTTTTAATTGCGTCACATAGTGAACTAAGCTCCTGATAAAAAAACTTGGCGGCTTTGTTAAAAAACAATCTACTTAGCCAACGCGGTAGCGAAATTAAAACAAAGAAAGATTATGAATATTAAACAATTATTGAGTGAAAAAGTATTAGCAGCCATGGTGGCAGCCGGTTTGCCCGAAGACACAAATCCTGCGGTCAGCATTTCTAACCGCGCCAATTTTGGTGATTATCAGGCTAATGGCGTGATGGGCGCAGCGAAAAAACTCAAAACCAACCCTCGAGAACTGGCAGCGAAAGTATTAGAGCATTTAGATTTAAGCGATATTGCGAGCAAAGTCGAATTGGCCGGCCCTGGCTTTATTAATATTCATTTAGCTGAAGATTGGTTATCAACGCAATTGGCGGCCATTGCTAATGACGAAAAGCTCGGTGTTAGCCAGCGCGGCACAACAGCCGATGATAAAATACAAAAAGTGGTGGTTGATTATTCAGCGCCCAATCTGGCGAAAGAAATGCACGTAGGTCACCTGCGTTCGACCATTATCGGTGACGCCGTAGTTCGCGCTTTAGAATTTCGTGGCGATAGCGTGATTCGTCAAAACCATATGGGCGACTGGGGCACGCAATTTGGCATGTTACTGGCGCATTTAAGCGATAAATTACAAGCTAATGAAGTCGCAGAAACCGCGCTTGCTGATTTAGAGAACTTTTACCGTGAAGCAAAAGTACGCTTTGACAACGAAGAAGGCTTTGCCGATCGCGCCCGCGATTATGTGGTAAAACTACAAGGTGGTGATAATGAATGTGGCAAGCTGTGGCAGCAGTTTATCGATATTTCGATTGCCCACAGCGAAGAAATTTATCACAAATTAAACGTCACCCTGACTCGTGATGACATTATGGGTGAAAGTGCCTACAACCCAGATTTACCAAAAGTGATAGATGAATTAATGGCGCAGCATATTGCGGTGGAAGATCAGGGCGCGAAAGTAGTATTTATTGACGAAATGGCCAATAAAGACGGCGAGCCTTCGGTATTTATCGTACAAAAATCTGGCGGTGGTTATCTTTATGCCACCACAGATTTATCAGCCTGTCGTTACCGCAGCGGAGAGTTAAACGCCGATCGCATTATTATTTTCACCGATGCCCGTCAGGCATTGCACTTTAAGCAGGTAGAAATTGTTGCCCGTAAGGCCGGTTTCTTACCAGAGCATGTTGGTTATGATCACTGCCCGTTTGGCATGATGATGGGTGATGATGGCAAACCGTTTAAGACCCGCACCGGTGGCACCATCAAATTAGCCGAATTGCTGGATGAAGCGGTAGTTCGCGCCAAAACAGTGATAAAGGAAAAGAACCCAGCTTACAGCGAAGAAAAGCTAAGTGAAGTCGCACAAAAAGTCGGTATTGGCGCAGTAAAATTTGCCGATTTATCAAAAAACCGCACCAGCGATTATATCTTTAACTGGAAAACCATGCTCAGTTTTGAAGGTGCCACCGCCCCTTATCTGCAATATGCTTATTCACGTATTCAAAGCATATTCACCAAGGCTGGTGTTGGCAGCAAACAATTAACAAATGACTTTGCAATTAATGAGCCGCAGGAAAAAGCGCTGGCACTGAAATTATTGCAACTGGAAGATGTTATCGATGCGGTGATCAACGAGTGTACGCCAAACCTCTTGTGTAACTATTTATATGAACTGGCCAGTCTTTATATGAGCTTTTATGAAGCCTGCCCGATCTTAAAAGATGGTATCGAAGAGCAAGTAAAACAATCTCGCCTAGCCTTATGTGCGCAAATATCTAAGACCTTAAAACAAGGTTTGGATATTCTCGGCATTGAAGTAATGGAGCGCATGTAACCGCAACTAACTCCTGTTGATAAGCTTTACTCTCTCATTAGTAAAGTTTATCAACATCCATGATAAAATCATTCCCCTCTCCCAAAACAGCTATTGTTTAACTACCGCTTCTCTCTTATAGTTATACTATTGCAATAACTAGTATTCGCTATGCCGTTTACCGATAGTCACTGCCATATTGATTTTCCCGAATTTCAGCCGGATCTCGAGCAGCTCCTCGCCAGCTGCTATCAAAAAAATATTCACAGAATTATCGCACCAGGCGTTGCCCCCGAATATTGGCAACGACAGCTGAATGTCTGCTCAATACCAAGCCAATGCCAGCTTTACCCCTGTTTAGGCATTCATCCCTGGTACTTAAACGGGCTAGACGAACAAGAGCTGTTACAATTGGCAGAACAGGCGTTCGAGCATCTAGAAACTATTATCGCCATCGGCGAAATTGGCTTAGATGGGGTTATCGCCAAGCAACAGGATAATCTACAACAGCAACTACATTTTTTTGAGTTTCAGCTTTATCTTGCTAATGAGTTAAAAAAACCTGTGATTATTCACCACAGGCGTTCTCATAACGAACTCATTGAACAGTTAAAAAAAGTACCGGTTGAGCACGGCGGCATCATTCACGGTTTTTCCGGCAGTTTTCAGCAGGCAATGACCTATATCGATATGGGATTTAAATTAGGCATTGGCGGAACTATTACCTACCCGAGAG
>CAZUHQ010000057.1:0-21421 GCA_964620605.1 uncultured Thalassotalea sp.
CGGAGATAGGCCAAAGAAAAAGCACGAAAACAATCAAACGCTAGCATTTGGCCAATTGGCATTTCACCCAAACAGTTGTGATTGCTCTGTTCAAGGGAAGAATTTGAAGCTAACGCAAGAAGAGTATGAATTGTTTTATTTTATCGCAACCCATCAGGGAAAAGTTGTCTCCAGACAAACGATATTAAAAGTATTAAAAGGTGCTGATTACAACGGAGTTGATCGATCAATTGATATTAAAGTGGCTCGTATTCGCAATAAATTAAAGTCGGCAGGGTTAGCAACAGGAGTGATCCAGTCGATTCGTTCCAAGGGCTATCAATTTAATTACCCAAACAAATAGTAATGAGTTATTGCCATTAATGGCTTGATTGCGCTTCTCCACACTATACTGTATGCTTCAGCGCCGCTGAATATCAGCCTACTTTTTTATATGAGTCATATTATGAGTTTTTCCTCGTTATCCCTATCTAAGCCGATTTTGCGTGCCATTGAAGCGAAAGGTTATGCAACACCGTCCGCTATTCAGGCTCAGGCGATTCCTGCAATTTTGACCGGTAAGGATGTGATGGCGGCAGCTCAAACGGGAACTGGAAAAACTGCAGGTTTTACCTTGCCAATGTTGCAACTCTTGTCTCAGGGCTCGCCTGCAAAAGCAAACCAGGTTCGGGCATTAGTATTAACGCCTACCAGAGAGCTGGCTGCTCAGGTCAAAGCCAGCGTTGATGCTTATTCCAGTGAGCTTGCGATCAAATCTGCCGTAGTCTTTGGCGGGGTTAAAATTAATCCGCAGATGATGAGCCTACGTAAAGGTGCGGATATTTTAGTGGCGACGCCGGGTCGATTATTGGATTTATACCAACAAAATGCCGTGAAGTTCTCGCAGCTCGAAATGCTGGTATTAGATGAAGCCGACCGTATGCTCGACATGGGGTTTATTCGAGATATTAAAAAAATCATAGCGCTTTTGCCAAATAAACGACAAAATTTGTTATTTTCTGCCACTTTTTCTTCTGATATCCGAACGTTGGCAAAAAGCTTGGTCAAACAGGCGATAGAGATTTCGGTGAATCCGGAAAACTCAACCGCTAAGACTATTGAGCAAGTGGTTATTCCTACGGATAAAAAGAAAAAACCTAAGCTACTGAGTTATTTGATCAGAGAAAATGACTGGCAGCAAGTCTTAGTTTTTACTAAAACTAAACATGGTGCGAATCGCCTAACCCGAGATTTGGATAGTCAGGGCATTAGTGCAGCCGCAATTCATGGCAATAAAAGTCAGGGAGCACGCACTAAAGCGTTAGCAAACTTTAAATCTGGCGATATCCGTGTGTTAGTGGCAACAGATATTGCGGCCCGTGGCCTGGATATCGATCAGCTGCCTCAAGTGGTAAATTTTGAATTACCTAATGTTGCTGAAGATTATGTCCATCGAATTGGCCGTACCGGGCGAGCCGGTCAACCCGGTCATGCGATTTCGTTAGTTTGCGCGGATGAACATAAGCAGCTGCAAGATATTGAATATGTTATCCAGCAACATATTGAGCGTAAAATGGAAGTGGGGTTCGAACCGGCAAACGAACTGCCTGCTTCAAGAGCTATTCGGCCTTTGAAAGCGAAAAAACCAAAGAAACTGAAAAAACATAAATCAGCTGCTGAAGGTAAGGTTGAGCACAAAGATGGGCAGCGTTCGGCCGATAGTGCCCGTGGTCATCAGCCGAAAAATAAAAATCCTCGTCATACCACTCGTAATGAGGGTAAGAATAAAGCGCATTCTAAAGCTCGACCAAAACGCGCCAATCGAGCTAAGACGCAATAGCGTTTTATTGTTTATTGCTTGCCAACCATTTGTCGAGGTTATTGGCAAATGCCTGGCGATCTGCTTGACTAAGTGGTGGAACGCCACCGGTTTCGACGCCACTTGCCCGCATGGTATCGAAAAAATCCCGCATATTTAGACGTTGGCGAATATTACTGTGAGTATATAGCTCACCTCTCGGGTTCAATGCGGTTGCGCCTTTATCAATAACTTCTGCTGCCAGCGGTATGTCACTGGTGATCACCAGGTCATTAGTGTTGCATCGTTTGACTATTTCGTTATCGGCGACATCAAAACCTGAAGAAACACGTAAAAAGTGCAGATACTTTGATGGCGGTATACGCATGGCATGATTGGCAACCAGCGTGGTTTCTGTTTGTGTCCTATCTGCAGCACGAAATAATATTTCTTTTATTGCCACCGGACAAGCATCGGCATCAACCCAAATATTCATCTTTTTACCTTGGTTAATGGCTGCTAAATGTCAGCCTTGGCTGCGCTTTAGCATTAGTGTCTATTTGTGGGGTGCATAATAATAAACGTGAGGAAGCGACTTGATATTGTTCGACCATCAGCTGTTTAAAATTATCCAAACGTGCCTGTGACATGCCATGTAACTGTTTGATATCTGCTTGGTCACTGATTTTTGTACCTGCTTTTAACTCGATATCCTCGGGAGTTGCTACCGCACAAACGGTAAATTTAGTGTCTTTTTTCTCTTTCATTAAGGTTGAAAGTTGTTCTAGAAAGCTTTGCTGCTGAACATCAAATTCGAGCTGTTTCGGCTTGAAGGCTAGATCATTAAAGCGCACTTTCAGTAAATGGTTACTGGCGGTTAGGGCAACAGAAACCACTTTGGCATAAGGCACAAAAGTAGTGATCAGATAATCTTTGGCGGCCGCCATGGTTGCTTGTTTAACAAGCAAGCTAATAAAGCCTGAGGTGCCAAAAGATGGTTCGCTGGTTTTTCCTGACAGTGGAATATTAAGCTCGACATTGCCATCGCCGTCTTTGA
The DNA here is from genome assembly GCA_964620605.1 of uncultured Thalassotalea sp. Lineage (GTDB taxonomy): Bacteria > Pseudomonadota > Gammaproteobacteria > Enterobacterales > Alteromonadaceae > Thalassotalea_E. The sequence continues at coordinate 2,835 of CAZUHQ010000057.1, forward strand.
GCATGCCTATGGCTGCGGCAAAAGGTATGGCGGTTTGATCGCTTATTGAATCAACTTCATGATCATCAGCGGCGGTTAAGTCTATGCCTTGCAGCACCAGATTTGTTTTGCCTGAAATATCTTCACCTCTGAGCTTAGCTTTTAAAATCAGGTTAAGGTGACCACTTTTAATTTCGTATTTTAGCGCGTCTTTAATATAGGTTGAGACATCGGGTAAGTTCAGTTCGTTAACTGTACCGGTTAAGTTATATTCCGGAGTTGCCTTAAAGGGTAAAGCGGTGCCATTAAATTGAAAACCGGCATATTTATTACTTTTGCCATTGATTGTTAATTGACTGACGAGTTCTGGTTGGCTGCTGTTAATCGGCCCGAGCGCTAATTCGTTAATGGTAAATGTTCTTCGATAAGCTGGCTCGACACTAGTGTCGGTAAAAGTGATTTGAGCGCTGTCTGCCAATGAAAATTGAGCTAAAGCAAAGCTAGTCTGGGTTTTATCTTCAGTCGTGGCTTGCTCTGCTGCAGGCTTTTGTTCATCGGCTTGCTTTGGCTGTGCTGTTAGCTCAGTGATTGGTAATAAGTTGCTCACTTGCTTTTGTTGATCAAGCGTTATGTCTGTTACTAAGCCAGATAAGCTGACATCATCAATGGTGATACTCGTGGCGGTTAGTGCCGTTTGGTTAATCACTAGCTGGTTAAACTGAGTGAAAGCTGGTAATTCACTGGAACCGTTTTTGGCAATTAATCCGTCAGTTAAAGTTATCCGGTCAAATGCTAGCTGAGTTGTTTGTTGCCCAGTGTGAATATTTATCTTGCCAGAGTCAAAGTGCTCGAGCGCAAACATTCGTTTTTCCGGGTTTTCTAGCTGGTTTACCGATAGTTTTTCTATTTGTGTCGCTAATGCGCCATTAATACTGGCTGGCTGCTCGGGAATTAGCTCGACTTGGATTTTGCTACTGTTCAGCGATTGTTTCGCAAAATTGAGCTGTGCTTTGTCTGTCGTTAACCCGATGTCGCTAAGTGACTGCTGAGTGTTGCTTAATGTAAGTAGGGTTTTTTCCGGGGTTAGCGATAGAGATTGCTGACCGGATAAATTTACCAGGCCTGAAATATCAGTAAGCTGCTCAGGTAACCACGGCTTTAACGTTGCGAGTGAAAAATTAACTAGGACTAACTCATTATCAAGGGTTAGTGTGGTGTCATTTCTACTGAGGAATGCCTTAGTGATCAGTTGTGCTTGGTTTATCGCTAGTTCGAGATCAACTTTTGCCTGTTGGTTTTGCTTGTTTGCGCTTAGTTCGGTGACATTCAGTTCTTTGATGCCAATATTTTGCGTTATGCTTGGATGAACAATAAATAGCTCGCTTGCCGTCAAGTTAAGCTGAGGCAGGATAATTTGATAGTCAGGTGTCGGCTCAGCATTGGCGGTTGGTGATTGTTGCTCTTGGGTTGATGGTAATTCAATGCCAGCAATAAGCACTTTGTTATCTTCAAATACGAGTTTTGTATATAAGCCATTAATAGTGAAAGACTTGATATCAATTTTGTTGAATATTAACTGGATCAGGTTAAGTTCGATGTTCAGCCTATCAATGGCAAAGACTTTTTCTTTGTCACGCGCAATCTCCAGATTTCTAACAGTTAACGCAGAAATAAAAGGGTTATAACGTATATTGGCTTGCTCATTGATTGACAACTGATAAGGCTTAAGCTGTGTAGACGCAAGATAGTTAATTGCTATTGGTGAGCTGAGCCAGATTAGAAAGTACAACCCAAAGAAAAAAATGGTTAGGTATTTAAATAGGGAAAAAAATAGCTGTTTCATTGGCTTAAAGTCAGATCGTCGAGAATAATTAAGTTAAGCTATATTCTAGCGAATAAACGGCTAACTGAATATCGCTTTATATGATCAATTGATGACATCAGTTGGATGACTGTGCAAACAAGAGGTTGAAATGGCAAAACCACAACGAGAACTAACTTTAAGGTTTCTAGCTGAGCCGCAAGATGTCAATTTTGGCGGAAAAGTGCATGGTGGTGCGGTAATGAAATGGATTGACCTCGCCGCTTATGCTTGTGCGGCGGGCTGGAGCGGTCGTTATTGTGTGACGGCATATGCTGGTGGTATTCGATTTGTTGCGCCTATCCATGTTGGCAGTTTAGTGGAAGTGAATGCCAAGGTGATATTAACCGGAACTTCGTCAATGCATATTGCGCTGGAAGTCAGCGCCTGTGACCCTAAGTCATTAAATCGCCGGTTAACTACTCATTGCATTGTGATCATGGTGGCAGTTGATGAACATGGTGAAAAAATTTCCGTACCTGAGTGGATACCTGAAACAAAAGAAGATAAGCAACAGCATGATACCGCTAAAAAATTGATGGAAATGCGTAAGCAAATCGGCCAGGAAATGCAGATTTTTGTCGATTAATCTCAGTTTTTTATAACTAATAGAGCCAAGGTTAGTTTGGTATCGGGTTAATACAGCTCGCTGGTAATTGTTGTTGATATAGCGCTTCTAATTCACCGGATATTTTCATCGCGCTTAATACCTGATTAAAGTGCTCGACAAATTCTTTTGAAATCGTTTGTTTATTAAAAATAAAGTGGATGTTGGCACTTGAAAGAATAACTGGGTGAAGGGCTAACTTAGTAAGGGAAGCACGTTCAAGTTCACTGCAAAGCACGATATCATCGTCGATGACTAGATCAACCCGTTGATAAGACAACATTTTTAGCCGCTTGTTAACGGTATCTGAAAAGACAAAGCCATTATAGAGAGTTTTTGCCTGCTCAATTTCATCGCCATACCAGCCAGCTAAATTAATCGCGATAATTTTTTTCGCTGCTACTATATCTTGTAAGCTGCTAATTTGTGCTAATTGTTGATCACTAGTGTGATAGGCAAAGCGGTTCTTTTCATTACGATAAGTAACGGAATAGTGGAACAGATGTTCTCGCTCTTTAGTTTTGCTGGCGCCTAGCGCTATATCTATATTACCTGAGTTTAATTCAAACATAGAGCGGCGTTCCGGATAATGAAGTACCTTGAGCTGGCAATCCATCTGCTCAAGAATCAGTCGAAGTAATTCAACATCAATACCGGCACTTTCGTTATCTTGCTGATAAATATAAGGATACCAATCTGTGGTGGAAGACAAGGTTAATGGTGTACGGCATTCTTTAAAGGGCGTCGCCTTTATACCTGAGGTGCCCAGTGTCAGACACAAGATCAATAATGATAAACCCGCTTTAAAACATCTCATGCTATTACATTCTAGACCGCTCTTAGCTTTAGTATAAACGATAGCAACATTTGGTGAAGAGGGATTTTTTGTGGTTAACTAAAAACGCCCATCGATAAAAGACAGGCGTTGATTGTTCGTTATTAAATTTCGTTAAAGCGTTAACAGATAAGTAATGATTTCTTTATATTCATCAATGCTTTTGAGCTCTTTACCATTGATTACGTATTTACCGTTAACTACAAATGCTGGCACGCTACTTACATAACGTCCTTTTGATAATTTATCTTGTTCTTTTTTATTGCGTTTTACTTGTCCGCGAATCGCGAAAGATTTTATCCCCTTATCAAAGGTTGCACCATCGCCACCGGCAGCGATATAGATTTTCTTTACATCTTCGATGTTGGAGATAGATTTACGTTGAGTTTGTATATAGCTAAAGGCTTCTGCGCTGAATTTTTTTGCTAAACCGGTTTTTTCTGCAACCGCTAAACCGGTACTTAACATGCCTTGAATTTCGGGCGAGGTATATCCCATAAAATCGACATGTGTTTTCTTTAATTCAGTACTTTCAGGCAGGCTGTTGGCGATGTCTGTTAAGTAGGGTTCAAAATTACGACAATGAGGGCAATAATAAGAAAAGTATTCTCTAACCTCTGGGTTATTGGTGGTTTGCCCTGGAACGACGGAATAATGCTTGCCTTCTTCATATTTTGCTGCATTTGCAGCTAGTGGTAGTAAAATAATGGCAAAAAAGGCAACGAATAGTTTTTTCATACTTGGTACTCTTTAAAAATAACAGATGACTCGCTTGATAATATCATTATTCAATTAAATAGGTAATATCAGCGATGTTGTTTAATATAGATAGCAATGTACTTGTCTATTTATAGCAATAGACCAGTTTTTTCTTATTTGGTTTCAACTAAATAGGTAAAAAGTTTTCTATCATGCTATGTTGAATTACACGCTAATTGAAGCTTTAAAAAGGATTAAAATAATGCAAAGCCACGAAATTGATTATCAAATTATCGGTCATTCAATGCAAATGGTGGAAGTTGAGCTCGATCCGGGGGAAACCGTAATTGCCGAAGCTGGCGCGATGAATTATATGGAAGATGGTGTCGAGTTTGAAACCAAGATGGGGGATGGCTCGGACGCCGAACAAGGACTGCTGGGAAAATTATTTTCTGCCGGTAAACGGGCATTAACTGGGGAGTCTGTGTTTATGACTCATTTTACCTGTCATGCCCACGATAAGCGCAAAGTCGCGTTTGCTGCGCCTTTTCCCGGTTCTATTATCGCGATAGATTTAGCGAAGATGGGCGGCAGTGTCACCTGTCAGAAAGACTCATTTCTATGTGCGGCGCATGGCACTAAAGTGGATATCGCATTTAATCGTCGTTTAGGCAGCGGTTTTTTTGGTGGCGAAGGTTTTATTCTCCAACATTTATCCGGTGATGGCATGGCATTTGTTCATGCTGGTGGCACAGTGATTGAAAAACAACTCAATGGTGAAACCTTGCGTTTGGATACTGGTTGTTTGGTCGCCTTTAGCGATGGCATTGATTACAGCATAGAGATGACTAAAGGGTTAAAAAGTATGTTTTTTGGTGGTGAAGGGCTGTTTATGGCAACCTTGTCTGGCCATGGCAAAGTGTGGATTCAGAGCTTACCATTTTCCCGTCTTGCCGATCGTATTATTCAGCATGCTCCTCAACTAGGTGGACAAAACCAGGGAGAATAACTGTTGCTGATCAGCCGAAGCTGCTAGCGGTACTAGAGGCTGGCAGCTTTAACCTTATTGGCACCTACCCGTTTAGACCAATACGCAGATGTTAAATGGCAAACGGATTTTGGTAATGTTAAAGGTATTCCTGGCATTTGGGTGATCGACCCTGAAAGTTTCCGTAACCCGAAGAAATGGCATCAACAAACCTTTGGTAATGTACAACGTACCGAAAACGGTGGTCGTACTTATGATGTGGGCTTAGATGAAATTTCATATTTCCTACAACTAAACTTTGAGTACGAAAAACTGAGCGGTAATATCGGCTTAAAAGTGATTGATACTGATCTGTATGTTAAACAAAATCTGGTTGGTCCTAACTTGCCACATTCCGGCTTAGGTCCTGATATTGGCGATGCTGTTACTGAGCGCAGTTATACCGATGAATTACCTTCGTTAAATTTGGCGTATCAGGCTACGGAAGATGTGATATTACGTGCCGCCTATTCTGAAAACATGCAGCCGCTTGATCTCTCACAATGGGGAGATGGTAAATCGGTTGGTTTAGTGTTTAACAATGACTGTGGCTGTATGCGAGTACAAAACGGCACGCTAAACGGTAACCCGGAACTGGATCCGTGGCGTTCAAAAAATTACTCGCTTTCAGCCGGGTGGTATGCTGGCGATGCCTCGATGTTCTTTGTTTCAACGTATGGCATCGACATTGACAGTTTTACCGAGTCTGCAACGGTAATGATCGACGAGCCGGATTCTGACGGCGTTCGTCGAGGTCCTCATCCATTTACTTCTACTGTTCAAGGTGAAGGTGGTGATGTATCCGGTTATGAAATCGGCGGTAAAGTGGCGTTTAGTGACTTCTTAGGTGAAGACAGCGTACTGGCTAATGTTGGTATGGACTTGAACTACACTTATGCTGATAGCTCACAGGAAGCGAAAGATGTTCATGGTGATGACTTGCCATTCCAGGGAATGTCTAAAGATACCTATAATGCGGTTGTTTGGTATGAAAATGAAACCTTCTCAGCACGTTTAGCGTGGAACTCTCGTAGCCCTCGCTTACACACTGCCGGTAACCCAAACACAGGTAATCAGGCTTTGTATCAAGATGATTATTCGCAGCTTGATTTCAATGCCACTTATAACTGGAATGAGAACATTAGTTTTTATGTTAACGGCTCTAACATCACAGAAGAATACCAGCAAACTTATATAGAGTTTGAAAAACAAAAAGCATTTCAAAATGTCTATGAAGCACGCTGGATCTTAGGCGCTAGAATGACATTTTAACTGATGATAAAATAAGAGATAAAGCAGCGGATTATCCGCTGTTTTTGCTTTATTCTGTTGTTAATCCCTGCATCCATAATTGACTTAACTGTTTAGCTGACATAGTTGACACAGATGGTTGAGATTGAGCATGAACATTAAAAATTTGTTGTGCTAATTGCCTACCTATAGACTGAGCCGCAGAAGTTTTGGCTATGCGCGTTCGGTAAAATTCGGTCAAAATGGTATCTAAATTTTTTGGCTTTTTTAACAATCTGGCAAGGTGCCAGGCATCCTCTAGCGCTTGACACGCTCCTTGTCCTGACGTCGGTAAAGGGGCATGAGCTGCATCGCCAATAATTAAGACATTGTCTTGATGCCAATAAGGCAATGGCTCGATATCATGAACGAAAATTCGGTTGAGTGACGTTTTCTCATGGCATGTTAATACGCTTTGTATCGGATCTGGCCAGCTCTGAAAACGCTGATACATTTCCCTATACCAAGCAGATAATGGTCGCTCGCGATTTATTGGCGTACGCCAACCTCCTGCCCAAAAGCACAGATCTGATTTAATGGGAACAATACCAAAACGTTGACCAGCACCGCGATAATCACAAATAGCGTTATCTAAGTTGCTATGTTTTAGCTGACTAATACCAATAATATTGATAAAGCCTTGATAGCACGGCATCACATTTTCTGGATATATATTCTGACGTACCACTGAATTCATTCTGCCATCGGCACCAACTACCAGATCAAATGTTTGTTTAAAGTCATCGATATCTTGTGAGGTAATCAAGCGATTAAAGTGAATATCTACCCCCAAATTAGTTAATTCTTCAGCTAATATTCGCATCAAATCACGACGTAATATCGTGGCACTGGGAAAACCACATTCGCTGTTTATTGCATCAATATTAAATTCTCCCTGTCGAACACCATAGTGATCAAACTGGCGGATAAAATACGGGATTCCGCTAAAATCTTTGACCTGTGCTTCCACTCCCATTTGTTGTAGTACAAACATGGCATTTGGCCATAACGTTACGCCTGCTCCTATGGACGATATGTCGTTATTTCGCTCATACAGACTCACCTTACAACCTAGTTTAGTGGCGAGTATTGCTAATGCCATTCCGGCGACGCCTGAACCAATAATGGCGATTTTTTTGTTATCGTTCATTTATGCTACCTCGATAATTAATCTTGATGGCGATCATTACAAAAGTACAAAACGGGATAAATACAGTATTATTGGCTTAATAATCCCATTTTGTGAGTTAATAAATGATTGAGAAAATTGAGTTACCGTGGCTATTGAGTTTTAAGGTGGTATTTGAACAACTCAGTTTTAAATTGGCAGCCCAGCAACTGCAATTACCGTCATCTAATGTCAGCCGTCATGTCGCGTTATTGGAACGACAACTTAATGTCCGGTTATTGGAACGGACAACACGTAGGATGAGAGCAACTGTTGCTGGTAAGCAATTTTATCAGTCAGTTATACCGTTGACACAAGTATTAGATGATGCTTTGGAACAAGTTTCTCTGTATGGAGATAGCTTATCAGGACACTTTAAGATTATTATGCCGGATCTTCCGTTTATGGCTGAAATTATTGCAGATTTTTGCCTTAATCATCCTCAAATACAGCTCAGTTGTGATACTCAATTAAATCCAACGCAAGGGTTGTTAGATGGATTTGACCTGGTATTGAAGTTCGGTCGTGGTCGATTAGATGATTCCGGTTGGGTTGCTAAGGAAATACTACGCTGGCCAAGTTGTGTGGTTGCAGCCCCTGAGTTGCTAGAGCGACATTCATTACCCGTTTCACTCGATGAACTGAGTAAAGTACCTTGTATAACCACTTTATCGGTGCTTCAAGGGATGCCGTGGCGCTTTAAACATCAGCAAACTATTCAGGTGCAATCTAGTTATAAGGTCAATAGTGGCCACTTGGCCAAAGCTGGAGCACTTAAAGGACTTGGTTTCGCCATTTTGCCTCTTCATGCCTGCCAAACAGAGATAGAACTCGGTACTCTTATTCAAGTTGACGTAAACTGCGAACCTGAAGATCTTGTATTATATGCGTTTTATTCAGGCAGAAAGTATCCATTGGAAAAGGTCAAAGTTTTTCTTGAACACTTACAACAGCAACTTATCACATTGCAGCCTAGGTTTTAAAAGTACTGGCCAGTTCCTGTCAGCAATATCAACTTGATTGAACATGGTTCTCAATATTTTTTTCCGCTTGGTTTCATAGACAGATCCTGTGCTGCCATCATCGTTGAACAGTGAACTATCCGTTTTTTTCGTATAGGGATGAAGGATCACTTTTTCTATGGTGTCTTTTTTGTCTTTGCATGTGATTATTAATGACTTTATCACTATTTCGAACTTTAGTAGTTCGAAAACGAACTGGAGCAAGCAAAGCTTATATTTTTATTTATTAATTGATTGTTTTTATTGGTAATTTGTTGTGGCATGATTTTAGCTTTGTGATTGATGTCACATAAGCATATCTGATTTAAGGATAAATAGCGTGAGCTCAATTTTTTACCTGTGCCGTCAATCATGGAATAGCCTTAAGAGAACTCCTAATTTTGTTGCCGCAGTCACAGTGACTATGGGTTTTGTGTTAGGCACGTTAGCCTGTGTGTTAACTCTGGCTTATCTGTTATTAGTAGAACCTTTACCTTACCCGGAGCAAGAAAAATTGGTTCGGATTGAGCATGCATTATTAAATGAAAATGGGGTTAATAATTTAACTGCCTTTACTTATCCGGGGTTAATCCATTTATATAAAAATCAGCAGGTATTCGAGCAAGCTGCAATCATTAACTATGAAAGTGATATATTAACTTCGTTGCCACATCAGCCTAATGTTAAAACCAGTTATGTAACGCCGGAATGGTTTTCATTGCTAAATGCACCTTTTATTCTCGGCCGAGGATTTGAACAGTCTGAAGCTATTAATACGCAAAATCCTGTTGCCGTAATAAGCTATAAGACTTGGCGGGATGAGTTTAATTTTGACAAAAATATTTTAGCTAAAAAAGTTACGCTGAAAGGCATAAGTTTTCGCATTATCGGTGTATTGGACGAAAAATTTGTTGAGCCAAAAATTCAAAATACCAGTATTACTACCAGTATATGGCTACCATGGGATTTTAATCAACACAGTGTTTTAGCTAATAACTGGGGTCATATTCGTCCTAGTCTGGTGTTTATTGGCAAATTAAAAAATAATTGGTCAATTAGTCGGGCGGAGCAAAGTTTAACATCACTTGTTAATGGTATTTGGCGTGAAAATGTCGCCGATATTCATTTTTTTAAAGGTTGGAATATTGAGGTTCATATTCGCTCATTCCAGTCAGTTATTTTAGGGGAGAGCAAGAAGACAGTTTATTTACTATTGGCTGGGGTTTTGGGTTTGATGATCATTAGTTGTACTAACCTAGCCAATTTATTTATCTCACGCGCTGTTCAACAACAGCATCATCTAGCGATACATGCTGCGATTGGAGCTAAGCCTTGGCATATATTCAGGTATTTTCTGCTTGAAACTTCATTACTAATGCTGATGTCGTTAGCTATAGCTGTTGTTACTGCGATAGCTGGTTTTACTATTATTGAAAACTACTTTTCAACTATGCTACCCAGAACCGAGGAGCTAAAACTTAATCATGTCACCATTAGCGCGGCACTACTGATTGCTAGCTTGTGTGCATCTTTGTTTGCATACGCCAGTAGTAAAATGGTCAACTACTCATGCTTAAATCATTTATTGCAATCTGGCAGTAAAGGAGTGGGTGCACAGATATCTAAATTGATACGTAGTTTCTTTATTGCCATTCAAATTGCCATGGCAACAGCTATTGTCTTTGTTAATGTCAGCTTATTTAAGCTTACTATCGATACAGTAAAGCAGCCGTTAGGTTTTGATTTACAAGATATTAGTCAATTGATTATCACTGATACTCAACCCTTTAAAAGGCCAGACCAAGAAAGTCAGTCATTAATGCGGGAAATAACTAATCAACTGCTACTTTTACCTGTGGTTAAATCTATTAGTCAGTCATCATCACCGTTAATAAAGGCAAGTGAGGCAGCTTTTACAAATGTTGACACTAATGAACGATTTGTTAATGAAAACAGGTGGGTAGATGACAAATACTTTCATATGATTGCTCAGCCTTTAGTTGCCGGAGGTTATTTCGATGCGACTGATGTGAGAGAGCAAAGCAAGGTTTTGATTATTAACGAGGTGTTTGCCAAGCAATTGGTGCCTAATGGCAATGCGGTGGGGATCAAGTTAGCAAATCCAGGGGGGACTATTTTTACCGTCAAAGGTATTGTTAAAGGGATCAAAAGGCCAGGTGAAAAACAGGTGTCGATGAGAAGTTATCGGGCAATATCATCACCTAGCAATAGCTTGTTAATTCAAACACACAAAGAGCAAACATTAACTCGAGAACAAGTGATCTCAGTGATACGCAAGGTTAGCTCTGCATGGGCATTATCAAACCTTGAAAGTCTACAAGAAACTCACCAAAGATTACTGTTTACACCTGTTATCACAGTAATGGTCACATCCGCTTTGGCTGTGCTGGCAATCTCAATGTCGGGCATCGGATTATATGGCATCCTCAGTTACAGTATTAAAATTCGCCGTTTTGAGTTGGCGACACGTATGGCGGTAGGAGCTAAAAAACGCGATATACTAATGCTCATTATTAACAGTAACTTGAAATCAATATTGTTAGGAATTTCAGCAAGTGTTGCCATGTTAATGGCGCTTTATATGGCTTATCGAGATAATTTAATCGAGTATTTCAATGGACAATTAATTCCTGTGGTCATTCTTACTTTAACTCTTATTTTTCTAACGTCGTTGATAGCCTGTTATTTGCCTTTGAGGAAGTACATTAACACCCCCCCGATAAACAGTCTTCGGGGGATTTAGTACGCAACTAGGTTTTAAAAGTACTGGCCAGTTCCTGTAATGAAGTGGCAAGGATTGCCTGTTCTTTGGCGGTGGCGGCTATTTGGGTGGCGCTAGTCGTGGTTTCTACTGATTTTTGTTCGATAGTCACGACATTTTGTGCGACATCCTGAGTGACTACAGATTGCTCATCAATTGCTGTCGCCACTTGCTCTGTAATTTCAAAGATATTGTTAACCGACATAGTGATGCCTTCCAGGGTGTGTTCTACAGCTTTTGAATTATCAACCGCTTCATTGGCTTTATGTTGACTTTGTTCGATGACATTAAACGCCGCATTGGCATTGCTTTGCAATGAGGTAATAAATTCTTCTATTTCTACGGTAGAATCCTGGGTGCGCTGTGCCAGGGTTCTTACTTCGTCGGCAACTACTGCAAAGCCCCGGCCTTGCTCACCAGCGCGCGCCGCTTCAATGGCCGCGTTCAGGGCAAGTAAGTTGGTTTGCTCTGCTACGGATTTGATAACATCGACCACGTTAGTAGCTGGATAGCAGCGCATTTTTAAACTGGAATAATTGTGTTAGGCTAGCGGCATTTATTGCCTGAGCGACAGTAAGGGAAGTATGGCAACGATTTATCAAGTATCTGAATTGGCAAAAGTGTCGTTAGCAACGGTTTCCCGGGTGATGAACGGTAATGCCAGAGTCAGTGAAAAAACCCACAAAAAGGTACTGGCGGCGATGGAAGAATTGGGCTATCGACCGAATAGCATAGCCCAGTCGCTGGCGTCGAATCGCAGCAATTGTATTGGCTTACTGGTATCCGAAATTCAAGGGACGTTTTTCGGCCAAATGATGAGTGGTGTCGAAACCCAAGTTCGTGCCGCCGGTAAACATGTCATTATCACTACCGGTCACAGTGACCAAGAGAAAGAAAAAGATGGCATAGAATTTCTGATCAGCAAAAATTGTGACGCGATAATTTTGCATGTTGAAGCGGTATCGGACCAATATCTGATCGAGTTAAACAAAGGAAAAACTCCGATATTTTTAGTCAGTCGTTATGTTGAAGAACTGAAAGATCAGTGTATCAGTCTGGATAACGAACTCGGTGGCTATCTTGCAACTAACTCTTTGATTGATATGGGACATAGGGAGATTGCCTATATCGCCGGGCCGCAATATAAAGCCGATGCCTATGCTCGTATGCTAGGTCATAAAAAGGCGTTAGCTGAGCACGATCTGACGTTCGATAGTGAACTGGTGTATGAAGCGGAATTTAAAGAGCAGGGCGGCGTTAAGGGCTTGCAGCATTTTCTTGCCTCAGGTAAAAAATTTACTGCCCTGGTATGCGCCAATGACGAGATGGCGTCGGGGGCGATGACCTATGCCCGTGAACATGGTCTTCACTTGCCTGAGCAGCTTTCTATTATTGGTTTTGATGATGTGGTGTTTGCCTCGCATTTATACCCCAAGTTGACGACGATTGAAAACCCGGTGCATGAAATGGGTAAAATGGCGGCCAAGTTAGTGCTTAAAGAAGTTTACCGACAAAAAGGGCTGGAGATTCAGCATTTGTTCCAGCCTTCGGTAATTATGCGAGATTCTGCGGTGGTGATTTAAATTATGACCAAGCCCGTTGATACCAGTGTTTGTCCTTTATGCCAGCAGCAAAATTATTGCGGAGTGAACGACACTGAAGCTTGCTGGTGTACTAAAAGCAAGATACCTGAGCAACTGCTTGAGCAAATACCGGTAGCTCTGCGTCAAAAGGCCTGTATTTGCCAGGCCTGTGTTGACAAATTTAATTTTGAGCTCGCCAAATCAGCAGATTAGGGGGGGTTGATCTTTCAAGTTTATTTTTGCACCACAGTGTAGATTTTATTGACGATTTGCCATTGATCCTGGTGTTTTAACAACGACAGGTAATCGACATACTTCCAGCTGCCCATATCCCATTCTGCCCGTACCGAGGCGGCATTATTTTCAATATTTACCGAAACGATTTTTGTCGTGTGTTTGCCGGGCTTGTCGGTACTAAAAAAACCAAGAAAGGTTTTCATGTCATAGACTTTATGTTCACCATCTCTGATCCCTTGTACTTTGGCATCCGGATGAAAGGCTTTGGCGATAACCTTAGCATCGCCTAACAGGCTACCGTCAAGGTAATAATTCACCGCTTTTTCAACGTCTGCTGCTTGTGATTTATCACCAAAATATTGAGTTTCCGCCAAAGCACTAAAACTGAGAATGGCGAGAAATATTGTCAGTAATTTCATGATGTTTCCTTATTATTTGTAAAGCTAGGTTCCCGATAGTTGTTGTCAGGTAAACAAGCAGGATGCCCAAATCCGTCCATGGAAGCTCAACATTCGCATTCATGTGGGTGATACTTGCTCTTGTTGCCACAGAACCCACTTATTTATCAAATGGTTAAGTTGATAGCACAATTAAAGGGAGCATAGCCATGGTAATTTCCTGTTAGACGATAGCATATTGTTAGGGAAATAAAATATTACGCTTGCCTTATTTATGGTGTATGGCCGCTTTTTAACCTAGAAACTGATTCGGTGAAACCCCCATCTGCTTTTTGAACATAAAGATAAAGGCAGAGCTCGATTCATAGCCCAATAACTTGGCGATATGACTAATACTATCGCCAACGGCCAGGTGTTTGATTGCTATTTGAATATTCAGTCGCTGGCGCCATTGACTATAGGTGATGCCGGTTTCTTTTTTAAACACTCGTGTTAAGGTGCGAGATGAGGCATGGACAAATTTCCCCCAGGATTTAAGGTCGCTTTTCAGTGACGGATGTTTCAGCAGTTTTTCGGTAATCGAGCTCAGCCTGGGATCTTTGGGGTAAGGTAAGAAAATATCTAAAGCCGGCGCGCTCGCAAGGTAATCTCGCACCAGGCGCAGTAATCTTCCTGGTGCTTCATGCCATAGATAATCGTTATTAATATTTTGGCATTCGTTGAGTAAAGTTTGCAGAAAACTCGTTGTCGATAACACACGAATTTCTTGTGGCAGGCTCTTTGCCTGTGCTGGCTCAAATGAAAATAGCGTTAATTTGACTGGGGTTTTTGCGATTAATTCATAGGGAAGTTGTGCGGGGATTACAATTGCTTGCATCGGCGGTACGAAATAGCGCCCGGCATCGCAGATAATGGCTAACACTCCGTGCTGAACATAGATCACTTGGGCAACAGCAGATTGATATTGGCGAACTCCAGCTAACGCAGGGATGTCTTTGTGTACCAGGGTGATCGGCACAGCTAATTCTGTCGCGATATTGTCTGTCATTAATTCTATCTTTTTTAATTAAAATGCTAATTCATGACATTGATTGTTGGCGACAAAGCTGAAAATAGCAAGTTTCTCCAGTTATTTATCATTTTGTCTGAGATCGGATAAGATGGCTCTACCATGCGACGAACGGCATTTTTTATTTATAAATAATTGTATTTTGTATGCAATAATATTTACACTTGTCGCCATTACAATAATCATAGGCTAGGGAATTACAATGAAAAAATTATTGATGCTTAGCGGCTTACTATTAAGTCCGCTGGCGTTTGCTGATGGGGAAACTACCTATCAGGTATCATTTGATAATGCCGTTCATCATGAAGCGCGCATATCAGCTACTTTTACCGGCATTGAGAATCAGGTACTGGAAGTACAAATGAGTCGTTCTTCGCCAGGACGTTATGCGATGCATGAGTTCGCAAAAAATGTCTACAGTATTTCTGCGGTCAACAGTGTTGGTCAGCCATTAACAGTGACACGTGCTAATCCTTACCAGTGGCATATTGCCAATCATGATGGTGAAGTTACTGTTAGTTATACATTATTTGGCGACCGTGCGGATGGCACCTATTCACAAATTGATCGTACCCATGCCCATTTAAATATGCCGGCGACATTTCTTTGGGCGACCGGTCATCAAGACCGTGGGATAAATGTTGAGTTTCGCCCGTTTGCACCAAACTGGAAAGTAGCAACTCAATTACCGGCTGCCGACGGTAAATATCGTTTTACTGCACCAGATCTGGATTATTTTCTCGATAGTCCAGTTGAATTAAGTGATCATCAAGTGCGTTCCTGGCAGGTAACCTCAGGCGGCCGTACGCAAACCATCAATCTTGCTGTGCATCATGACGGCACTGCTGAAGATCTCGATAAATATACCGAGATGGCAAAGGCGGTAGTCGCCGAGCAAGTTAAGGTGTTTGGTGAGTTACCTAAGTTTGACTATGGCGAATATACCTTTATTGCCTGTTACCTGCCGCACGTTAGTGGTGATGGCATGGAGCATAGAAACTCGACGATATTAACCCGTAAGGATTCATTGGATGAAGGGGAGTACAAGCACCTGGGGACGCTATCGCACGAGTTTTTCCATAGCTGGAATGTTGAGCGTATTCGTCCGAAAGAGCTTGAGCCGTTTAATTATATCGGCGCGAATATGACGCCCAGCCTTTGGTTGGCGGAAGGTTTTACTACTTATTATACCAATTTGTTTATTCGTCGGGCGAACGAAAAAGATCATAGTGAATATTTTGATAATCTGGCGGCGATAGTGAACCAGGCATATAACATGCGTGGCCGTTTATACAAAAGCCCGGAAGGAGCGAGCCAGTTTGCTACTTTTACCGATGCCGGTACCTCAATCGATCCGACTAACTATAGTAATATCTTTTTTAGTTACTATACCTATGGTCGCGCTATTGGCCTGGCGCTGGATTTATCGATTCGAGAACAGTTTCCGGGTAAATCGTTAGATGATTTTATGCGTCAGATGTGGCTGGACTTTGGTAAATCGGAAACGCCGTACAGCCGGGAAGATATTAAAAACACTTTAGTGAAAGTGACCGGTGATCAGTTATTTGTCGATAAGTTTTTCGCCGAGCATGTTTATGGTCAAACTAAAGCTGATTATGCGACATTATTGGCTCCAGCGGGGTTAACGTTGGAAGCAGAAGATAGTGACAGTGCCTATTTAGGCAAGGTGTCTTTTGATTTTGATGGTAAAGCTGCCATGGTCAGCAATCGCATTTTAGTGAATAGCCCGTTATATCGCGCTGGCATAGAAAAAGGCGATCAAATTGTTAAGCTTGGCCGACGGAAAATTCGCTCGCAAAAGTCTTGGGATAAAGCGTTAGAGCAGTTTGAGCCGGGTGATACAGCGACTATTGAATATATTCAGCGCGGTCAAACGGTGAAAAAGCAAATCGCCTTTATCAGTGATCCAACGCTAAAAGTGGTTAAGTTGGCAGATGATGAAATCACTGATGCTCAACAGCAGTTTCTAGTGGACTGGATTGGTAGCGACAGCGAAGTCAACGACGAGTAACAGAAGGATAACTGGTGGCGTTTTCACAACAGCAAATAGCATCGTTAACTGAAGATTTAAGATTAGCGTTGGGAGACGATCTTAGCTGGTCTTTTGAGTCGCGCCACCAAGCCATGCTTAGTGAGTTCGCCCAAAATAAGGCAGAACGGGTATTAGCTAAACTGCGTTTAACACTGGTTGACGAATGGCAGGGAAACACCTGGAAGCAGTTGCCTAAGGCGCTCAAAACTGAACTGGGAACTTTGGCCAAGCTGAGTAAAGAGCAGCGGATATTAGCGCTTTGTGGCGATCAAAATACGCCGACTGTCGTTGCTTTATGGTGGCCCTGGGATCACGGTGGTACTTATTCGTTACGTCTGAAATTGCTGAGCACTGAATATCAAAATACTCCTGAAGAGAAAGCATCAGGAGTGTTTGCTAAATTTAAGCGCTTATTCGCTATGTCTTAAGCTTAAAATAACCGGCTGTTTGATATATTGTTTTAACGGCAAATAGCCGGCGTATAAGGTTATCAGTGTGATAATGCTAGCGCTCACCACAAAAGATACTACACCTTGCGTTAAATTATAGTCGGTTAATAGCTGATGATAACCGAGGTAAATGCTCGCTATTAAAGTGATTGAGGCGGCAAAGCCGATGGCAATTGCCGGTAAATTCTCTTTAAAGATCAGATAAATAATATCTTTTCCCTTAGCGCCAATCGCCATCCGGGTGCCGATTTCAAAACGGCGTATCTCACTGGTATATTTCAAAATTCCGTATAAGCCAATGCCGGACAGCAAACAAGTGATCAGAGTTAACAGCATGGTGGCGTATGCTGTTGCTTTGGTGCGAAATAATCGCTGGTCATTGTATTGATTTAATGAGGCGAAACTAAAAATATTGAGTTGCTTATTAACGGATTGTAGCTGTTGTAAAACTTCTGAACGCGTTAGGGTTTGTCCTGTTTTAGCGCGGATCAGTAGCATGTTGCGGCTGCGACTAACCGGGTAGTAAAAGCGATCTTGCTTGATATTGTCTCCCGGTAAAAAAATGTCGCGAACCACGCCTATCACTTGAGATTCATTATTAAATCGTAAGCCTAAGACATCGCCGCCAGGCACGAGTTTTTCGGCAAAGCTCTGGTTGACTATTAGTACTTTTTCGCCATCGTCAATTTGTGCTTGAGTAAAGTTATTACCTTGGACTAGAGTCTGTTCGACTAGCGGAAAGTAATTCTCATCAATGTCTTTGGCCGCTGCGGTATAGCGTTGATTCGTCTGCTGCACGGTTAATGCCAAAGTGCCAAAAATATCGGGGCGCATTGCCTGACTGACCCGTTCGATATTCGCCAATTGCGCCAGTTTTTTTCTTAGCTCTGTCATCTCTGCCGCGCGTTGTTCGCCACTGGCAAACGGAGATATCACCACGGCATAACTGTTATTCGGTTGATAGCCTAAAGGTTGATCTATGACCTGCCGAGCATTGCTATAGAGCAAGATATTAACAAAGATCAGGCTAGATGCTATCGCGATCTGGCTAACCACTAATAGTTTTCTGACGCTATTAGACACTTGAAAACTATTGCCTTTGCCACTGGATTGTAACGAGGAACTGAGCTTGCGATAGCGCACCATATTGACTGCAATTGCTGAAAATATCAGGGTTAAAATCAGCAATAGCGCGAATGAAAATAGGTAGGAAAAGCTATTGAGTCTTAGTTCTGCTATGCGAGGTAAATAATCCGCCAGGGCTGGCGTAAGGCCGGTAAAGCCAAATGCCGCAACCAATAAGGCCAGCATAACGGAAGCAAACATTAACAGACCGATTTCTGCGGCGACCGAAGTGAAAAGTTGCTGGCGTTTGGCACCGATTGCGGCACAAATAGCCAGTTGGTGTTGACGTTCGGCAATATGTGAAATAAATAAGTTGGCAATGTTGGCACCGGCAATCAATAACAGGCCGATAACACCAATCACTAATAGCAAAATGCTGTGTTTACTCTCTGCAATAAGATGAGAGTGCAGCGGTGTCGAGACG
>CAZUHQ010000058.1:0-21362 GCA_964620605.1 uncultured Thalassotalea sp.
ACGGTATTCCAAACGATCAACCCTTAGTTGACGGCGATATTATTAATATCGACATTACGGTGATCAAAGACGGCTTTCATGGCGATACCAGTAAAATGTTTTTCATCGGCGAAGTTTCCCCGGAAGATAAACGTTTGTGCCGCATTACCCAGGAAGCCTTGTACCTTGGTCTGAAAAAAGTAAAACCTGGCAATACCTTTGGTGAAATTGGCTCTGCTATTCAAAAGTTTATTAAAAAATCAGGGCGTTATTCGATCGTTAAAGAATACTGTGGCCACGGCATAGGTAAAGAATTTCACGAAGAGCCGCAAATTGTCCATTACAAAAACAATGATAAAACCAAGATGCAAGAAGGCATGTGTTTTACCATAGAACCAATGATCAACCTGGGTCGCGCCAATACCATTTTGGATAAAGAAGATAACTGGACGGTTTATACCATAGATGGTAAAAAGTCTGCACAGTGGGAACACACGGTTGTGGTAACGAAAACTGGCTGTGAAATTTTAACCTTAAGAAAAGAAGAATCGATCAGCCGTATCTTACACAACTAAATATAGCTGAAATGATGGCTCATGAGTATGAGCCTGCTGATCAATAATAACAAAAGTGAGTAATTAAGTTGTTTCCCCAATCTATAGTGCCTGAACAATTTATCGAACCACTTGCCATTAGTTCACCGGAAATACCCACTCCGGAGATTTGCCAGCTTAATCATGAATTTCAGGCGTGGCAAAAACAGCAGTTTCCGATCGATGACATCACCACCATCATCAACGCCAGAGCTTGTTATATTGACCAGTTACTAACAAAGCTGTGGTGCCAGCATCAGTTAGATGAATATCAGATCAGCTTGATTGCCGTTGGTGGCTATGGTCGCAGTGAATTACACCCCTATTCTGATATCGATATATTATTACTGACCCAAGATCAGATAGAACAAGAGCTTGAGCAAAAAATTTCCGCATTTATCACCCAGCTTTGGGACATCAAGCTCGATATTGGCCACAGTGTCCGCAGCATTAAAGAATGCCTGAAACAAGCTGTCAATGATGTCACCGTCGCCACTAATTTAATGGAAATGCGTCAAGTTTGCGGTAATGAATCCCTAGCCCAGCACTTACAACCTTTGCTTAATGAAGATGTTTTCTGGACCTCGAAAAAATTCTTTGTTGCCAAACGCGGCGAACAGCTGGAGCGTCATAAGCAATATAACGGCGCCGCCTACACCCTGGAGCCTAACCTTAAGGCTAACCCTGGCGGTTTACGTGATATTCAAACGATTGGCTGGGTTGCCAAACGTCATTTTGTTGCCGACTCATTAGCCGAGCTGGTTCAGCATCAATACCTGACACAAAACGAATATTTTGAGTTACTGGAATGTCAGGATTACCTGTGGCGTATGCGCTGTGCATTACACTTTATCGCCGGGCGCAGAGAAAACCGTTTACTGTTTGATTATCAAGGCGATGTCGCGGCATTAATGGGCTTTGGTGATAAAGGAAAAGTTGCGATCGAACGAATGATGAAGCGCTTTTTCCGTATTATCGGCCGAGTCGCTGAACTTAATAAAATGCTACTGCAACACTTTGAGTTCACTATCATTAAAGATAAGGCCTACGAAAAAGAAACGGTGCTTAATAATGATTTTGTGGTGATTGACGGTCAGATCCGGGTCACTAATACTCGTATTTTTATGCGCTCCATCAAGATCATGGAAATGTTCTTGCTGATCGCCCAGCATGAAGAAATTACCGATCTCCATCCTGATACTTTGCGTTTGATGCGTAATGCCAGACGCCGACTGGTATCCGGTATGATAGATTATGAGAGATGCCGCCAGTTATTTATCGAGATCATCAAGCACCCGCGTGGCTTAGGCCTGCCCTTTAGTTTAATGCATCGTCATTCTATTTTAGGTGCCTATTTACCGGCATGGCGTAATATTGTTGGTCAAATGCAATTTGATTTATTTCATGCCTATTCAGTAGATGAACATAGCTATCGGTTGATCAAAAATCTTTATCGCTTTAGTCAACCTGAGCATAGCGATGAATTTCCGCTATGCAGTAATATAGTGCAACGGATCCGCAAACCGGAAGTTCTATATCTTGCAGGGATTTTTCATGACATTGCTAAAGGACGTGGTGGCGACCATGCTGAACTGGGCGCGGTAGATGCGCTGGAATTTAGCAAATCCCATAAGCTAAACGATCATGACGGCCGAATGATTTCCTGGCTGGTAAAATATCATCTGCTGATGTCGATCACCGCACAACGCCGTGATATTTCCGATCCGGCAGTAATTAAAACCTTTGCCAATATCGTTCGTGATGAAGCGCATCTTGACTACCTTTATTGCCTGACCGTTGCAGATATGCGCGCCACCAATGAAAGTTTATGGAACAGCTGGAAGGCAAACTTACTGCAAGAGTTATATTTTGCCACCAAACGCGCTTTCAGACGCGGGCTTGAAAAGCCGGTCGACTTAAGGGCTAAAATCCGGGAAAACCAGCAACAAGCATTAGAGCTGTTATTGAAAAAAGGTATAGCGGCCGAGCAAATAAAGCCGTTGTGGCGCGAATTTAAAGCAGATTACTTTCTCCGTTACGCGCCAGAACAAATCGCCTGGCACAGCGAACATATTTTAGCACACGATCACAACAAGCCTATGGTGTTGATCAGCCCGAAACCTTATCGCGGCGGCACTGAAGTATTTGTCTATACCAAGGACAAAGCGAATATTTTTGCCACGATTGTTTCTCTGCTCGGCGCTAAATGTTTTTCGATTCACGATGCGAAAATCATCACCACGAAAACCGGTTATACCGCCAATACCTTTGTGATCCTGGATCAGCAAAACAAGGCGATCAATGACAGTTATCGCGCACTTGAAATCGCCCAGTCGTTGAGCAATGCCTTAACCAGCAGTAATCCGCATTTTAAAATCAAGCCGCTGGCCAAACGCTTTGAACAGTTTAATGTGCCAACCCAAGTGAGCTTTGTTGAGACAAAAACGCAAAAAAGCACCTTGCTTGAAATTGTCGCGCTCGACCGTCCTGGCCTGCTTGCCAGTTTTGCAAAAATATTCCAGCAATGTAAACTTCACATCCATTCAGCGAAAATCACAACATTTGGTGAAAAAGCAGAAGATGTCTTTATTATCTCAAACAGCGAAGATAAAGCGTTAACGGCACAAGAACAGCAAGCATTAAAAACTAAATTATCCGATGAAATATGATCATCAATTATTAATGAAACCAATTAGTTAGGAAATCCCATGTCAGAGTTACAGCAAATTATTGAACAAGCTTTTGATAATCGAATGAACATCACGCCAACCAGCGTCTCCACAGAAGTAAAAAATGCAGTTATTGATGCCTTAGACGCGTTAAATAATGGCTCTGCCCGTGTTGCTGAGAAAATAGCCGGTGAATGGGTGGTACACCAATGGCTGAAAAAAGCGGTGTTATTGTCGTTTCGTATTTGGGATAACGAAGTGATCGACGGCGCTGAAAGCACTTATTTTGATAAAGTGCCAATGAAATACAGTGGCTATAGCCAGCAAATGTTTGAAGCCGACGGCGTGCGTGTTGTACCAGGTGCATCGGTTCGTACCGGTAGCTATATAGGTAAGAATGTTGTCGTGATGCCAAGCTTTGTTAATATAGGCGCTTATGTTGATGAAGGCTGTATGATCGATGGCTGGGCGACCGTTGGTTCATGCGCACAAATCGGTAAAAATGTACACTTATCCGGCGGCGTCGGCATAGGTGGCGTGCTGGAACCATTACAGGCTGGACCAACCATTATTGAAGATAACTGCTTTATCGGTGCCCGTTCTGAAATTGTTGAAGGCGTGGTAGTTGAAGAAGGCGCGGTGATTTCCATGGGGGTATATATCGGACAAAGCACCCGCATTTATGACAGAGAAACCGGTGAAATACATTATGGCCGAGTGCCAGCTGGCTCAGTCGTCGTACCGGGTAATTTACCATCTAAATGCGGTAGCTACAGTTTATATGCCGCGATTATCGTGAAAAAAGTCGATGCCCAAACGCGTGCTAAAGTCGGGATCAACGCCCTGCTTCGTTCGGTTTCTGACGAATAACGATTACACTAAAATAACAAAACTAGCGCGAGTATTCATTAGCGCTAGTTTTTTGACGCCATCACTAACTGTCTGACTTTTCAGGCGACATTTTACTGTTTTTTAGTGCTTACCAGTAAAAATTCAATTATATTTTCGTATAATTTTTAATAAGTTAACTTAAAAAAAATAACCAAAGAATTAAATTTTCACTATTTGGCATAGCGCTTGCGATAACCCAATTGTCTTTAGCTAATTGTTGTATATCGTATGAAACACTTAAACTTAATTCTGACCACCTTATTACTATTCACTAACCTGGCATGTAGCAGCACCCAAACCGTTCAAATTGACAAGAAACCGCTGCTTTCTGATCATCATTTAATGATGTCATTACTGAACCGTCCGGTAACCGGCGATCAGCAATTAATGTTGGCATTTGCCCGTCAGCAGGACAGCTACCAACAAGAACTGATGCCGGTGTTTGTGAATGCAGTTTATCTGCGCGGCGAAAAATCACCTAATGAAAAAGTCATGCGCAACCAAGGAATTTATTCAACTTTAATTGCAGAAGATATCAATGCCATCCAAATACAAGGACTGTAATCATCACCTGCTTACTCGGCGATATCCCAGGACAATCGGTTAAAGACACTTTGCCACTGAACATCAAATGACGCTTTAATATTCACTACCAGCCCTGTTACCGGATGAACGAACTCAAGCTCTTTAGCAATTAGCATTAAACGTTTAAAACCAAAGTGCTGGTGAAAAAACGGATTCTGCTTATTATCACCATAATTAATATCCCCGATGATCGGATGACGTAAATGCGCCAAATGCCGCCGAATTTGATGACGTCGACCTGTTTCTGGTCGTAATTTGATTAACGAATAACGCACACTGTCATAGCGCCCTAACGAGATTGGCAAACTCGCTGTCACTACTGACTGGTAACAAGTAATAGCCAACTGTGGCGCTTTATCCTGCGCGACGTACTTGTCTCCTAGTTTATCGAGCTTTTCTTTTAACGGATAATCAATAATGCCGTTATCAGTTAAGTGACCACGAGTCAGTGCATAGTAGGTTTTATTTACTTTACGCTCACTAAAAGCCTGTCCCATGATACGGGCAACCTCTTCAGTTAAGGCAAATAACAAAACACCTGAGGTTGGTCGATCCAAACGATGTAACGGATAGACATACTGACCAACTAAATCTCTAACCAGTTGCAAGGCAAAATAAATTTCGTGTTTATCCATATAGCTACGATGGACAAAAAGCCCGGCCGGTTTATCAACCGCAACGAAATACTCGTCCTGATATAAAATGGTAAGCGCTGGTTTTTCCTGGTATATAGGTGAATTATCTGAATCAAGCGTATCTTTCAATAGCTGCTCCTACACTGCGATTGGAGTTTGGCAGTTATTATCTCTATAATGCTGCAATTATTCGATAGTTAATTAGGTTATGACAGCAATATCTTCCATCTCAGAACTAGTTTCTTTATCTAACAGCCAGTATCGAGTCTATGATCTTGGTCGTAAGATAGAAAAATTATCTAAAGAAACCTTTAATAAAATCGAGCAATGTCAACTGCCTTGCCCTTCCCCAATCCAGGGACATATGCAAGTAGCAATAGCATTTTGGCAAAAAAAATCTGTTCATCCCTATCTCTGGTTTATCAAACTCCCCTTAGATGAGCGCGGCTTATTGAATCAGGGTGCCCGCAACCATTTTATCGCTATCATCATCGAAGCCTTAGGTGGTGATTTATCTGCTGATCCAACAGAAAAGCAAAAGCAGTTATTACAAGGTAATCCGTATTTATTTACGCCGTCACAATATAAGCTAGCCATGCTCAATAGTTTATTAAAAGTGGAATTAAAACAGCCACCTAGTGAGCATTATCAAAAATTTTGTCATTATTTAGCCCAACAAAGCTGGTCATCCTGGCAAGAAATTGGTGTACAGGGGATCACAGATTTTGCTGCTCGTTTAAACCATGACAATAACAGCGAATTATTAACCCTGGCGATAGGCAATTTGCCATTTGAAGTATTAAGCCCGTTATGCGGCGCATTAGAACATTGTCTGCTTCCTGTCGAACCGCTTGAAGAAATTATTGACATGTTAAAGCAAACTTCAACGGATGACCTGGACAAGCAACAAATGCTATTGCGCAGCCTGGCATCATCTTGTGCGCATCCATTTGTTGATCAAACTATCGTATCACTGCTAGAGCAAGAAACATTATCAGAAAATATTTTGATCACTATCAGCGGCAGATGCTGGCAGGCAATTAACTCGCCAGCGAGAGCAATACTATTGTTAGAACATTTAGTTGCCCAGGAGCAACAGCTATTTCTGGCAATATTTAAAGATTTAGTCGCTATCCCCTGTGTCCGACCATTACTATTTCAATGTATGCGCGCACCAGATCGCAGTCAGGCATTATCAAAAGCAATTGGCCAATTATTTAATCCGCAGAGTTAATTATTATGGAAAATATCTATCTTTTACTGCTTGTCTGCCTGATTTTTTGGTATTTCATCTTTCTACGCAAGGTCGAAGAATTTGCACGTCACCATATTCAACAATATTGCCAACAGGAAAAATTACAATTTTTAGCAATTGCACGCGTATCAAGTCGTCTGCGTTTTAATAAACGCATGGGGCTACACTGGTTGAGTATTTTTGAATTTGAATTTAGTGGCGATGGTGAGTCCAAATATAGTGGACGAGCTGCATTGCAAAACTACAAATTAGCTGAAATTGATGTTCCAGCATATCGTATTTAAATAGGGATAAAAGAAAAGCGACCAAGTCGCTTTTCTTTTACTATCAGCACTAATCTCAATGCACCTAACTTCTGCTCAGTTTCATCCTGAGGTTAATTCCTTCTAACTTTGTACATTCTTCCTAAACCTAAATACCTGCATCCTAAAAATAACATCCTGTTATTTATTTCCTTTAAGCACATCATGTCCTTAAGTATTTAGCTAACGTCCTGTGTTAGTTTTCCTTATTCCATTCCCTGCTGAGCTATGTGGCTATAAAAGCTTCCCTGCTTAAATGCGCACTTGGTCTTCCATTACCTGATTTCTTTCCCTACATTGTCGTCCTGACATCATTAAGTGTAACTAAACGAACTAAATTAACGAGTGAAGAATTTGTCATAATTGCCCACTACAGATGTGGTTATAAAAACAACGACTAATAAAAACAATAAATATTAATAAGTTACCAATATAGTACGCTATTTTTACCTACACAGGATAAACACTTTTCTGACAAAACTTAGGGCAATGTCTTACAAGCTTTATCAACTATTGACTGCCAATTAATTTTAGGCAATAAGAATATTTTGTTCCTGACTTTTATCCTCAACAAGGTATACTTTCGCCTTAACTGATCATAGCTTATTAACCCTGAGTTAATAGCTACTTCCTCTTAATACAGCTTATGGAGTTACTGTGCCTTTTGTTCAATCGCTAATTTGCTGGCAAGGCGCTGATAATCGTCAGCGTTTCTCACTCATTATCGCCGCGTGCCACTTAGTTTTTATCTTTTCATGCTTGCTATTCCCCTCTTCTAGCGTTATTCAGGCCACTATATTATTGCTGGCATTGATCACTATAGTTTGTGCCACTAAACGACGATTGAACGATAGTAAGCTGACAAAACAGTGGCTGTTTGTTCCAGGCAGCGTATTTTTACTCATGGGTCTGATAATTATGGCAATTGACGGTGCCTCCATGTACTGGTTATCCATTTTCCCGTTAACCACTGCGGCCGTTTTATTGACTTACCCTAGCAAAAGCGCATGCGATTATATATTCGGTTACTGCGGCCCGGTCGACTTAACAACAGCTCAAACCAGCAGACGCCCACGCATTGAGCCTCAACTCAACGCACAATTATCCAGTATTGACAACTCGATATTTGAGCAAGTAACTCAAGCAAATAATAATGCCTATACGACTCACGACAATACAATTCAAAATAATAATGCTACAGATATTGGCGAACAAATCCGCAACCAATTGCTGAATAATAAAAATGCAAAAATTACCTTAATTACGTTGTTATTAACCGTCATTATGGCGATGTTAGTCACCTACTTAATAACTGGCAGTGAAAAACACCTTGATGAAGCAACTGACACGGAAACAAAATTAACCAGTACCGAACAAATCACAAAGCAACGGGAAAACCCTCTTGTTATGCCTGACGACTTTACGCTATATAGTTCAGTATTTAACGGGCTAATCATTAATTGGCAGGCAGATACTAGCGATAAACAGAATTTATGGGATATTCGTCAGGCAAACGGCGATGTCAGCTGTCAACAAATTACTTTCAACAATCAAGATACTGTTAGAACCACATTAGTAACTGTGGAAAATAGCAACCACTATTTTGCCGAATTTTCCCCCCTAGATACCGAGAAATTGGTAAAAAGCTTAGCTGCTCGAGGAAGTTTTATGCTTTGTGGCTATTCATTTTCACTAAAAGGCAGTCAGGCGACATTAGGGAAACATGTCTTCTATGGTGAGCTGCTGGCAAACTAGAGTTTATTGAAAATATGCTCTAAACTCAAACAGCAGGCATAAAAAAATGCGGCTACAAAGAGCCGCATTTCTATAACTAGCTTAATGCTTCCTGCATCATTTAGTGTCCCGCTTCATCCCTAAAGACCATCCTTAGTCGTTTCCTATTTTACTCCCTGTTTTGTCCTTAACATCCCTTTAAATAACTCATCCCGAGTTACAACATCTTCCTTAGCTGCGTTATCCAAACGCAATCTTCCTTGATACGAACATCCTTATAACATCCTCTGGGTACCTACCCATGATCCAGTCCATGAATCTCCAAATGCTTCCATCACTAACTTAATCTAAGCTCAAGGTCTTCCTAACCTGTGTCGTCCTGACAACTGTAATATTACGCTATATTAGGAGTTTCCCCAGTAGCAAAAACTTTATCTTTAATTGTTATCTACTGAATCCTGGCAAATAAGAATAATTTTTTTATTAAAAACAACAAGGTATGATAAATCATTTACCAATGACAACATCTAATTAACATAATGTCTCACATTAATGTAAGATATGTCTTACAAGTAAAGAAGATGTTAGCCTTTAAAGGAGAAACTTCTGTAGATCATAGTGAAGTATGAGAAAAATTCATTTGCACAAAAATATCTCATTATTACATTTAGGCAGATTATTAAAATGTAAAGATCGTTCTAGATCACTACCCACTAAGTAATAGTCTTATCATTTGTTAACTTAACAGGTCTTTTGGCAATAAAAGGCCTGATTACCCTCTGAGCAATTGATCCAGATTAAACTAGTGCTCTAAGTGTGCGATTATACTGTTACTATTAATTATCAGATTATAAATAGCGACTTCCATGAGGTTACAACAATGGCGAAATGTAACGAAAATAGCTTTCTTTTTGCTTTTCTTATTCGCTCCTCTGCTCGACATTTTCCGTTTTGATCTTGAACTCGGCCACTTCATTATTTTTACTCAGCCCTGGACGCTAAGTATTGAACATATTTTAGCGGGTGATGGTGACGCAGTTGATGCTGCCATTCGTATTTTTACCAGAGTCATATTACCTGGCATTGGTTTTTTTGCTGTAACCGGCTGGCTGATTTGGAAATTTGGCCGTATCTATTGTGGCTGGTTGTGCCCACATTTTTCCGTGGTTGAGCTAATCAATCAATTAATGTTAAAACAGCTTAGTCGCGTTACCTTGTGGGAAAAACCTAACAAAACGGTTTCAAAATTTTTTCCCAAGTTTATTGTTTTTATAACCGCATTTAGCATGGCCTTTGTTTGGGCTGTCGGTCTGTTAAGCTATCTGTTAGATCCTAAAGCTTTGTTAATTGATTTTGTGCATTTTAATTTAGGCTTTGGCTCTAGCGTTTTCATTTCAGTCGCGACAACAATTTTCACCTTAGACTTTATCTTTGCCCGTCATGTTTTTTGCAAATATGGCTGTGCGTTAGGACTATTTCAAAGTTTAATTTGGATGGCGAATAAGCAAGCCATGGTAGTAAAATTTGACAGAAAAAGAGCAAAAGCGTGTCGAGAATGCGCGTTAAATCAATCGGATAAGCCTTGTGATCAGGCTTGTCCGATGCGTTTACCAACACGCAATATGAAACGAGCCAAGTTTACCTGTACACAATGTGCACAATGTATTTCAGCATGTCAGCAAGTACAAGAAAATAACCCACAAGGAAGTCTACTTTCTTGGGTACAAGGTTCTGAATCAAAAGAGGTTGACAGGCCGGCAGCGAAGTTTGAAGATTTAACAACAACAGTTAAACAACCAAAGCGTATCTCAATAAAAGAGATAAACTAAATTCACAGGTAAGCGCTATTAAAACATTTTTAACTTCTATGCTATTCACTTTTAGTGTGCATTAATAGTTACGCTAAAGAGAATATTGTAGAGATACATAAGAAAAACTCTGCACAATTACAACAATTGATCCCCATCAATTAACCGTCATTCTATTTTGCTAATTCCCCTTGTAAAGCGTATCGTAAAGCTACTTATTTTATTGGTAAATACAGTGTTATGACCACAGTCAATTTTGAAAAAAAGTTAAATGAAAAAAGCGCTTTATTCTATAAAGAACAAGGACACGAAGTTTCAGTGTTTGAGTACGCTTATCAACATCATTTACCCCTGTTAATTAAAGGACCAACAGGTTGTGGAAAAACCCGTTTTATTGCCCATATGGCAGAAAAACTGAACAAACCACTTTATACCGTGGCATGTCATGACGACTTAACGGCGGCTGATTTAGTTGGCCGACACTTAATTGGTCCAAATGGTACCTATTGGCAAGATGGTCCGTTAACCAAAGCAGTACGAGAAGGCGGCATTTGTTATTTGGATGAAGTGGTTGAGGCACGTAAAGATACGACAGTTGTTCTTCATCCGCTTGCTGATGACAGAAGAGTACTACCACTTGAAAGAACGGGAGAATTAATAGAAGCGTCTCCTGATTTCATGCTGGTTGTGTCATACAATCCTGGTTATCAGAATTTACTTAAAGGCATGAAACCAAGTACCCGACAACGCTTTGTAGCGTTAAGGTTTGATTACCCTGAAGCAAAAGTTGAACAAGACATATTGATTAAAGAAGCTAAGATTGATGCCCACCTAGCATATAAACTGGTTGAATTAGGTCAAGCGCTGAGAAAGCTCGAACAAAGTGACTTAGATGAAGTTGCTTCTACCCGTTTACTGATTTATGCCGCAAAAATGATGTCCAGTGGTATGAATGCGTTAGATGTCTGTCGAAGTTGTTTGGCTGAGCCCTTATCCGATGAACCTGATACGGTTAATGCCATCATGGATGTCGCCAGAATTTATTTCGATGAGTAATATCGTGAGTGCTCCGCAACCAGTGATAGATAAAAGGCTACCTGGCGACTTAGCCATGTGGTTTTTTATTTTGGCCGAGCTAACGGTTTTTGCGATTTTCTTTATTGGCTTTGCAGTAACCGAGCAGTTAAATATTGAGTTGTTTCTGCAAGGCAAAGCGCAACTACATAAAGTTGCGGGTGTGATCAACACTATCGCCCTGATCACCAGTAGCTTGTTTGTCGCCCTTGCCGTGCGTGCTATTCATCAAAAAAACAGTCAAGGTTCAATTATCCTTTTGACATTGGCGCAGTTGTGTTCATGTGTCTATCTACTAAGTAAATCCTGGGAGTATTACTCGTTATTTGAGCTAGGTATAACCATAGAAACCAATGTTTTTTTCACCCTCTACTTTTTAATCACTTCTTTTCATTTTTTGCATGTGATTTTAGGCATGGTGATCTTAGGGTTTATTGCTATTAAAGCTAAAAATGGTAATTACCAAACAGATGTTTCCGGCTTTGAATCAGGTGCCTGTTATTGGCATATGGTAGATATGGTGTGGATAATTTTGTTTCCGTTGGTTTATGTTATTTAATACAATCAATTACCAGCAATCCGAGGTAAATTATGATATCAGCTAAATCGGCCGTTATCTCATGGCTTATTTTAACAACACTAACGGTTTTATCTGTGTTACTAGGAGCCTATAGCGATCAAAAAAGTCTCGTAATATTTTTAGTGTTAGCTATGGTATTTGTTAAGGGGCAGCAAATAACCGATGTATTTATGGAGCTAAGAACGGCACCTAAATTATGGCGACGCCTGCTGCTTAGCTATGTCATCATCATACCACTGGTGATATTTTTGGTGTATGTGGTCTAGGGCGTGCTGCCGATAAAGGAGCAAATATGACGACTTCTTCAGCGCAAAAGCAAACTTCGGCAATACTTTATCAATCGCTTTATCTGGCAAACTTGTTATTATTACCAGGCCTATCCTTTCTCTGTTTACTCTGGTTGTTCTATCAACGTAGGCATAATAAAGGATGGCATAGATTCCATCTTTACCGAGCAATGCAACTTTCTTTGTGTGCATTCACTCTACTGTTCGTTATTCCTTTAGTTGTCATTGTGGCAATGGATAATATCAGTTCTTCCGTGGTGATTATGATCGTTTATGTCATTACTCTTCATACGGTTTTTGTTTTAATTGGCATGCTTAATATTGCCAGAGCAATGGCAAACAAAACGCCGTTATTTTGATCTGGCGTATGTTTTTATATGGTTTTATTACTTATTTCGTTACTTTTATAAAAAGTTGATTTCCATCAAGCCTTCGACCGTCACAACTGCCTATCATTAATCCGGTTTTATTACTTATTTAAGGGAAATACCATGTCTGAAAGCTTTACTAAAGGCATGGCTCGAAATATTTATTATGGGGGAAGTATCTTCTTCCTATTAATATTTTTGGGCTTAACCTTTCACACCACAAAAGAGATGCCTAAACGAGATCATCGCGAAAATCTTACCGAAGCTGTAGAACGAGGTAAGGAGTTATGGGAAAAAAATAACTGTATCGGTTGTCATACATTAATTGGTGAAGGCGCATATTTTGCTCCCGAATTATCGAATGTCTACCAACGTCGCGGTGGCGGCAACTTAGATTCATTCAAGGCGTTTATGAATGGTTGGATGAAAGCACAGCCATTAAATGTTCCAGGTCGCCGTCAAATGCCTAACTTCCATTTAACAGATCAAGAAATTGACGATTTGGCAGAGTTTTTAAAATGGACCTCGGATACGGATACTAATAACTGGCCACCAAACGATGAAGGATAATGCGATGAATACTTTAAAATATCAATCACAAGCAGTCGCAAAGCCTTATTTTGTTTTTGCTTTAATTTTATTCGTTGGTCAAATTTTGTTTGGCTTATTAATGGGCTTGCAATATGTAATAGGTGATATTGACGGTGGCCTTATTCCATTCAATGTTGCCCGTATGGTTCATACTAACTTACTAATTGTTTGGCTACTGTTTGGCTTTATGGGTGCTGCCTATTATTTAGTACCTGAAGAATCCGACACTGAGCTTTATAGTCCCAAGTTAGCCATTGCGCTTTTTTGGATATTTGCAGCAGCTGGTGTACTCACTATCCTTGGTTATCTGCTAGTGCCCTACTCTAAACTTGCAGACTATACGCTAAATCATATCTGGCCAACGATGGGACGTGAGTTTTTAGAACAGCCGACAATTACTAAACTTGGTATCGTGGTTGTTGCTCTAGGTTTCTTGTTCAATCTAGGTATGACAATACTTAAAGGTCGTAAAACAGTTATTAATATCGTATTGCTAACCGGTCTTGTTGGTTTGGCCGTGATGTTCTTGTTCTCTTTCTACAACCCTTCAAACTTGGCGTTGGATAAGCTTTTCTGGTGGTATGTTGTACACTTATGGGTTGAAGGTGTATGGGAATTAATCATGGGTGCAATTTTGGCTTATGTATTGATCAAAATAACCGGTGTTGACCGTGAAGTGATTGAAAAATGGTTATATGTCATTATTGCGATGGCGCTGATCACAGGTATTTTAGGTACCGGCCACCACTTCTATTGGTTAATGACACCAGAATACTGGCAGTGGATTGGTAGTGTCTTCTCTGCACTTGAACCTTTGCCTTTCTTTGCCATGGTATTGTACGCATTTAATATGGTGAATAGGCGCCGTCGTGAACACCCGAATAAAGCCGCAACATTATGGGCATTAGGCACAGCGGTAATGGCGTTCCTAGGTGCGGGTGTCTGGGGCTTCTTGCACACGTTAGCTCCAGTAAACTATTTTACTCATGGAACACAAATTACCGCCGCGCACGGTCACATGGCTTTCTACGGTGCATATGCAATGATAGTGATGACAATAATTTCTTATGCTATGCCTAAAATCCGCGGTATTGGTGAAGCAATGAGCAATCGCTCTCAAGTATGGGAGATGTGGGGCTTCTGGTTAATGACAGTTGCTATGGTTTTCATCACCTTATTCTTGACTGGTGCTGGTGTACTTCAAGTATGGTTACAGCGTTTACCGGAAACAGGGGAAGCATTGAGCTTTATGGTGACACAAGATAAACTCGCTATTTTCTACTGGCTACGTGAAGCCGCAGGGGTCGTGTTCTTACTCGGTTTAATTGCTTACCTCACTAGCTTCTTTATTGATAAAAAAGCAGCCCAAGCTTAGTATTTATGAATAAGAAGTAACGATATTAATTGGCCGCGCTATTAATAGTGCGGCCTTTATTTATTTAGCCCTTAGCTATTTAACCTTAGTTAATTTAACCTTTAGTTATTTAGCCTCAGGTATTCAGGATTGTTCAACTTATGATAAATAAAAGCTCAATCAAAAAAACAGAAACACGGTTACTGCAAAAAATAGCGAAAATCATTGCAGTTATCAGCACCCTGGTGGCGATAGCCTGTGTGCTTTATGTCGCATTGTATGTTGAAAAGGAAGATGTTGTCATGAAGGCAAGCTTCGGCGCTTCTGCATTTTTTTTCTTTATGGTGGGCTTAGTATTAAAAGTAATATCAGATACTAATATCCCTGACCTTAAAATTTCTGATAATAATGATTAAGATCTTTTGATTTAAGTCACAAACTCTTTTAGCGAATATCATTACACTTTAACTAGTCGCAGCTAAAATAATGGTCGAATATGGAAGAATGGGTTGGTGGTTTATGGCACAAATATATCACCCGAAAAGCGAATGAAAACTTTACTGATGCCGAAGTTAATTTTGCCGAAATAAAAAAATCTGTTGGTGTGGTATTTCGTGCATTAGGCGGTGCAAGCGTTAAGCGAATTGAAGCGGCCTGCGCCAGAGATTACCTTGTCAGGCGAAGCCTACTGCAAAAAATAGCGGGGGAAAACAGGCAAACAAGCCTAGCATGGCAAGATGATGAAAGCTTAAGGCTTCCAGAAAAACTCGCAGTTTTTCCCGATAAATCCCTCAATCGAGAGCTCTATATTTGGCTAGCGGTATTAGCGGCGCATCATCAAGGCAAGTTTCGTCATTGGGCGATTGATAATCAGCAACTGGTGGTTGATGTTTTAGCCAAATACCCCGCACTAAAGCCTAGGTATCAAAAACTCGCACAAGCCTTTATTGCGCATCGCCCTGATTGCAGTAAGCGCCCTATAGCAGAACAACAGATGGAGCAGGCGATAATCCGTGCCATCAAAACGCCGGGTTCGGTCAGTGAGTTCCCCACAGTTAATTATGCCCCACAAGCCGTCTATCTTTGGTTATATCCTTCAGCACATACTGACGTACTAGTACAACCAGATTATCAGGATGGCGACACCGAAGAAGGCGAAGCCTCAAAGTCTGCCGTCCAAAGTAATGCAAGCCGCAAAAAAGCAGAGCGAGTTGATAACCAGAATGAAAAAGATGGCATGATAATTTTTCGTCTTGAAAGCATGTTTTCATGGAGTGAATTTAGCAAATTAGATCGAGGAGTAGATGATAGCGATGAAAATGATGAAGATAACATCAGAGTTGTCGAGGATCTTGATAACATCACCTTAAGTAAACAACGAGAGCAAAAAAGCGCACGAATAAAGATTGATTTAGATTTACCATCTGCTTCCGAAGACGATATTCCATTAGCCGATGGTAT
Source organism: uncultured Thalassotalea sp. (assembly GCA_964620605.1). Classification (GTDB taxonomy): domain Bacteria; phylum Pseudomonadota; class Gammaproteobacteria; order Enterobacterales; family Alteromonadaceae; genus Thalassotalea_E. The sequence continues at coordinate 16,167 of CAZUHQ010000058.1, forward strand.
TAAATTACCGGAATGGGATTTTAAACGACAGCAATTGATGGCTGACAGATGCCTGCTTTTTCCTATGTTACCGCGCAACAGTAAAGCACGAAAATTACCTTATCAATTACAAAAAACAGCCAACCTGATCCGCGCTCAATTCGAGCAGTTGCAAAGTATTAAATACTGGCTAAAGACACAACCTCAGGGTGAAGAATTAGACCTGGCTGCCTGGCTGGATTTTCATGTAGAAAGTAAAATTTCCCCAACCAAAGAAAAAGGGCTATATCAAAGTTTTAGAGGGAATAACCGCGACATTTCCAGTTTATTGTTGGCCGACTTTTCAATGTCAACAGATGCCTATTTGGACAATAATAATCGTGTTATTGATGTAGTGAAAGACAGTATGATGCTGTTTGGCGAAGCATTAAATGCCGTTGGTGATAATTTTGCCATGTATGGTTTTTCTTCAGTTAAACGTAGCAATATTCGTTTTACCGTATTAAAGAATTTTACTGAGCACTACGACGATAACATCAGAGGACGATTACAAGCGATCAGACCTGGGTTTTATACTCGCATGGGGGCAGCAATTCGTCAGGCAACAAAAATTTTAACCGAGCAAAAAAGTACACAAAAATTATTATTAATATTAACGGATGGCAAGCCAAATGATATTGATCATTATGAGGGCAGATTTGGTGTAGAAGATACTAAACAGGCAATAACGGATGCAATAAAACTTGGTATCAAGCCCTTTTGCCTAACCATAGATCAAGAAGCTGCCGACTATTTGCCTTATTTATTCGGCAGTAATGGATACACAGTGATTCATAAACCATCGCAATTACCGATGCGATTACCGCAATTATACTATCAACTCACTCATCAATAGGTTGTCGCAATGTCATCAGATAAAGTTTCGTGTTTATACTGCCAAACACCCAATGATAGCCAAAATACTCATTGTCAAAACTGTGGAATGGCGATGCCGAAGAATCACCCTGAAAGTGCTAAGATAAAACAAAAACTGTTCAAATACTTTTTTTGGGCAATAGCCCTATTTTGTCTGTTCATGATGTTCTATTTACCTAGAAGTAATTAGCCATTAAATAAAATAGAGAGATTTACACTATCTCTCTATTACAATCCCTCCAGGCTTAACGTCCTCAATTTCCTTGCTGAGTTAATTGTGCAATTTTTCTCTGAGAAAATCGTTGATAAAGCGCAGGTAAAACAAACAAAGTTAAAAATGTTGAGCTTAATAGTCCACCGACAATCACACTAGCTAACGGCTTTTGAATCTCAGCGCCTACACCATCAGAAAGCAACATCGGCAGCAAAGCAAATGCCGAAGTTAGCGCCGTCATTAACACTGGTCTCAAACGAGAAACCGCACCATTAACAACCGCAGCTATCGGCTCTTGCGCTTGCTTAACGCGAAGATTAATGCTTTCAACCATCACCACCCCATTAAGCACGGCAACCCCAAACAAGGCGATAAAGCCGACCGCACTTGGCACCGACAAATATTGCCCAAAACCATATAATGAAAAGACACCGCCGATAATCGCTAATGGCACATTCAGTAAAATAAGCAGTGCCTGTGATACTGAGAAAAATGCCAAATATAATAATAACGCGATCAGCACTATGGATAAGGGTACGACGAGCATAAGTTTATTTTGTGCTCGTTGCTGACTTTCGAATTGTCCACCAATCACTACAGTGTAGCCTGCGGGCAATTCGACTTGTTGGGCAATAATTTGCTGAATATCACTGACGACATTGCCCATATCCCGCCCCTGAACATTTGCCTGAATAACCACGCGGCGCTGAACATCATCCCGCCTTATTTGCGGCGGGCCAGACTGGTATTCAATGGTAGCAACATCAGCAAGTCGTAGCCAGGCACCATCGGAGGAAGCGATTCGTAACTCGGAAATCGCCGTTTTATTTCGACGAAACTGCTCAGCTAAGCGTACATAAATGTCATAGCGTTCATTGCCATCGATCACTTGCCCGGCAACTGCCCCTCCGATCCCCTGCTGGATCAGCTGCATAATGTCAGCGACCGAGAGTCCATAACGGGATAATTTCTGCCTATTGGGAGTGATCACCAGCTGAGCTTCTCCGCTAATTTGCTCGAGCGCAATATCTGTTGCCCCTTTCACCTGAGCAACCGCATCAGCAATCTCCTGACCTTTGCTTGCTAACATCTCCAATTTAGGACCAAACAGTTTAATCGCCAGTTGCGCTTTCACTCCCGACAATAATTCATCAACCCGCGTGGCAATAGGCTGAGAAAAATTAAATAACAAACCGGGAAATTCCGTTAACACTTGTTCAAAGTGTGCTTGTAGCTGTGCCCGGCTATTAGCCGTTGTCCAAGTATTTTTTGGCGTTAAACCGATCAAAATTTCAATATTATTAACCGGCTCAGGATCGCCACCAATTTCCGCCCGGCCAATCCTGCTAAGCGCATATTGCACTTCAGGAAACTCAAGCAGTTTTTGCTCTAAGACCGGCGCTACCGACAGGGCGGTTTCCAGGCTCGATGAAGGAGCTAACGTCACCCGTAAATTGATTGTCCCTTCCTCTAATTCAGGGACAAATTCAGTACCGACTTTGCTCATCAGGTACAATGCCATAACAAACAGACAACACACTGTCACCATCATTAATCGGGCATGGCTTATCGCGTGCTGTAAGCCATGGCGATAATATTTCTCCAGATTAATGAGTAAGGCATTGCGCCTGAGCGTTATTCTAAGCGGCAATAACCAGCTTGCTAATGCCGGAACAACCAGCAAGGCAACCAGCAGAGCAACAATCACGGCCAGCATAATACTGATCGCCATCGGCTGGAATAATTTCGCTTCAACCCCTTCAAAAGTAAAAAGCGGCATAAAGACCACGAGAATAATTAAAGTGGCAAAAAATATCGGCCGGATAACTTCCTGACCAGCAGTTTTAATAATATCGGCTAAGATGAGTTTGTGATCTTTACCTTCTTTACCATTTTTACCTTCTTTGCCGTCACTCTGCCCAGCAGCCAAACTTCCCTGCTGCAGATGATTAACAATATTTTCAATCATCACCACTGAACCATCAACCAAGATGCCGATAGCAACTGCCAGACCACCTAACGACATTAAATTGGCTGATATGTTCAACCACGACATCAGCATCAAGGCAATGCCAATGGATACAGGGATAGAAACAAGCACTAAAAGTGTCGCACTTAAGTTAGCTAAAAATAACAACAAAACAATGCTGACAATAACAAAGGCAACTAACAAGGCGTCGACTACCGTAGTAACAGCTTGGGTGATCAAATCCGCCTGATCATAAAAAGGTTCAAAGCGCACGCCAGCAGGCAACGCCTGATTAATCAAGGCAATACGCTGCTTAATCCCCTCTATGGTTAACTTAGTATTGGCACCAACACGCTTTAAAATAATACCAGAGACGACTTCACCTAAGGGTTCAATTTCCCCTTGTTGATTACGGCGAGTCATAGTCGTCGCCCCTTGTCGGATTTCCTGCCCTAGGGAAACTTCAGCCACATCGCCAACGGTTACCACAGTGCCTGAATAAGTTTTAACCGGCACTTGAGCAATTTGCTGTAAACCTGTCTCATCTGGCGAGACCCAGCCTGCGCCCCGGATCACTAATTGCTCCTGGCCACGCTGTAAATACCAGCCACCGGCATTACGATTATTATCGGCTAACGCATCGATCACATCCTGTTGCGTTAACTGGTAAGCCAGTAACTTATTGGGATTAACAAGCACCTGATATTGTTTAACGCTGCCGCCAAACGATAAAACATCGGTAACGCCATCAACCGGCATGATCAGCAGCTTCACTAACCAGTCATTTAAACTGCGCAGTGCCATGGCATCATAGCCACTGGTTTCATCAGCAATCAACAGGTACTGAAAAACCTGGCCAAGCCCGGAAGTATTAGGCCCGATTTCAGGGCTGCCAACACCGCCAGGAATTAACTCTTTTGCCGCCTGCAAGCGTTCAAAAACCAACTGACGAGCAAAATAAATATCCACCTGCTCTTTAAAAACCACTGTCACACTCGATAAACCGGTTTTAGAAATCGAACGCACCTGCGCAACATCCGGTAATGCATACATCACAGCCTCTATCGGATAAGAGATCAACTGCTCAACTTCCATCGCCGCTAAACCTGGAGCCTCGGTATTTACCACCACCTGCACATTGGTGACATCAGGAACAGCATCAAGTTTAAGCTGAGGTAAAGTGACAACGGCACTAGCCATAGCCATTATCAATGCAAGAACAACAAACAGCCGATTATTCACCGACCAGTGAATTAATAGATTAAACATAGTGAATTCCCTATCAATGGTTATGCGTATCAAAGCCCGATTTTGCGATCTGCGCGGCGATAAAAAATGCCCCTTCGATCACCACCCGGCTGTTCTCTGGTAACTCCAGCACTTGGCGATAGCCGTCCAATTCTCGCCCTAATGTCACTTCTTTTTGGCTAAACCTTTGCTCGCCATGTGCGATAAAAACCGACCAATCACCATGTTGGTCTCGCACCAGGGCAGTTTCCGGCAAAACTGTCATTGCCCTAGTACTGGTCAGTTGAAAATTAACATCGACAAACATCCCGGCGTGTAACTGATCGTCCTGATTATCAACCGCAAGCCTGATACTGCGCGTGCGGCTACTGGTATCAACAATATGACTTTGCTGAATAACATGCGCCTGAAAACTTTGCTCACCAAACTTAAGCTCGGCCTTAGTTCCCACCGGCAAATTGTCCCGGTTATCAGCAGGCAAACTTGCCTCCACCCACAAGGTTTGCTCATTGGCAACAAGCATAACCGTTTCACCAGCAGCGACCCTTTGCCCCTGAATAAAATCATCCGCCAAGATCACGCCGCTGCTTTTTGCCACTAAGTTATATTGGCCAAGTTGCTCGCTGTCAGTGCTCTGCGCTATCGCTTTATCTGTTAACCCCAGCGCCAGTAAACGTCCATAAGCGGCATTAAATGCGGTTTCACTTTTAACCTTGTCATTGTCACTTACCGTGCCTAATGCCAGTTTTTTGGTGCGTTGCCATTCACTAAAAGCGATCAAATAATCAGCTTGAGCCTCGGCAATCGTTTCACTAAATAAAGTCACTAATGGCTGACCACTCACCATATGGTCGCCTAAAATGGCATGACG
>CAZUHQ010000059.1:0-1967 GCA_964620605.1 uncultured Thalassotalea sp.
ATTTACGGTTAATTTCATAACGTTCTCCCAGTGATAAACACCGCTGCTTAGTGTCAATAAAGCTAGTTGATATTGACAATACAGACAGCACAAATACGACTAATGCCCGCGAAAACACGGTTAAATGTCAACAGGACAAGCTTTGCAACTTAGCGACATAAATAGACACATTCGCCCTTGAGATTAATTGCAATAACCACAGGATAAAGTGCAGTCAATAAGGTGGAGGAGAGCCTTCATTAACAGAGAATATAATTTCAAAAGTAATAAAAAAGGCGTTAACCATGTCGATTAACGCCTTAATGATAAGTTATCAGCTAGTAATATAACTTACGCTTTTTCAAACACTAGAACAAAACGATCGGTTTTACGACGTATTTCCGGTTTAAAGGGCGAAACCAGACGAGAGTCCGCTTTGTTTTCCAAAAGGTTACTTTTTTTCACCAACTTGAGCCCGAGCTGAGTTAATTCATCGATAACATATGCCTGGTCGATGCGATGTAACTCCTGCGCATGTTCCGTTTTACTACCAGCTACTGCAGAATGATCAACTATCACCAGCTGGCCACCGGATTTAAGTGCCCCCAACACATCAGTTAAAAACTGCTGTTTGTTAATGTCCCAGCCATCGGCTTTATGATATAAGTCGTGATAACCGAGAATAAAAAATACCGCATCAAACTGGTTATTCGTTAAGCCTAAATTATCAGTTTCCCTGTCATAGCGGATAACATTCGCTAAACGGTTATCCTTGAGGCGTGCAACCAGCTCTTTTTCGACATATGGCATATAGGCCTGATTATTATGCAGATATACTTTGCCTGTCGCTCCTACCTTTTGTGCCAATAACTCACTGTAATAACCGCCACCGCCGAGTAAATCCAGTACCGTCATTCCAGCGGATACTTTTGTAAGCTCAATAACTTGCGGCCCTTTGCTTTGCTTATCCCGCGTTAAATCAGATTCAGCGCGCTGCCCTGCAGTAAAAACAGGCTCTGCCGAAAAGCAAAAAACGCTAAACGACCATAACAAAGTAAGTAAAAATGTTTGCTTTTTCATAGTGTTCCCCATATTGTCTTTGTTAACATAAGGTTAAGCTCCTAAGATAAGGTTAATACCTTAAGAGCAAATATTCTATTGCGTTCAATGGTATAATTTTATCGACGAATTACATGATAGAGCTTTTAGTCATTTAAACTACGCTATTGAGCAGTTTGCAGATTATGAATATCACAAATATAAGAAAACGTATCGTATTAACCGGCGGCCCTGGTGGCGGAAAAACCACGGCTTTGGATCTGATCCGACGTGAATTTTGCGGCAAAATAGCTACAGTACCGGAAGCCGCAACCATGATCTTTAGCGGCGGTATCAGGCGAGCCAAAACACCTGAAGTACTAAAAGCCCAGCAGGTTGCAATTTTTAACTTACAGAAAAACTTAGAAGATATTCAGCGCGCAGCACACCCGGACTGTTTAATTCTTTGCGACCGGGGTTCGCTTGATGGCCTAGCTTACTGGCCTGAGAGTAATGAAGATTTTTTTAAGCAAATGAATACCAGATTAGCACAGGAATTAGCACGTTATGATGCGGTGATATTTTTTGAAACTGCAGCGAGATCTGGCGAAAGCATCAGAAGTAACAACCCGGTGAGAAATGAATCTGAGCAAGCGGCAATCGAGCTCGATAAAAAATTAAAACAGGTTTGGTCTCAGCACCCGAATTTTAACCTGGTTGGCAGCTCTGAATCTTTTATTCGCAAGGTAATGTTTGGCATTATGACAGTGGAAAATGTTATCGGCACTTATCGTTAATGTTAACGTTCTGTGATTCAACAAGTATCGCTTTTTTACATCCATCTAACCGTGATATTGCTTACTAGGTAGTTTTTGTCTGGAACAAAAGACTGACCGTACATCCTGTACATATGCGAAATTATGCTCCTGCAATTTCGCTATACCGTACAT